>JBKPOG010000187.1:0-7215 GCA_046732975.1 Pseudomonadota bacterium
GTGTGTGATCTATCACCTTGCACGCGCTTGGCCAACGACCGTCGATAGGAGCAATATCAGGATGGTATGTCGCACCTTAGTCACGATCATGCACACCACCACCATCATCATCACGCCTCAGGGCATGATCGCGCCTTCGCCATTGGCGCTGCACTGAATGTCGGGTTCGTTGCGGCTGAAATCGGATTCGGTCTGCTGGCGAACTCGATGGCGCTGCTGGCGGACGCGGCGCACAATTTGGGGGATGTACTGGGATTGCTGCTGGGCTGGGGTGCCGCCTGGCTGACGCGACGACCGCCAAGCGGGAGGCGTACTTATGGGTGGGGTCGAAGTTCCATTCTGGCTACGCTGCTCAACGCCACCATCCTGCTGATCGGTGTCGGCGCGATCGGGGTTGAAGCGGTGCGGCGGCTTGTGGCGCCTGCCACCCTCGACGAACCAGTCGTCATAGTCATTGCCGCAGTCGGAATTCTTGTGAACGGTGCGACCGCGTTGTTGTTCATGCGTGGGCGTGGCGAAGATATCAACATCCGCTCGCAGTTCCTGCACATGGCGACGGACGCTGCGGTATCGGCCTCTGTTGTCATCGTGGGTGCGCTGATCTGGGTCACTGGCTGGCTCTGGCTTGATCCGGTGGTAAGTCTTGGGATCGGCGCCGTTATCGTCGGTACCACCTGGGGATTGTTACGAGAATCGATTGACCTGACGATGGACGCCGTGCCGAACGGTGTGGCACAGGACGAGGTCGAGGAGTATCTGGCGTCTGTGCCTGGCATACTCGAAGTACACGACCTGCACATCTGGGGTCTCAGCACCACGCAGACAGCGCTGACCGCTCACCTTGTCTGTAACGATCCGGCTGCCGAGAGAAGCCTTCACGATGTAACAACTGCATTGCGCGATCGTTTCGGAATTGGACATGCGACGCTGCAGATTGAGACGGATGCGGATGCCGAGTTGTGTCGGCTGCGCCCGCACGACGTGGTTTAGCGGATGACGCAGAAGCGGACCGTGCTGGTAACCGGCGCGGCGAGCGGCATCGGCGCTGCCGTGTGTCGCGCGATGGCCTCGCCGGGAGTGGCAGTTCTGGTGCACACGCGCAAGAATCGCGCAGGCGCCGACAGCTTGGCTTCCGAAGTCCGGGCTGCAGGGGCCGACGCCGAGGTCGCGCTGGGTGATCTTGCCGATCCAACTGTCGCGCCCGCGGTGATCGCACATGCGGTCGAACGGTTCGGTGGCCTCGATGTGCTGATCAGCAATGCCGGCTTCGCCGACCGGACAGCGTTCGCCGAACTGAGCGATGCGGCAATGACGGCATCCGTCGAGGCGATCCAGGGGGCGTTCTTTCGCCTGGCTCGCGCCGCAACGCCGCACCTGAAGGGCGAGCGCTACGCGCGCATCGTGGCAGTATCGAGCTTTGTTGCGCACGCGTTCCGCCCCGATGTGCCGCTGTTTGCTGCCTCGGCGGCGGCGAAGGCGGGTCTTGAGGCGCTGGTTCGGGTGCTTGCGATGGAAATGGCATCAAGCGGTGTCACGGTGAATGCAGTGGTGCCTGGTTTCATCCGCAAGGATCCAGGCGCGCATGTCGCGATCGATCCGGAGCGGCTGCGTCGGCAGGTTGCCAGTGTGCCACTGGGCCGTGTCGGCCTGCCCAAGGAAGTGGCGGCAGCGGTCGCGTTCCTGGCATCGCCGGCCGCCGCTTACATTACCGGGCAGACGCTGCATGTAGACGGCGGATTGGTGATTTGATTTAGGGGCGGTGGCGCTCAATCGCCGCGTAACGCGACGCGCATCGCGTCCCGGTTCAGCGCCCGCAGCACATCCGTCATCCCGTCCATCCTACGCGCCAGCATGTGCTCGATCGGTGACCTGCGATTGAATGGCGGGGTGGCAATCTTGCGGTGTAGCCACGCTTGATCCTTGCCGGTCGCTTCGAGCGCTTCGTTGATCGCCGGCAGGTAGGACGTAATACGCTGCTGGTGAGTGGTGAAGCGGAAGCGTGGCCGTTTGCCTTCCTTTCCCAACTTGCCGGGGAACTCGATCAGTTCCAGCGCTGTTGCGTCAGGAATGCGCCATCGTTCCATCAGGTCCCAAAACTGGCGCGCCGAAAGGACACGTCCCAGTGGTCGTTCCGCTAGGTCCTGCTGCGGGGTCTCAGGCGCCTTGGCCATGGGTTCCGGTCTACACCAAGCCGGCTACATGTCTCCGAAGTCAGCCTGATCGGCTTTCGACCTGGTATTGCCGCGTCTGGTGCGCTGCTTCGGTGGACAGCTCTTTACTTCGACCAGCAGAGGCATCTTCGTCTGGGGATCAGCCCCGCTCTCGCCAGGGACAGCCCGCTCCGCGGCGAGCCGTGCCTGGTTCTGCAGTACGCGCATCCGGTGTTCGAGCGACTTTGATGGAAGCATCGCTTATGACGCACGCTTCCGAGGAGCCTTGGCGGCAGGTTGCGCCGCAGCCCTCGGCTTGACTTCCCTGGCTGGTTTCTTCGCGGTGCCGGCTGGTTTCTGCTCTGACGCCTGGCCCAGGCTCTTCTTCAATGCCGCCATCAGGTCGATGACGTTGCCACGATCCGGTTCCTCCGGCTCGCTCACGTCGATGCCTTCACCCTTCAGCTTTGCGTCGAGCATGGCACGAAGCCGCGTCTCATAATGGTCTTCGAGGTCCGCCGGATCGTAGGTCGTGGTCTGTCGATCGATCAGCTGCTTGGCGAGTTGCACCATCTCCGGCTCGGTCTTGAGGCTGGCGACGTCGCCGAAAATCGCTTTGGAGTCGTTGATATCCCGCTGTTCGTCGAGCGTATGGGCAACAAGGCCACCGTCCATCGCGCGGATTGCGATGGTGCGCTCCCGTTGGCCAATCACGACGCGGGCCAGCGCGACACGTCCGGTCTCCGCGATGGCCTCGTGCAGCACCGCATACACGTCGCGTCCTGCCTCGCCATCGGGCGCCAGGTAATAGCTGCCGGAGTAGTAGATCGGATCGATCGAGCTGACCTCGACGAACTTGTCGATCGTCATCGTGGACGAGCTTTCGACCTTGACGCTGTCAAAGTCCTCGTCGCGCAGCGTCAGCCAGCGACCCTTCTGGAACTCATAGCCCTTCACGAGATCGCGCCGCTGCACTTCCTTCTCGGTGTCAGGGTCGATAGTGATCATCCTGATCCGATTGCCGGTAGCAGGGTTGATCAGGTTGAAGCGGATCGACGCACGATCGGTCTTCGCGTTCCACAACCCGACCGGGCACGAGACAAGTGCCAAGCGAAGGTGACCACGCCAGATGGGACGAGCAGGCATGCTCTCAGATTGGGTGAACAGCCGAACGACAGGAAGAGCGAACCGCCATGCCTCGTCTGCCAAAGCTGCTTTACAACTTTAGCTCCGCTTTTCAAGGGCTTGTTCAAGCGATCTTTTAACCCATGGTGCCTGCCCCAGCCGCGGAATCTCACGATCGCGCGATCGGTTGAGTTCATGGAGCGCGGCGGTCCAGCAAGAGGCCCGACCATGCGTTCCATCGCTATCACCAGTTCGAGTTGGTGGCCGGCGCCCTGCAGATTGCCATCGTGCTGGCGTCGGTCGCCGTGGTTACCGCGGTGCCCGCCCTCGCGGTTGCTGCCGGGGTTATTGGCGCCGCCGCTGCTGCGTTCGGCATCTACGTGGCGCTTGCATAGGGCTCATATCAAGCAGGCCCAACCAGTCGTTCTCCCAGAGGCCTGAGCACGCGGATGCCAGGCGTATCAGCGAGCAGATCCGCGCTTGCTGGTGTCATCACGGCGAGACCGCGTCGGCGCACGCTTTGATCCAGGCCGACGGCTTCCATCCACCGCACATTGGCGTCGCGCGGCAGCGCGGCTTCGCAGTTACGTTCGACTACAACGAGCCGGGCATCCATCGTCACATTGGGTGTGTGGTCGAGGCCACGAAACAGGTTGCGATGCCAGTTCCCCATCTTGGTTTGCCATTCGCCAGTGTTCGATGGGCCCGCGCCCGCACGGTAGGCATCCGAGCTGAACACCTGTGGGCCGTCCACCTCGTGCAGCGCGACGAACGGCGCCGGAGTGACGTGGATGCATTCGAACCGCTGGCTCGCATGGATGCCAGGGATCGACAGCAGCCGATGCTGATGCGCTGTGTACCAATCCTCCCACTCGGCGCGACGTGCTGTATCGAGCAGTGCCATCTCAACCATGTAGATCACGCTGTCTGTCTCCGCTGCCGCGCCGATATTAGAGATCAGAGTATCAGGACGCTGCTTCGAGTGCCTCTTCGGCGGCCAGCCACTCTGCTTCGGCTGCGGCGGCCAGCTTGCTGATCGCCGCCAATCGCGCATTGGCGGCGGCGATCTCCGACTTGCGCGTCGGCACATAGAGCTCCGGGTCGGTCAGCATCTTCTCGATCGCTAAACGCTCCGCCGCCAGTTTTGCCAGTCTTGCCTCCGCGTCGCGTGCCTGCTTGCGCAGCGGTGCAAGCGCTGTGCGTGCATCGGCGCGCTCGCGGCGCTCGTTTCGGCGACTGGCAACCTCGGGCTTCGCCGCCGATCGCGAACGCTCGGCAAGCAGTGCGCGATAGTCGTCCAGGTCACCATCGAAGGCGCGCACTGTACCATCGGCAACCAACCAAAGCCGGTCGGCGATCAACTCCACCAGGTGCGGATCGTGCGTGATCAGCAGCACAGCGCCCTGAAAGTCGGCCAACGCCTTCACCAGCGCCTCGCGCGCATCGATGTCGAGGTGGTTTGTCGGCTCGTCCAGAATCAGCAGTTGCGGTGCATCGCGCGTGGCGAGCGACAGCAACAGCCGCGCCTTCTCACCGCCGGACAGATTCGCAACTGGCGTCCCGGCGCGGTCGGCATCCAGGCCGAAGCGCGCCAGTTGTGCCCGAACCTGTGGCGGCGAGGCGCGTGGCAGCGCCCGCGCCATGTGGTCAATCGGGGCCTCGGATTCGACCAACTCATCCGCCTGATGCTGCGCGAAATATCCGACGCGCAGCTTGGGCCCACAATGGATCTCTCCCGATAGGGCCGGCAGCCGATCGGCCAGCAGCTTTGCCAATGTGGATTTGCCATTGCCGTTGGCACCGAGCAGCGCGACGCGGTCGTCCATGTCGATCGACAACGATACGTTGCGCAACACTGGTGTGCCGTCGTAGCCGACCGCGACACGCTCGAGCGCCAGGATCGGCGGTGCGATCCGTGCGGGTTCCGGGAAGTCGAAGCGCGTCGGCGCGTCCTCGATGACCGTCTCGATCTGCGGCAGACGGGCGAGCGCCTTGATGCGGGACTGCGCCTGCCGAGCCTTGCTCGCCTTGTAGCGGAACCGGTCAATGAACGACTGAATGTGCGCGCGTTCGGCGGCTATGCGCTCGGCTTCGCGTGTCTGCTGCATGGCGCGCTCGGTGCGAATACGCACGAACTCGTCGAAGCCGCCCGGGGTGACGCTGATCTTGCCGCGGTCGAGGAAAGCGATGGCTTCTACCGCACGGTCCAGCAGCCCGCGGTCATGCGAGACGAGCAGTGCCGCGCCGGGAAAGCGCGCCAGCCACTGTTCCAGCCATAGGGTCGCTTCCAGGTCGAGGTGGTTGGTCGGTTCGTCGAGCAACAGCAGATCCGGAGCCGCGAACAGCGCCGTTGCCAGCGCCACGCGCATGCGCCAGCCACCGGAGTACTCGCCGACCGGGCGCTGCTGCGCCGCCTCATCGAAGCCCAGACCGGCGAGGATGGCGGCAGCCCGTGCCGGTGCGGCCTCGGCGCCGATCGCGCGCAGACGTTCGTGGATCTCGGCCAGTCGTTCCGCCGGTGCGGTCTCGGCCTCCGCCAGCAGGGTGAGGCGCTCGGGGTCACCTTGCAGCACGGTGTGCAACAAACTGGCACTGCCCGAGGGCGCCTCCTGCGCGACGGTTGCGATGCGGGCCCGATTGGCGAGTCGGATTTCTCCGGCGTCCAGTACCATATCGCCAGCGATGGCGCGCAGCAGCGTGGATTTGCCGGCGCCGTTGCGCCCCACCAAGCCGATGCGGCGCCCCTGATCCACGGTCAGATCGGCTCCGTTCAGGACGTTCCGTCCACCAAGCCGGATCGCGGCGCCGGAAATGACAAGGAGGGACATGGCGGCGGGTGATCGGACGGAGCGCGGGGCTTGGTCAAGTGCGGTTGTGGTTTAGATCTGCTGCCAATCCTACGAAACAACCCGAGTCGGCGCGTTTTCTAGCCCTTACATGTAGCACGGCCTGTGCTACTTATCTCCAATGGCCAGGACAGTCAGTTTGCGGGAGGCCAACCAGTCATTCGCCCGCTGCATCCGCGAGGTCGAGGCGGGCGAGGAATTCGTCATCACCCGCAACGGCAAGCCGGTCGCCCGGTTGTCCCCTGTATCTGGCCGGCGCGTCTTGACGCCGGAGCAGGAGGCTGCCTGGGAGCGGACGAAGCGTCGAATGGAGGAGGGTTGGAATATCGGCGCCGGGCCGCTCGATCGCGACAGCCTGCATGAGCGATGAACGCTTCACCCTCGCTGCCAATATCCTTGTCTATGCCATGGATCGCCGGAGCGGCGCACGGCAAGCGTCGGCGGCCCGCATCATCGACCTTGCTCGTCAAGCTGATTGCTGGCTGGCCTTGCAAGCAATATCGGAATTCTTTGCGGCGGTTACTCGTAAGCGCCTGGTTGCCGCCGCCGCGGCGCGCGACCAGGCCCTGGACTGGCTGACCATGTTTCCCACTGCTTCAGCCTCTGCAACAGCCGTGCGCGATGCGCTCGCATTGGCCGCAGCTCGTCGGGCTTCATACTGGGACGCGCTACTTCTCCGCACCGTTGCGGAAACGGGTTGCACCGCCATCTTGACCGAAGATCTTGCCGATGGCGCCACCCTCGCCGGCGTCCGCGCCATCAACCCATTCGCCGGCCACGCGTTATCGCCCGGCGCTGAAGCATTGCTGAAATCCAGATAGCGGCATCCCATTTGTGACCGGACAGCCCTGCCGCTAGAATGGTTGACGCACGGCGCGCAGGGCCTCAGAAGCCAGCGCGCCCATAAGCCCATGGCCTCGGGCCGGGAGAGGAGTCCAGATTGCAGCCTACCGACATTCGGAACCCCGACTACTTTCACAAGGTGGTCGACTGCCAGTGGGCCTGCCCGGCGCACACGCCGGTGCCCGAGTATATCCTGTCTCTTATACACATCTGACGCTGCCGACGATCTGCTTCAAGTGTAGGTCGCGGGG
>JBKPOG010000188.1:0-11526 GCA_046732975.1 Pseudomonadota bacterium
GGTGGGCCAGCACTGCATTGATGTTAATCGCGCGCTGCTTGCTGCGTGCGGCCTCACGATGGGCGGCAAAGAGGCCCAGATCAGAATCGGTCAGGGACCGGACAAGGATAACGTCTCTCGCTGTCACCGACGGCCCCCACCAGCAACCGCCGGCGGGCGGCGAACATCATCACAGGCCCTAGTGAGCTGGCTCAGTACAGTCGCAGCAACGGCCTTGGCGAGGAGGGGCGGAACGGCGTTGCCAATCTGCCGGAAGGCAGGGTTCATTGTGCCGCAAAACACGAACCCGTCTGGAAAAGACTGAAGCCGCGCGGCTTCTCTCACGGATATCGTCCGGGCCTGGGTGCTGTCGTAGTGGATGTGGGTGTAACTGTCCTTGCCTAGGTGCGCCAGCAGAGTGCGAGCTGGCTGATCCGCCTCCATCTTGCGCCACTTGTTCGGGAATTTCGTCTCATCATAAGGAGGGACGATCGTGCTCCGCAGAGCAGTCCACGCGGCCGAGCCTTCCTGGATGCACTCACCTCTGGCGTCGCGTCGCGTCAGTTCTTCCTGAAACATAGCTTCCGCATGCCTGAAGGCTTCCGGATACTGATCGCCAGCCTTCAGTCGCGCGAAGAGCGCATAATCCCTCGGCAGGTACCGAATGACGTGGTCGACCACCACACCTGGGTTCTGAAACCCCGGCCAGTCACGCATGGTTCTGGCATAAGCAGTCAGTGCACTTGGCCATTCCCAGATCACTGGAACGTTGAAGCGGCGCGCACCGCGACGTAGCGAGCCGTTTGCCAGAAGCGCACGCGCATCGATTACCGGTAGATCAAGGAGCGCATCTCTAGCCGTGACTGCAGGCGGCAGGTCGCGCGCTGCTTCAGGGGGGGGCTGTAACATGGATCTGGGCCGTGAGTATCCGCACGGGCGAGAAGCTTCAGCGCAACCGCTCGCGAGCCTTCGTACCCTGACGGCAGAGCAATCCAGTTCGTCGGGGCCGGCAGGAGGATATCGCTGACCATCTCTTCGCGGATTGCGATCAGGATCATGCGCTCCCGCATCTGCGGGACCCCGTAAAGCGCGGCATTCAGCAGCGTATAACCGCAGACGTAGCCCCGCTCCGTGAGAACTTCGCACACCTCCGCCGCGATGTTGTGGCCGGCATGGTTCAGCATGTCCGGCACGTTTTCCATTATGACGGCAAGGGGCACGCAGGCTTCGACGAACTTGAGGTAGTCGATGTACAGCCGGGACCTGGGATCGTGTCGGTACGCCTCAGGATGATCTGCGACCTCTCTCAGCTTGGACCTGCCAACGCGCGCAAAGGCCTGGCATGGAGGTCCTCCGACGAGTACGTCGATAGCAGAATGAGGTGGCCCCAGACTTAGATCGGTGGTCAGTGCCGCTGGCGAGGTGGCGGCGATATCGCGAGCGCGACAGTGTGCCGCTTCTCCTCGGTGAAAGTTGGCGCCGTGAGACCGTGCCGCGTCGTCATCCACCTCGACGGCCCCCACGATCTCCTAGCCAGCCGCTTGAAAGCCGAGCGACAGACCTCCGCATCCGGAGAAGAGATCCAGAACCCGGGGGCGCCTCCCCGCGGTAATCCGAGCAATCTTTTGGCGTATGATTGCGTCGGTCTTCATCGTGGCGAATGCTCATTGCGCGCTGTTGCGGGGCGCGGCTCTCTCTCAAGAAACTCGCGGATCAACCCGGCAATTAAGGTCAACCTCTTGAAGCCACGGCCGAGGCGATACACCCCGAATCGCTTGCTATTGTCCTCCCGCATAAGCGCCTGAATTCGCACGATTTTGGTCACCCATTGAGTCGAACGGGAACGAACTGACACCGCTGTCGAGTAAAAGTCCACAAAAATGCACGCATGCACACACGTCGGTGCATCCGTCTTCACCGCGACCGCCACTCCACGGACGCGCTGACGACCCACAGTGCCGCATCCGAATTAGCGCCGCGTTAGGTTTTATGCGGCAAACGAGAGGCTTGGCTTACCGCCAGAATGGTTGCGGTGACAAAGTCTCACTCCGCCCGTCCGGTTTTCTCGATTGTGGTGCCCGCCTTCAATGAAGAGCGGAACCTGCCGCTGTTGCACGCGCGCATCGCTGCGGTCATGCAAAGCCTTGGCGAACAATGGGAGCTGGTGTTCGTCAATGACGGCAGCCGCGACAGCACATTGGAGGTGATGCACGAGCTGCGCGATTGCGATCGCCACGTTGCAATCGTGAACCTGTCGCGCAACTTCGGCAAGGAGATCGCGACCACCGCCGGTCTGGACCACGCGCGCGGCGAAGCGGTGATCGTCACCGATGCCGACCTGCAGGACCCGCCCGAGCTGATACCGGAGCTGATCGCCGCCTGGCGGCGAGGCTTCGATACCGTCTACGCCCAGCGCTGCCAGCGCCACGGCGAGACGTGGCTGAAGCGCGCCAGCGCAACAGCATTCTATCGCATCCTGCGACGATCGACGTCCGTGCCGATTCCGCCGGACACGGGTGATTTCCGTCTGATGAGCCGCCGGGTCGTGCACGCCTTGTCTCGGGTTCGCGAGCGCCATCGGTTCATGAAAGGACTGTTCGCTTGGGTCGGTTACTCCAGCTGCGCAATAAGCTACGACCGGCAGCCGCGACACGCGGGTCACACAGCGTGGTCGTATTGGAAGCTGTGGAATCTGGCGGTCGAAGGCATCACCAGCTTCACAACCCTGCCTTTGCGGGCGGCAACCTATCTCGGGCTGCTGGTCGGACTGGGATCCATTGTATTTCTGCTGCAGCTTCTGGTCCGCACGCTGGTATTTGGCAATGAGGTGCCGGGCTATCCGAGCCTGATGGCTGTCGTCTTGTTTCTCGGCTCGGCACAGCTGGTGACGCTCGGGATCATCGGTGAATATCTCGGCCGAGTGTTCGATGAGGTGAAGCACCGACCGCTCTATCTGTTGGAGCACTACCTGCCGAGCCGGGGGGACACTGGACAAGCGGCCGCCGCTCGCCTTGAATCGGTCGCATCCAACTGACTTGGTCGCGCCATGGCGGAAGGCTATTCGAAAGTCACGCGCAATGTCCGCGTGACGGTACGTTCGTTTTATCTCGAGGATCAGTCGCAACCGGACGAGGGCCACTACGTCTGGGCCTATCGCGTAAAGATTGAAAACGAAGGTCGCGAACCGGTGCAGCTACTGCGCAGGACGTGGCAGATCACGGACGCGCGCGGCCGAACGCAGCACGTGAACGGCGCCGGTGTGGTTGGCGAACAGCCACTGCTCGAACCTGGCGAAAGCTTCGAGTACACCTCCGGCACGCCGCTCGACACACCGTCCGGCTTCATGGTCGGCGCCTACCACATGGTCATACCGTCGTCGGGCGAGAATTTCGACGTGGCCATTCCCGCCTTCAGTCTGGACAGTCCTCACCAGAGCGGCAGGGTGCACTAGCGTGATGACCGGAGGCGGAATCGCCGGAGGTCCGCATTACGCGACCAGATTATGCTCAATCCGCTCACGGGGTTGTGCCTTCGGCTGAGCGGTTTATATCCCGACTGGCGCGCTCGGAGATTGCGCGGCAATCCCATCACCGTCCGGGAGGAATTTAGCGGTGAATATCGTCTCGCCTATCGCTCGCGCGGCAACCGTAGCCTCGACTGACCGCCCGACCCGAGAGGCAGCCGAAGCGGCTGTCCGCACGCTGTTGCGCTGGGCCGGCGACGATCCGACCCGCGAAGGCCTGCTTGAGACTCCGGCCCGTGTCGCTCGCGCCTACGAGGAATTCTTCTCCGGCTACGAGATCGACCCGGTCGCCCTGCTTGAACGCACCTTCGAGGAGACCGACGGCTACGATGAAATCGTGCTGTTGCGCGACATCAGGCTGGAGAGTCACTGCGAGCACCACATGGTGCCGATCATCGGACGCGCGCATGTCGCCTACCTGCCGCACCATCGCGTCGTCGGCATCAGCAAGCTGGCGCGGGTGGTGGACGCCTACGCACGACGGCTGCAGATCCAGGAGAAGCTGACGGCGCAGATCGCCAATACCATTCAGCAGGTGCTGGAGCCGCGTGGAGTCGCCGTGGTGATCGAGGCCGCGCACCAATGCATGACGACCCGCGGCATCCACAAGTCCGGCGTCACCATGGTCACCAGCCGCATGTTGGGGGCGTTCCGCGACGACCCGACGACGCGCCGCGAGGTGCTGGCAATGATCGGCAACGGAAGAAGTTCAGACGGCGAGCACTGAGCTGCCAGCAGGCGGCAGCGACACCATCCCCTTGATTCGATCTCAAGCGCTGGCTACGGCCGGGTGGTCGGGGTCAAGCCTCGCGCAGCGACCGCCGGAGGCGGCTTGGGCTTGAGGCCGGCTGCCCGGCCGCAAGCACAATCGCCGATCGAAGGTGGGACAATGATCGCCAGAGCCGGATGAGCGCAGCAGATGCGCCCATGGCTCTGGCTCATTGTTCATCGCGTGATTCAGATCTCCGGCGATCCCGCTTCGATCATCACGCTCTAGGCTTCGTGGAACACCAGAGTCCTGATCTCGATGCTCTCACGCGGCGGCGCATCGGCCGGCGTGGTCGGATCCTCGAAAGCCGTATGCGGCGCAAACCGCGCGCGCCCGTCAGTCGCTGAGTCGTAGCACTTCAGCAGCAGCGCCTCGTCGGGTTGCATCTCAGGCACATAGAACCAACGATGCGACGGGTTGTAGTTGACGCCGTAGGTCTCGCCCGTGCGCTTTTGGTAGACCAGATCGGATGGCACAAGGTCGTCGGAAGCGACCGACGCCGCATCACACACCGCCAGCGGCGTATCACGCAGCGGACCACGGATCGGCCGCCACAGATTGATCACCTGCACCCTGCCGCGCAGCAGCGCTTCCGCCTCGTCGCCGAAGAAGTCGCGCACCCGCTGCGGCCCGGACGTCGCCGTGTGATCGACATGCACGCTGGTGGCAGGCTGCCGGGGCGCCCCGGTCGTGCGGTCCGCGGTATCCTTAATTCGCCGCCGCAGTGTGTGATCGAAAATGAACACTTTGCTGGCACCGGTCGCCTCGGCGATCACCCGCTGCACCTCGGGATAATACACCCGCCGCACCTCGTCCTCGTCCCAGAAATCCTTCACCGCGCTGGCGGCGTGGATCAGGGCAAAGCCCTCGCGGTCCAGCGAAATGTCGTCGGCCAGCGGCCGCGCATCATGGATCGGCACGGTGTGCGGGTCGCGGACGGTGTTGGAGCGCGCCACGCCAGGAGGCGGCTCATAGGTGTAGTTCCGGGGCCGCTCGTCCATTCGCCCGAGGTAGTTCAGCGTGGCGTCGACATGCGGCAGGTCGTCCAGGCGGTTTGCATTCATCGGAAAACTCCTCCTCGGTGCAGTCTTAGCAGGGCGGCATTGAGCGCCAGAATGGGGTAGACAGTTCACGATAGACGTCGGCGCTGGAGGCGCCAAAATCCGCCAGCTCCCGCTCGCTCAGTTCGGCCAGAGCACGCCGCTCGCGCACACGCTGACGCCATTGCCGGAAGGTGGCGAGCAGCCCGCGCCGGGCGGCTCGTTCGGTCACCAGCGGCTGAGAATATGTCAGCGATGGGTGGACAAAAGCAGACATCGATCCCGCTCCTCATGGAGAACTGCCGATGAACTGGGCCCCGCTGGTTCGGTTCGCAAAGGATACTTTATCAGGCTTCACATGAGCTGAGGTCATGCTACATCCCGCCGCATGGCGACTCTGCCCTCGTTGTCCGGCCTGCGCGCCTTCGAGGCCGCGGCCCGCCATCTGAGCTTCACCCGCGCCGCCGATGAGTTGAACGTCACGCAGACGGCGGTAAGCCACCTGATCCGGCGGCTCGAGGAGCAGCTCGGGGTGCAGTTGTTCGTTCGCCGCAATCGCGCGCTCGAACTCACGCGCGAGGCCTCTTCCTACCTTCCGGCTGTGCGTGGCGCGTTCGAGGACCTGCGCCGTGCCACCGACCGACTGCGCCGCCCCGAGCGCGAGGGCGTGCTGACCGTCAGCACCACAGCCTCGCTCGCCGCCAAGTGGCTGGTGACGCGGGTGGCGGCGTTCCAGGACGCCAACCCGGGGATCGAGGTGCGCATCACCACCTCATCGCACCTGGTCGATTTCCAGCGCGAAGAAGTGGACATGGCGGTGCGCTATGGCAGAGGCAATTGGCCAGGACTGCGCACCGACTGGCTGATGGCCGAGGACATGTTCCCGGTTTGCAGCCCGTCGCTGCTGAATGGCGACAACCCGCTGCGCAGCCCCGAGGATCTGGCGAAACACACGCTGCTGCACGCGACCGTCTCGCGCGAAGACTGGCAACTGTGGCTCACCGCCGCAGGTTTGCCGGTGTCACTGGCGACGCGCCGTGGACTGAGCTTCGACCAGAGTTTCATGGCGATCGAGGCGGCGGTCGAAGGGCTTGGTGTAGCACTCGGTCGCACGCGCTTCGTCGAGGCGGACATCGCCGCCGGTCGATTGGTGGTGCCGTTCAACGTGGTGCTGCCGGCCGACGCGGGCTTCTACATCGTCGCACCTGAAGCGACCGCCGATACCCCAAAGATCGCGCTGTTCCGCCAATGGCTGATCGATTCCGTCGGGCCCAGCGGCGTCGCGCCGCCACCGCCTTGACCGCGCGAACCAAGTCCCGAGATGACGCATCATCCACCCGCGCCGTCTTCACAACGGCGTCACGCGCTGCATGATCGAACCGCCGCACATGACCGAGGATCTGCCCGACCGTCAGGTTGCATGCCATCATGCACGCGACGCTACCGGAAGGAAGCAACCGAGATGCGCGTGACACTCACTCAACTCGCTCCCACCTTCGCCGCAGAAGTGACCGGCATCGATTGCCGCCGCCCGCTCAGCCGCGATCAGATTGCGGAGGTGGAAGCCGGGATGGACAAGTACGCAGTACTTGTGTTCCGCGATCAGAACATCAGCGATGAACAGCAACTCGCCTTCACCACCCAATTTGGCGAACTCGAGAATTACCAAGGCGGTGGACATATCAGAAAGCGTTCGGACAGCCGCCTTGGCGCAGGCATCGCCGACTTCTCCAATCTGGACAAGAACGGCAACATCATGTCCGACCAGGATCGCGTATGGTTCTTCAAACTGGGCGATCGGCTATGGCATTCGGACAGTTCGTTCCGTCCGGTGCCGGCGCGCTATTCGCTGCTGTCCGGCCGCGTGCTGCCGTCATGGGGTGCGAACACCGAATTCGCCGACCTGCGCGCAGCATATGATGCGCTGGATCAGCGTACCAAGGCAGAGGTCGAGGACCTGGTCTGCCTGCATTCGTTGATGTATTCGCGTGAGGCGATCGGCTTCACTGATCTGACCGAGGAAGAGCGCGCCTCGTTCAAGCCGGTTCGCCAACGGCTCGTGCGCGTGCACCCGGTCACCGGACGCAGGTCGTTGTTTCTGTCCTCGCATGCCGGGGCAATCGAAGGTTGGACGACACCTGAAGCGCGCATATTCCTGCGCGATCTGAACGAGCACGCAACGCAGCGCGAGTTTGTCTACTCGCATGCCTGGCGCCCATTCGATCTGGTGATGTGGGACAACCGCACAACGATGCATCGCGCCCGGCGGTTCGATCGCAACGAGGTGCGCGATGTACGCCGTACAACCCTGGCGGGGGATGTGATTACCATCGAACAGGAAGCTGCGGCGGCGGATTAACCAATTTACTAATCCTCCCGTATGTAACTACAAATTCTTGAATTGGGGCCGTTGCAATCTGCTTGACATCTGGCGATCGCAGGCGCAGATTTTCAATCGTTCCACTGCAAGGGAGGGTGCATCGCAGCATGACTCCACCGGGCAGTCTCGGAGTTGCCGACCAACGTGGCATCGGCGACTGACTACTAAGCCCACGCTACCGTCTGGCGATCAGAGCCAGGCGCGAAGTTGCAAACTTCGCATGATGACCCCCGTTCAACGCTGAGGGCGTGCGGGGGTCTTTGCGTTTCTGAAAGAGCTCAATTCCGGCCACGCCTGCGCTCGCTTGCCTGATGCACGCTGCGGGCACTAACGTTTGCTCATCCATCGAACGGGAGGGCGAGCGATGATCATCGAAATGCGCACCTACACACTGAAGCCGGGCAACATCCCGACCTTCGAAGAGCGCTTTGCCTCTGCGCTGCATGTCCGTGAAAAATTCTCGAAGCTCGCCGCGTTCTGGCATACCGAAGTGGGACCGCTGAACCAGGTCATCCACGTCTGGCCGTATGACAGCCTGGACCAGCGCGCTTCGGTGCGCGCTGAAGCATCCAAGGCCGAAGGCTGGCCACCGAATACACGCGAGCTGACGATCGAGCAGAAGAGCGAGATCTTTCTGCCGGCGGCGTTCTCACCGCCGCTCGAGCCGCGCACCCTTGGCGGGATCTACGAAATCCGCATGTACACCTACGCCCCCGGCACACTGCCGGCGGTAATGGAGCGCTGGGCCGAGAAGGTGCCGGGGCGCATCGCGCTGTCGCCGCTTGTCGGCGCCTGGTACTCAGAGCTGGGCGGCCTCAACAAGTGGTGTCATATCTGGGCCTACAAGGATGCCGGCGAGCGCTCGCGCATCCGCGCCGAGGCGGTATCGAAGGGCGTGTGGCCACCCGGCTCACCACCCGGCGCCCTGCTGAAGCAGGAGAACATGCTGGTGGTGCCGGCCGCTTTTTCGCCGCTGAAGTAGAGCGTGAGATCTGAATGCTCGTACCCGCGATCAATCGAGTGCGAGTCACACGCCCACGCGTCATGGCCGGGCTTGTCCCGGCCATCCGGTCTTTCGGACGCCGAATACGCGGATGGCCTCACAACTTCGGCTATGACGTTTGGTGTGTCGCGCTTCAATAATTCTGCGCTCCAAACTGGCACGATTTCTGCTCAGCCTCCGGTGGGTTCGCCCACTGGAGGCTAAGATGTTTCCACTGGTTGCTATCGGCGGTGCGATTGGTGCGGTCATGTCAGTCGCAAAAGGCGTCTCCTGGCTGTCCGATCAGATCAGCGACAAGGGCGCCGCCTCGGCGGGGGGAAAAACCGACCCCAAGAAACTGACCGAGGCGCAGGCGTCCTCGTTCGCCGCCAGCCTCGCGGCACAAGCTGCCGGGCAGAACGTGCCGGTAAGCACCGCAAATTCGGCACCGGCCATGATGGCATCGGTGCAGGCGACCGGGCCGGACGAAAATGCCGCGGCACGGGCGAAGGCCGGCGTGCTCGCCTACAGCCATATCGGCGAGCATCACGGCCATCGAGCCGGCGCAATCAAGCACCAGGCGAGTGACGGGAGCGCCGCAGCCGCTTAGTCGGCACGGGTCGCCCACCCATCAGCCTTGGCTGTTCGGCGTCCTTGCCGCAGAAAAGCGGCGGCATGGACGAGGAACAGGCAATGGACGACAGCGGATTCTGGCAGCGCGCGCAGCGCCACATGCTGGGCTATGGCGGCGACTTCGTCCCGTTCGTGCCGGCGCGCGCGGAAGGATCGTTCCTGTATGACGCGGGCGGCCGGAAGGTGCTGGACTTCACCTCCGGCCAGATGAGCGCGATCCTGGGTCACTGCCATCCGGAGATCGTCGCGACCGTTCGCCACCAGGTTGGCCGGCTGGACCATCTGTTCTCCTCGATGCTGAGCGAGCCGGTGGTGGCGCTGGCCGAGCGCCTGGCCGGGTTGGTACCCGACCTGCCGCGGGCGATGCTGCTCTCCACCGGCGGTGAGGCGAACGAGGCGGCGATCCGGCTGGCCAAGCTGGTGACCGGCAAGTGGGAGATCGTCGGCTTCGCGCAATCCTGGCACGGCATGACCGGCGGCGCGGCGGCCGCCACCTACAAGGCCGGACGGCACGGCATCGGACCGATGCTGCCCGGCAACTTCGCGATTCCGGCACCGAATGCCTACCGCCCCCGGTTCGCCGGCGTGAGCTGGCGCGAGGAACTCGACGATGCATTCGAGTGGCTCGACCGCATGTGCACCGGCAACCTCGCAGCGTTCATCGCCGAGCCCGTGCTGTCGAGCGGCGGCATCATCGATCTTCCGGTCGGCTACCTGAACGCACTGGCCGAACATTGCCGCGCGCGCGGCATGCTGCTGATCCTGGATGAGGCGCAGACCGGCGTGGGGCGCACCGGACTGATGTTCGCCTTCGAACGCGACGGCGTCGTGCCCGACATTCTGACACTGTCGAAGACGCTGGGTGCGGGCCTGCCGCTATCGGCCGTGCAGACCACCGATGCCATTGCTGCCGAAGCGGAACATCGAGAATTTCTGTTCTACACCACGCACGTGAATGACCCCCTGCCGGCCGCAGTGGGGCTGAAGGTGTTGGAGGTCGTGCAGCGCGATGGCTTGGCCGAGCGCGCGAAGCTGATGGGCGCGCGGCTTGCGGCCGGGCTGCGCGGTTTGCAGCAGCGATACGAATGTATTGGCGACGTGCGCGGGCGCGGCTTGCTGATGGGGCTTGAGTTTCGTTCCTTCGGCGGACGTGACGCCGCAGCGATCTCCGATGCGGTGACCGATGTGGCGCTGGAGCTGGGTCTGTCGGCGAACATCGTGCGTGCGGGCGCCTCGCAGGGCGTCATGCGCATCGCCCCACCGCTGACCGTGACCGAGGCCGAAGTGGATCTGGGAGTGGAGCTGTTGGGCGAGGCGATGGAGAGAGTTATTGGATGAAGCTAATGAGTAATGGCCCGCGACAAGGCCTCGACAACTGCCAGACATCAGCCGCCTTCGTAAGCGCGTTGGAACAGTGGCTGAGCTCGCCCAAAATCGTTCATTGTCTTCATCGCTACTTCAAGATCTCCAGTGCCATAAGGCCGATTTTTCGGACGTCGCGGGTAAGGCCAGGTACAATCTCTACCGTGTTTGGTTTGATGCGCAGATAGGCTGTGACCGCCTTCGCTTGCGGAAGACCTCGGTCTTATGTAGCAACGACCACTGTTGCGGCGACGCTGCACCTGTGCCTCGCCCGCCATCCGCGACAGGTGGGCCATGAGCGTCAGGAGCGCCCTCGACGCCTGCTCGCGGGTCCGAATAAGCTGCCCGGCATGTGGTCGTGGATTTTCAGGGTTCTGGACATCGCAGCCAACCGCCTCAATTGGATTCCGCTTCTTACAGGGAGCGGTGTTGTAAGTGTGGTGGGGTTGGCTTCTGGATGGATAGCCGCCCATACCACGTGGTTGTCCACATATGGCCCGATTGCATGGTGGGCTGCTGCTTTGATCGGAGCGTTTATTACCACCCTCATTCTGATAGGAGTTGCTCAGGTCAGGCTTGTTTGGCTGAAAGGGATAGCTATTCGGCACTGGCAAGAATCGGTCGATAATATAAACCCGCTAGATTTTGAGTTCACGCGGCGGCGCATCAACATCCAAGACCTTGTAAGTCCGATCACCTTTAGTGTCAGCAGAAAGAGGGTAACTGCTCAACCGCCCTTGAGGACCGACGCGCCGCCGAGAATTGCATTAATTGCTTGATAGGCGTCGGTGCCATGTCGCGCGGCTGTGCCGACAACTGATCGGATGGCAGCGAACAGATCGGCGCCCCAGTTCGATC
>JBKPOG010000189.1:0-7129 GCA_046732975.1 Pseudomonadota bacterium
ATGATCAGCTATGGCAATGCATCCGGCCCGGTGCCCCCGTTCGATATCGGAGTTTTGTCGGCAAAGGGCAGCCTGTATGTGACCCGGCCGAGCCTCGCGACGTACACGGCCAAACGCGAAGATCTGGAGAAGGTAGCGGCAGAACTGTTCGAGGTGGTGTCGAAGGGCATCGTCAAGATTGCGGTGAACCAGACCTTCCCGCTCAAGGATGCGGCAGCGGCCCACATAGCCTTGGAGTCGCGCAAGACCACTGGCAGCACCGTACTGCTGCCCTAACCGGAAGTCAGTCAACCGCCGCGCCCGCGAACACGAAAGGAAGCTGCGAACGGCGTCGCAGGAGTTTCCTCCTCAGGAGGACCGGTGCTACTGACCAGCGGGCAATGAGCGACGCTGCCCGCCCGCCTCGGATCCGCACCAGCAGCCGAACCCGAACTACCGCCATGATCGTGGCTTGCGCCATGTTCATGCAGAACCTCGACTCGACGATCATCGCCACCGCGCTCCCCACGATGGCGAAGGCGTTCGGCGCCGAACCAGTGCACATGAACGTCGCGCTGACCTCGTATCTGCTGTCGCTCGCGGTGTTCATTCCCGCCAGCGGCTGGGTCGCCGATCGCTACGGCGCGCGCACCGTGTTCCGCGCCGCGATTGCCGTCTTCACCGTTGGCTCGGTGCTCTGCGGTCGAGCGGACAGCCTGGCTTTCCTGGTCGGCGCGCGTGTCCTGCAAGGCATCGGCGGCGCGATGATGGTGCCAGTAGGCCGCCTGGTGTTGCTGCGCACCGCGGCGAAACAGGAGCTTGTCGCAGCGATGGCGTGGCTCACGGTTCCCGCACTGCTCGGCCCGGTGCTTGGGCCGCCCGTTGGCGGATTCATCGTCACCTACTTCAACTGGCGCTGGATCTTCGACATCAATGTGCCGATTGGCATCCTCGGCATCGTCCTGGTCAGCATCTTCGTCGAAGAGGTGCGCGAGCCGCCGCGTGGCAGGTTTGATGGAGTCGGGCTGATCCTCTCCGGCGTCGCACTGTCGTGCCTGATGTTCGGGCTTGAAACGGCAGGTCGCGGCGTCGTGCCGCGCGACCTGACCGAGGCGATGATCGGCACCGGCCTGGTCGCGCTGGTCGCCTATCTGTTGCACGCGCGGCATCACGTAGCGCCGCTGCTGGACTTGTCGCTGATGCGCCTGCCCTGCTTCGGTGTGGCCCTGTCGGCGATGATGCCGTTCCGCGTCGGCATCGGCGCCATTCCCTTCCTGCTGCCGCTGATGCTCCAGGTGGGGTTCGGTGCTTCTGCCGTGCAGAGCGGCATGATCACCTTCGCAAGCTCCGCCGGCGCCCTGGTGATGAAGCCGGCGACCCAACGCGCGCTGCGACTCTTCGGGTTTCGCGATACCTTGGTATGGAACGGTGTGATCTCGGCGGCGATGATCGCGATCTGTGCAGCCTTCCGCCCCACTTGGCCCGCCGCGGCGATTTACGGGGCGCTGTTGATTGGTGGCTTTTTCCGCTCGCTGCAGTTCACTGCCTATAACACGCTTGCTTACGGTGATGTGCCACGCTCCCGCATGAGCTCCGCGACCAGTCTCTATGTCACCGGTCAGCAGTTGGCTGCGGTTCTCGGTATTTCAGCCGGCGCGGTGTCGCTGGAAATCTCGATGGCGCTGGCTGGACGAGCGATTCCCGACCCGATCGATTTCAGCCATGCCTTCCTCGTCGTCGCGCTCTTCACGTTGGCCGCTGCACCGATCGCGCTGTGGATGCCACGCAACGCCGGCGACGAACTGACGGGCCGCCGATCGGTGCCGGCGCAGCCAGTGCGCGGTGCGGCAGATTAGGCACGCACAACTTCA
Source organism: Pseudomonadota bacterium (assembly GCA_046732975.1). Lineage (GTDB taxonomy): Bacteria > Pseudomonadota > Alphaproteobacteria > Acetobacterales > Acetobacteraceae > JAMXLO01. The sequence continues at coordinate 1,851 of JBKPOG010000189.1, forward strand.
CCGCTTGATTTACTTGGCGGGCAACACTGCGTCGGCGCCTTTCTTCTTCAGCATAACCACGAGGAACTTTGCCGGCTTCGTCGTGCTGGCGTTTCGCCCGACCGTATGCACATCGTTAGGGCCTTCGTAGAAAGTCTGTCCTGGCGTCAGGGTAGCCTCCTTGCCGCCTCTGACTGCTCGATGACCGATCCTTCCAGCACGTAGACAAAGGCGTACGCATCGTGCCGATGGATGGTTTCCACAGCTCCAGGCGGATACTCGACGCTGAGCATCAACATCTCCCTTCCGGGCACGTCAGCGACATCTTTCTGCATGATGGGAACCACAATTGGCTGCGGCGCGGCATGCGCATGCGCAGGCGCCGCGAGCTGTGCGCTTCCTGCGAGAACAAGCGTCGCTCCAATAGTCCGAACGTGTGACATGGCTGCCTCTGCTGGCGATTAGAAGAAAGAGGGATCCGGATCAGGCTTTCTGTGAGTGGCGCAGCCATTCGTCGAACCCGATGCGACCAAGGCGCGCGTCTCCCACCGGGACGAGCGAAAGCTCCTCGACGAGACCACCGAAGTATCGGGCCCCAGGGTCTCCTATGACCTCACGCGGATCGCCGACCGCCTTTAAATAGCGAGCGACGATTTCGTTGAATGGTGCCCGTTCAGGACCGGCAATTTCGACGATGCCGTTTCGTGGCGCTGCGACCGCCACGTCGGCAACGTTGGCAGCAACGTCGTCCGCTGCGATCGGCTGGAACATGCCTGTCGCGATCCTGACCTTGTTCCCCTCTGTACCAGAATCCGCGATGCCGCGCAGGAATTCCAGGAACTGGGTCGAGCGGATGATGGTGTAGGGGACGCCGGAGGCCACGATCAATCTCTCCTGGGCGACCTTGGCGCGGAAATAGCCGTTGTCCGACCGGTCGATGCCGACGATGGAGAGCGCGACATGATGTCGGACACCCGCCACGGTCTCCGCCGTGAGAAGGTTGCGCCCGGAGGTCTCAAAAAATCCTAGCACCGCCTTGTCTTCGAATGAGGGAGAGTTGGCGAGGTCGATCACCACCTGCGCGCCGGTCAGGGCCTTTTCGAGTCCCTCACCTGTGATGGTGTTCACTCCGGTATTGGGGGCCGCGGCGATGACCTCGTGGCCGCCCTGTCGCAGGATGGCGGTAGTCTTCGAGCCAATCAGCCCGGTGCCACCGATGATTACAATTTTCATGGCGTTATCCTTCCGCTGTTGATGACTGGCGAGCCCCCGTTAGAATGGGTATCGATCATCTCCGGCTCGCTGCACGGAGGCTTACGATCAGTCAAGTATGCGTCCAATCGAGACCAGGTTACGATGGTCAGGCTTCACACCGGAGAGCCCAAGCGAGTTGCTACGGTTTCTCCCCAATTGAGCCTTGGAGCACGTGATCTCGGCATCGTGGGCAGTGATGTCATCGCAGCGACATTGCAGGCGCCAGTAACGACGCCGGATGATATGCGTCGTGCTATACAAGCCGCGCACGAACAGCACCGTCGGTTCTTGGCCTTGTTGGTCCAAGATCAGAGCGGCGTGGGATGGGTGTCGCTATCATCGACCCGTCCAGCTGGCAGCGCATCGATGCCGTAAGGAGGCGACAATGTATCTCGGAACTCAGATCAGGCCACGGGATGACGGTGACTATCGTGTCTGGGCACAACTCGGCGTGACACATGTCTGCGTTGATCCGCCGGGCAATCCGCATGCGTGGAGCCTCGATGACCTCAACCGCCAGCGCGAGCACACAGAAAAATTCGGCCTCACACTCGACATGGTGCAACTGCCGTTATCGTCGCGCCCGATCGAAGAGGCGCAAAGCCCGCATATCTTACTGGGCAAGGACCCGGAGCGACAGAGGGAACTCGACTCGATCTGTCGGCTGATCGAGCGCATCGGTGCGGCGGGGATTCCGGCGGCTAAATACAATTTCAACATCATCGGCATTCCACGCACCGGCGATGAGCCGGGACGCGGCGGATCGCGCAATGCGGCGTTTCGCTGGCCGGATGCCGATCAGGCGGCAGAACCTGGCAAGGCGGGTGTCATCGCCGAGGAGGAGAACTGGGAACGCATCGATGCGTTCTTGGCCGCGGTCGTACCGGTGGCGGAGGCGGCCAAGGTGCGGCTGGCCTGCCATCCGCACGATCCGTATACACCGCCCGGCTATAAGGGCGTCACGCGCGTGCTAGGCACGGTCGATGGCCTGAAGCGCTTCGTGACAATGCACGAAAGCCCGTATCACGGATTGAACTTCTGCCAGGGCACCGTGGCGGAGATGCTCGACAATCCGGGCCGTGAGATCGATGACGTAATCCGCTGGTTCGGCACGCGGGGCAAGCTGTTCAACGTGCATTTCCGCAATATCCGCGGGCGAAAGCTCGACTTCATGGAGGTGTTTCCCGACGAAGGCGACATGGACATGGCGCGGTCGCTGCGGATCTACCACGAGGTTGGCTATCAGTACATGCTGATGCCGGACCACGTGCCCGAGATCGCCGGCCGTGATCCGTCCGGCACTGCCTTCGCATTCTGCTATGGCTATATCCGCGGTTTGATGGACGCGGTCTGCCGATAGCAGTCAGTCGTCAGTCTTGCGCTGCTGCGCGATGGCCTCGGTCAGACCCATCAGACCGCCGAGGCTGTTCGCCATGTCCGTGGGGATCAGCACGGTCGTGCCGCGGTCCTTATTCATCTCGTACAACAGATTCATCTGGCGCAGTTTCAGCGCATTGGGATTATGCGCATATAGCTCTGCAGCCTCCAGCACCTGGCGCGCGATCTCTCGCTCAGCGGAGGCTAGCGTGACGCGGGCGTCCTTCTCTCGCTCGGCCTGCGCCTGGCGGCTCATTGCATCCTGAAGCTCACGCGGGATGCCCACGTCCTTGATCTCGACGCTGCGCGCCAGGACACCCCAAAAAGTCGTCTTCTCGCTGATCGTGCGCCGCAGTTCCTCGTCGGCCGCCTTGCGATCCGACAGCAGGCGTGAAAGATCGGTGGCGCCGATCATCTCGCGCAGGCTGGTCTGTGCCACGCGCTCGATTGCCTCCCGATAGTTGGCGATGTTGACTGCGGCCGCCTGAGCGTCGTTCACCTGCCAGAACACGATGGCATCCACCCCGACAGCAACAGTGTCACGCGTCAGTGCCTGCTCCGCCGTGATGGTCGTGGTCTGAATGCGAAGATCGACCACCTGCGCGACACTGTCGACGATCGGGAACACCAGGTAGAGACCAGGGCCCTTCACTTTGTGGAAGCGTCCCAGACGCAGCACCACCGCGCGCTGCCATTCCGAGGCGATGCGCAGTGACCTCGCGACGACCAGCAGCACGATGACGATAACGACGATCAGTATGATCTGGAGTGGCATGTGGCCTCGGCGGCATTCGCACGTCAGAACCGACGTATAACAGGTGCGCCAGCGCCATCCATCTTGCTGGCCTTGCATTCCGCGCGCAGGTATGCGAGTGCAAATCACTCGCAACTGTGCGGATCAGAATCGATGACTCTCAGACTCGCTTTGCTGACCTTCCTCTTCGCCGCATCCGCATCCGCGGCCGACACGCCCACTGCAAATCTCGCGATCCGGAATCGCGCCTTTGAACCGAGCGAATTGAGCGTGCCGGCCGGCCAGAAGATCGAACTGCATGTCCGCAACGAGGATGCCGCAGCATCCGAATTCGAGAGCCATGAACTGCACCGAGAGAAGATCGTGCCTCCTGGGCAGGAGATCGTCGTATACATCGGTCCGCTGCGGGCGGGCCGATACGAATTCTTCGACGACTTCAACCCGAAATCCCGGGGCCACATTGTTGCGAAGTAGTCTGCACCCAACCCCACACGCCTAACGACGCGGGCCCAGCCGCAGCGTAGTTGGCACGATTGCGTCCGAAACCATCACCTGCGCATAAGGGCTGGTCGCATACTTGCTCAGGATCGCCTGACTAACGGCAGCCACGTCGGCCGGATCTGGCACCGGGGTCACGCACACCGGCAATTCCCGCTGGTCGATGACCAAGGTCGCTTCGCCATCCGCGCGCGCGGCAATGTACCATTTACCCTGCGGGCCGCGGACAGAGCGCACAAACACAGCATCATCCACGACGACGATCCAGATCGTGACCGGCCGCTGCTGATTGCCGCTGGTGCGAATGCCAACTTCCTTGCGACGACGCAGGGCGTCGATAACATCAGCATCAAAGGTAAAGCGGTCCGACACTTCGCGTCTCCTGTTTGCTGATAGACTCACATCTGGGCCTCATCGGGGAAGTGGCGGCAGCGGGGCGTCCGTGGCGAACCGGAACACCGTCGAGGACCGAAACTCCTGCCCAGGCTTCAGCTCCGTGCTGGGGAAGTTGGGCTTGTTCGGGCTGTCCGGAAAATGCTGCGTCTCCAGCGTGAACGCTTCGGTCTGGCGATACGTCGTGCCAGACGAGCCAACCACCGACCCATTCAGAAAGTTGCTGGTGTAGACCTGCAAACCCGGTTCGGTGGTGAAGCAGTCGAGCACACGACCGGACCGCGGATCGTAGGCTCGCGCCGCAAACGTCATGCCCTCGCCGGCATTCCGGGTCAGCACAAAGTTATGGTCGTAGCCATGTGCGTAGACCATCTGCTGATCGGCGCTATGCAGCCGGGCGCCGATGGGCATCATCTGCCGGAAATCGAATGGCGTACCCTCCACAGCGACTATCTCGCCGGTCGGGATCTGATCAGGACCCGTCGGTGTGTAGCGCTCGGCGTTGATCAACAGCATCTGGCTTGCGATCGAACCCGAACCGTTGCCCGCCAGGTTGAAGTAGGAATGGTTGGTGAAGTTGACGACCGTGTCCTTGTCGGTCGTGGCCTGGTAATCGATCCGCAATTCGTTGTCGTTGGTCAGAGTATAGGTCACATGTGTCGTCAGCGTGCCGGGGAAGTTCTGCTCGCCGTCCTTGCTGACATAGGTAAGCGTCGCTGCAACGCCGTTGGTCGCCGGCGTCGGGGACACGGTCCATACCTGCTTGTCGAGTGCATTCGGTCCGCCATGCAGCGAGTTGGAGCCGTTGTTGGCGATCAGATGGTAGGTCTGGCCATTCAACGCGAACTGCGCATTGGCAATGCGGTTGGCATAGCGCCCGGTGATCGCACCGTAATGCGCGCTGAGCGTCTCGTAGTCGTGCAGGTTGCGCAGTCCGAGCACGACATTGTCCGGGTGTCCCGCACGGTCCGGCACCACGATCTCGGTAATGACGCCGCCGTAGCTGAGGAACCGCACGTGCAGG
>JBKPOG010000190.1:0-6285 GCA_046732975.1 Pseudomonadota bacterium
TCTATGGTCCCAAGCTGGATTTTTCCCTGCACGATGCGATCGGGCGGGAATGGCAGTGCGGCACCTTCCAGGTGGACATGCAGCTCCCTGGCCGGCTCGACGCCGAATACGTCGCTGCCGACGGCAGCCGGAAGACGCCTGTCATGCTGCACCGCGCCATCCTGGGCAGCTTCGAACGCTTTCTTGGGGTGCTGATCGAGCACTATGCCGGCCGGTTCCCGCTTTGGCTCGCACCCGTCCAGACGGTCGTGGCGACGATCGTTTCCGACGCCGATGCCTACGCCGGGGAGGTTGCCCAGGCGATGCGGAACGCAGGGCTCACGGTGGAACTCGACCTTTCCAACCAGAAGATCAACGCCAAGGTGCGTGAGCACAGCCTGGCCCACGTGCCGGTGCTGGCGGTGGTGGGACGGAAGGAAGCCGAACAGCGGACTGTGGCGCTGCGCCGGCTGGGCGGTTCGACCCAGGAGGTGCTGCCGCTCGACGCGGCGGTGCGCCAGCTTGCGGACGAGGCCGCGCCACCCGATGTGAGAGCCCAGGGTTGCGACCGGACCACCGGCCGAAAGCCCGCTTGATCCGAGACGGCTGGATCGGTCAAGATCGACTCTGCTGAACTACAACCGGAACAGGAGAAGACCATACCCAGAGGACCAATGCTCGCTCCGCCCACCCGCGACGGGCCACGCGTGAACGAGGAGATCCGAGCCCCGCAGGTGCGGCTCATCGATCAGGACGGCGAAATGCAGGGCGTCATGAGCGCCCGGGATGCCATTTTTCGAGCACAACAGGTAGGCATGGACCTGCTGGAGATCAGCCCGAACGCATCGCCGCCGGTGGTGAAGATCCTCGACTTCGGGAAATACAAATACGAACAACAGAAGAAGAAGAACGAGGCCAAGAAGAAGCAGAAGGTCATCGAGATCAAGGAGATCAAGGTCCGCCCCAACATCGATGAAAACGACTATCAGGTGAAATTGCGTGCCATGAAGTCGTTCATCGACGAGGGCGACAAGGTCAAGGTCACTCTGCGCTTCCGCGGCCGTGAGATGGCGCACCAGGAAATCGGCGTGCGTGTGTTGGAGCGGATCAAGAATGAGATGGATCCGACGTCCAAAGTCGAGCAGATGCCGCGGATGGAGAACCGCCAGATGGTGATGGTGCTGACGCCGCGATAGGCGTCGGCCACGCCCTCGCAATCATGGGGGCGCCTGTGAAACCCTCTCCCACGCGGCGGGAGAGGGCAGGGCCACCGAAAATCGACCAAGCGACGCGCATGCATCGCAGTGTATTGGTGCCGTCCTGGCAGTCGCTGCTCTGCCAGCTTCAGGAATTCGGCCAGTGTCGCTGAGGGAGTCGAGCAGACACACCTGATGATCTTGACCTTCCTCCCATTGTGGCTTGCGGCAATATTGCTGGTCGGGGTTCCGACCTTGCTGGCTATGGGCGGACCGGCCCTGATCCGCCGCCGCCTGAGCCTGGAGAGGCTTAGAGCGAACAACGAGGTTGCTGGCTTCAAGTTTGCCACCGTCGGCGTACTCTACGCGGTGTTGTTGGCATTTGCCGTCATTGTGGTGTGGGAAAAGTTCGGAGACGCCGAGAGCCACGTCGCGGATGAGGCTGGCGCTGCGGTCACGATCTATCGCCTGGCGGCAGGTATAGAAGGGGAGACGGGCACCCAACTCCGCGATGCTGTCAGCACATATCTCAGCGCTGCTATCGCCGACGACTGGCCGGCCATGGGGCGCGGCGAGGCGAGCCCCTCGACCACGCATGCTCTCGACGCCGCTTATTCGACACTGCTGACCTTCCACCCCACCGATCGTCGTGGAGCAGCAATGCTTACTGAGACTCTGCGTCAGCTGGATGCCGTTACCCAGGCTCGCAGAGCGCGGCTCGTCGTGGCGACTGGCGTCGTTCCCGGAATCGTATGGTTCGTCTTATTTGGCGGTGCCATCGTCACGGTGGGCTTCACATTCTTTTTCGCGACCGACAATCTTCGTGCCCAGGCCGTGATGACCGGGGCGCTGACCGCTTTGATCTTCTCGGGGCTCCTCGTCATCGTAGTCATCGATCGCCCGTTTGCGGGTACTGTGAAGGTGTCGCCCGAAGCCCTGTCCGCTGCGTTGCATGACTTCGGTTCACACCCCCCGCCATAGAGTGGCCGCGACTCCGCGAATGGTGCGCTTTGCGTCTGCGGCTCAGGCCATCTTGCTGCTGCGAACCTTCTGGTACCCGGCCAGAGCAGCCTTGCGAGCCTGCTCGTGGTTGACGATGGGCCGAGGATAGGTTTCCCCCAGCCTGACGCCCGCGCGGTTCAGTGCTGCCGGCGTCGCCTCGAACGGCGCATGGATATCGCTATTCGACAGTCGTGCGAGCTCCGGACACCAGCGTCTGATGTACATCCCGTCCGGATCGAATTTCTTCCCCTGAAGCGTGGGGTTGAACACGCGAAAATAGGGAGAGGCATCGGCGCCACTGCCGGCGACCCACTGCCAGTTGATCGCGTTATTGGCAAGATCGGCATCGACCAGCGTGTCCCAGAACCATGCCTCACCCTGCCGCCAGTCGATCCGCAGGTGCTTGATCAGAAAGCTCGCCGTGATCATGCGTACACGATTGTGCATCCAGCCGGTCTGCCACAACTGGCGCATCCCTGCGTCCAATATCGGGTAACCCGTACGGCCATGCTGCCATGCCGCAAGCTCACCAGCCTTGCCCTGCCAAGGGAAAGCGTCGAACTCCGGACGCCAGTTCTCCTCAGGCATGGTCGGAAAGTGATACAGCAGGTGATAGGCGAACTCCCGCCATCCCAGTTCGCTGAGGAACTTTTCCGCTCCCTCGGATTGCCGCGCGTCATCAAGCGCGGGCGCAACATCGGCCCAAATGTGCCGTGGTGAAATCTCGCCCCAATGCAGGTGCGGCGACAGCATAGATGTGCCGGCCAGATCCGGCCGGTCCCGATGCGGTCCATAATCTGTCAGCGTATGCCCGGTGAAAGCTTTGAAGCGCGCGAGCGCCCCCGTTTCGCCGGGCTGCCATAGTTTGTCCCAGCCAGCAGCCCAGTTGGGGTTGGCGGGAATCAGGTTCCAGTCCTCCAGGCGCTCACCGTGGATCGCCATCCCGTCCAGCTTTACCTTCGGTATATGCACCGGCGTCGCGATCGGCTTCGCCCGGCTCGCCCGCCAGAAAGGCGTGAACACCTTGATCGGTTCGCTACGGCGGCTCGTCACCTCCCATGGCTCGTGCAACAGGTTGCCATTGAAACTTTCAACCTCGACGCCAATCGCTCGCAGCGTCGTCTTCAACTGACGATCCCGTTCGATCGCGTGCGGTTCGTAACAGCGGTTCCAATAGACGGCGTCGGCTTTTGTCTGCTTGACCAGCGCAGGCAGCACGTCCTGCGCCGCGCCGCGCAACAACAGCAAATCGCCCAGATCCTTGCGCAGCGCGACCAGGCTATGATGCAGCCACCACCGGCTGGCGCCACCAAGCCGCCAAGGCAGACCAGCCTGATCCTCCAGGATGAATACCGGCAGCACGTTGCCTGCCTTCGCCGCAGCGGCAAGCGCCGGATTGTCCTGTGTGCGCAGGTCCTGACGAAACCAGACGATTGCGGTCATGGGAATGTGCGACAGCGGATGAGCTGGCGGCTACTCCACCGTGACCGACTTGGCGAGATTGCGCGGCTGATCTACGTCGGTGCCCTTCAGCACCGCGACGTTGTAGGCCAGCAACTGCACTGGGATTGCGTACAGGATCGGTGCGACGAACGGATCGACCTCGGGCAGCACGATCGTCTCGGTCGCAATCCCGCGCAGCTTCGCCGCCCCTGCCTGATCGCTGAACACCACGATCTGGCCGCCGCGCGCCGCCGCCTCCTGCAGGTTCGATGCGGTTTTCTCGAACAGCGGTCCAGACGGTGCGATCGAAATCACCGGCACGTTCTTGTCGATTAGCGCAATCGGCCCATGCTTCATCTCTCCAGCGGCATAGCCTTCGGCGTGAATGTAGCTGATCTCCTTCAGCTTCAGCGCGCCTTCCAGCGCGATCGGGAAACAGTTGCCGCGGCCGAGATACAGCACATCGCGTGCCTGCGCGACGCGCTGCGCCAGCGCTTTGATCTCCTCATGCTTGTCCAGCACATCAGCCGCACGGCTCGGCACTTCCAGCAGTGCCGCAGTCATCGCTGCCTCCTGGGCGGCCGAGATCGTGCCGCGTGCACGCCCCGCGGCGATAGCCAGGCAAGCAAGTACCGCAAGCTGCACGGTGAACGCCTTGGTGCTGGCGACGCTGACCTCGGGTCCGGCGACAGTCTCCAACACTGCATCCGAGGCGCGCGCCATGCTGCTCTCGGGCACATTGACGATCGACAGCACGTGCTGTCCGTGCTCGCGCATGTATTTCAGCGCTGCCATGGTATCCGCGGTCTCGCCTGATTGGCTTACCAGGATGCCCAACCCGCCCTTCGCCAGTGGCGGTTCGCGATAGCGGAACTCGCTGGCGACATCAGCATCGACCTGCATGCGGGCGATCGCCTCGAACCAGCAGCGGCCGACCATTCCGGCATAAAAGGCACTGCCGCACGCGCTGATGGTGATGCGCGGCAACGCGGCGAAGTCGAATGGCAGCGCCGGCAGCGCCACAGCACGGGTCGCCGGGTTGACCATCCGGTGCAGCGTGTCGCCGATCACCGCAGGATGCTCGTGCAGCTCCTTTTCCATGAAGTGCCGGAAGTTGCCCTTGCCGATGGCCGACCCGGTGAGTCGCGTCAGCTTGATGTCGCGCTTCACCTCCGTCCCAGCGAAATCGAAGAACCGCGCGCCTTTTCGATCAACGATCGCCCAGTCGCCGTCGTTCAAATAGGCGATGCGCTGTGTCAGCGGCGCCAGCGCCAGCCCATCCGATCCGACGAACATCTCATCGTCGCCGAACCCCACCGCCAGAGGAGCGCCATGCTGTGCACCGACGATCAGTTCCGGGTGCCCGGCAAAGATCATCGCCAACGCATAGGCACCTTCTAACCGTCGGAATGCTGCGCCGGCAGCCTCCATCGGCGTCATGCCGCGCTTCAGGTTCAGGTCCACCAGTTGCGCGACAGTCTCGGTATCGGTCTCGGTGCTGAATTCCTGGCCGGCAGCTTCCAGTTCGGCACGCAGTTCGGCGTGGTTTTCGATGATGCCGTTGTGCACGACAGAGATGCGCGAGGTGCCGTGCGGATGCGCGTTGCTCTCCGTCGGTGCGCCATGCGTTGCCCAGCGCGTATGACCGATGCCTGTTGTGCCGGAAAGCGGCGAGCGCTCCAGCACCGCACCAAGATTGCCCAACTTGCCTTCGGCGCGGCGTCGCTCGATATGGCCGTTCACCAGCGTGGCGATGCCCGCGCTGTCGTAGCCGCGATATTCCAGGCGCCGCAGCGAATCCAGAATGAGCGGCGCCGCCTGGCGTGCGCCGATGACGCCTACAATGCCGCACATTTAACGTGGTTTCCTTTGCAACTTCTCACGCATGACCGCCGCACGGCCCGGCTTGTTCACCTGCTTGCCGCGTGCCACCGCAAAACCGTCCGCCGGTATGTCTTCGGTGATCACGCTGCCGGCCCCGGTGATCGCGCCATCGCCGACTGTCACCGGTGCCACCAGCGCGGTATCAGATCCTATGAAGACGCGTGATCCGATCTTGGTTCGATGCTTGTTGTAGCCGTCGTAATTGCAAGTGATGGTCCCGGCGCCGATATTGGTTGCCTCGCCGACATCGGCATCGCCCAGATACGTCAGGTGGCTTGCCTTGGTATGTGCGCCAAGCTTCGTCGCCTTCACTTCGACGAAGTTGCCGATATGCACGTGTTCGCCGAGGTCCGCTCCGGGACGCAGCCTGGCGTGCGGCCCGACACTGCAATGCGGACCGACGGTGCATCCGACCAGATGCGTGAAGGCGTGGATCTCTGCACCTTGCCCGACCTTGACGCCTGGGCCGAACACCACGTTCGGCTCAATGATCACGTCGGGTGCAAGTTCGGTATCGGCGGACAGGAACACCGAGCCCGGGTCGATCATGGTGACCCCGGCGTCCATCGCCGCGTCGCGCAGCCAGGATTGCACCACTGCCTCGGCTGCCGCGAGTTCACTCCGGGAGTTGATGCCGGCCAATTCCTCGGCCGGAGCCTCGACCGCAGCGACACGCCCGCCATCGGCGCGTGCCAACGCGACGACGTCGGTCAGGTAGTACTCGCCCTTGGCGTTGTCGGCGCGTACGTCACTTAGCCAGCGCAACATGTCGGCTGCGTCA
>JBKPOG010000191.1:0-29021 GCA_046732975.1 Pseudomonadota bacterium
AGGCGACCAGCCACCCGCACCGCGCCAAAGGACCGCCTCCTGGGAATGATGCCGGCTGTCGCGTCCGTCCGCGAGGCTGCCGCTGCCCATACAAACCAATATAGCATCACACCCGTGTTACGTCACCGGGGAAGCGACGCGACGCAACACAATGGACTGACACAATTCCGGTTGAGTCAGGGTTTACCCGGGTTGGGCGAGAACTCTTTCGCCTTGTCAGGCTTATCCTTCCACTCGTCCGCATCAGGCGGTGCCTCGCCTTTTCGGGTGATATTGGGCCACAGAGTTGCATAGGTCCGGTTCTGTTCCAGCCAATCGGTCGCCCGATCGTCGCTGTCCGGCACAATGGCCTCGGGCGGGCATTCCGGCTCACAAACGCCGCAGTCGATGCATTCGTCCGGGTGGATGACCAGCATGTTCTCGCCCACATAGAAGCAGTCGACCGGACAAACCTCGACGCAATCCATGTACTTGCAGCGGATGCAGGCTTCGGTGACCACATAGGTCATGAATTCAGTCCCCAGCGCGGTCGATGAGACCGGGCGATATGCCGACGATCGGGGTCAGGTGCAAGGTCCACCAAGCGGATCACTGATCTCCTCGTAGAGCATGCGTGCCTCGGCCGCGGGTCCCCGCCGCAACGCGAGCGACACGACCCGCACGACCCGCACCGACCCGTGGACCGGCACGGTCAGAATGTCACCGATGCGCAGCCGGGCGTGCGCCTTTTCGGTGGGCTGGCGATTGATCCGGATCGATCCTCGCGCGACCAGAGCGGTGCAGTCGCTGCGCTGCCGCATGAAGCGGGCGCACCACAGCCACTTGTCCAGGCGCTGCCAGTCTTGGTCCTCGGTTTCCGCTATGGCGTTCTCCCTCAGCGTTTCAGCGCAGCAAGAGCGGCAAAGGGATGCAGTGCGTGGACGGCGGCCGCCGGCTCGGCACCTGCTCTCCTGCGACGCAGCGGTAGGAGCATCGCGGGTGCGGGTGGTCCGAACTCGTCGGATGACGCCACACCAGCGGGCAGAACCCGGAAGCCCAGGCGGCGCAGCACAACGGGCAGCAGGTCCGCTTTCAGCGAGAAGCGCGATGCCAACGCCGCCGGCATAGCCGCTGCGCCCCTGCGGGTCGCCCACGCCAACTCGGCCGCGACTCGTTCGGCGATGTCCAGCCGCAACAGCACGGGCCCGGCTTCAAGCCAGCCCATTGACTCGCCGAAGCCGGACGGCCACCGCGGCTGCCGCGGCAGCGAGACCAGGTCCGGCGCCGGCAATACTGGGGCGGCGACACCATGATGCACGCTCCATAGGCGGGCGCGCATTGCCGCCGACCGCGGCTTGAGCAGCGCGGGCACGAAAAGGCCAAACCGCCCGGCCTTTACCCCGATCGCTTTCAACGATGCCCGCACTTGATGCCCAACCTGGTCGCCCTCGTCACCCACCATCAGGCCTAGCGCTTCGGATAGTCGGTGCAGCAGACCACGAAGTTCCGGCCGGGCCGCGCTGCGCTCGGCGGCGGACAGCAGCGGACCAAGGTCCTTGCGCACGTTGTCGTCGACGAAGCGCTGCAGCCGATCTCGCACGCGCTCGCGCTGCGCCCCGTCAAGGAACTCGCTGTCCAGTACCTGAACGCGTGGACGGAGGGCGCTGCTGCCACGCCGCAACTGCGCGATCGGCACATCGTCCCAAACGAGGGTGTTGTCCAGGCCGAATGCGAAGCCCGAATCCGGACCCACTTCCGCCAAGGCCACCCTGCGTGGAATTTCGTCCCGAAGAGCGCGGCGCGCGGCGCGCAAGACAAGGCGGCGCTCCTCGCCTTCGGCCGCCGGATCGGGGAAAAACCTGAAGCCGCCAACTCTGCCGACGGGGTGGCCTTCCACAATCACCTCGCCGCGCCGGGTGACAGCAGAGAGCAGATCTTGCGCCTCTCCAGCCTCAAGCCGGCGCATCAGATGCGCCGCGCGACGATCGACGAAACGACTGGTCAACCGCTCATGCAGCGCGTCCGACAGGAGATCCTCGACTTCTCGCGCACGGCCCTGCCAGTGGATGCTGTCGTGCACCCAATCTGGCCGGGCGGCGATGTACGACCAGACCCGGATGCCGGCCAGTCGCTGCATCAGCGTATCGATATCGCCTTCGGCCCGGGCGAGCGCGCTGATCTGGCCGGCAAGCCAGTCGGTCGGCAGATGCTGGTCGCGTGCGATATGGCCGAAGACGCGAGCACAGAGCTTGGTGTGGGTATCGTCTGCCAGTTTGCGGAAATCGGGGATCTGGCACGCCTCCCACAAGCGCCGGACCATTCGCCGCCCTTGTGCCAGCCGCCGAATCTCCGGGTCGTGCGCTAAGGCTGACAGCGTCTCAAGATCGGCGGCGTCATTGCCCTTCACCAGACCAGGTCCTGGCGGCGGTGCCATCAGCGTGGCGAGCAAGGCATCGACGTGGGTCAGGTCCAGATCGCTGTTGCGCCAGCAGAGCTGCTCCAGCGGCTCGAAGCTGTGCGCCTCCACCGCCGCCGCGACGTCATCGGCAAGCGGCGGGCACTGTGCGGTGGTGCCGAACGTGCCATCGCGCATGCCGCGCCCCGCGCGGCCGGCAATCTGCGCCACCTCGGCCGGGGTCAACCGGCGTGGGCGGTGGCCATCGAATTTGCCCAGGCTGGCGAAGGCAACGTGATTGACGTCCATGTTGAGGCCCATGCCGATCGCGTCGGTGGCGACCAGGAAGTCGACCTCCTTATCTTGGTAAAGCGCCACCTGGGCGTTGCGGGTCCGCGGCGACAGTCGCCCCATGACGACCGCGCATCCGCCGCGCCGACGTCGGATAAGCTCGGCGATCGCGTAAACCTCGGAGGCACTGAAGGCCACCACGGCGGAGCGAGGTGGCAGCCGCACCAGCTTGGTCGGCCCGGCATGGATCAGCTGAGACAGGCGCGGCCGCGTCTCAACGCTTGCCTGCGGAACCAGCCGCTGCAGCAGCGGGCGGATTGTCTCTGCGCCGAGGAACATCGTCTCGACCAGCCCGCGCGCGTGCAGAAGGCGGTCGGTGAACACATGGCCGCGGTCCGGGTCGGAGCACAGCTGGATTTCGTCCACCGCCAGGAACTCAGCATCGCGGTCCAGCGGCATGGCCTCCACCGTGCAGGAGAACCACCTTGCATCAGGCGGGACGATCTTCTCCTCCCCGGTGATCAGGGCGACATGCCGCACGCCCTTGCTGGCCACCATCCGGTCGTAGTTCTCGCGGGCGAGCAGACGGAGGGGAAATCCGATGATCCCTGAGGCATGCCCCAGCATGCGTTCGATGGCGAGGTGGGTCTTGCCGGTATTCGTCGGACCGAGGACAGCTTTGACGCGCGGAGCGAAACCGGAGCCGAGACCGGGCATGGCTAGATGGTTGGATGTTGCGGCGCAGAATGCAAGCGGGACGAGGAATCCGGAGCCTGGCCGCTAAAGCATCCGTGCCAGCCGGTAGCAAAGTGCCGCCATCAGCGCTGACGCCGGGAGTGTGATGACCCATGCGATCAGTATGTGGCGGGTGATCCCCCATCGCACGGCGGAAAGGCGCCGGGCGGCCCCGACTCCGATCACCGATCCGGTCACGGTGTGCGTCGTGGACACCGGCACACCCAGATAGGTTGCCGCGAACAGCGCCGCAGCACTGCCGGTTTCGGCGCAGGCGCCCTGAACCGGCGTCAGCCGCGTCACACGGGAGCCGACGGTGCGCACGATCCGCCAGCCGCCGCTGAAGGTGCCAAGTGCCATGGCTGCCTGGCAGCTGAGCACAACCCAAAGCGGCACATGAAATGCCCCGCTTAGTTGCCCCTGCGAATAGAGCAGAACCGTGATGATCCCCATGGTCTTCTGCGCGTCGTTCCCGCCATGTGCCAGACTCAGGAGCGAGGAAGAGACGAACTGCAGCACGCGGAAGCGGCGGTCGACGGCAAACGGTGTGGACCGCACAAAGATCCACGCCACCACGATGGTCAGCGTCAGCGCCAGCAGCATGCCGATTATCGGTGACAACACGATCGCAGCGCCTATCGTGCCGAGACCTTGCCAGATCACCACGTCAGGCCCGGCTTTGGCGACGGCCGCGCCGACGAGGCCGCCGACCAGCGCGTGGCTGCTGCTCGAGGGAATGCCAAGCCGCCAGGTCAGCACGTTCCATGCGATTGCGCCGGCGAGCGCACCGAACACCACCGTCGAGTCGACCAGGCGCGGCTCGACCACCCCGTTGCTGATCGTGGCGGCGACATGCACGCCGAACACCAGGAAGGCGATGAAGTTGAAGAACGCCGCCCAGGCCACAGCCGGGATCGGTCGGAGCACGCGCGTGGCCACGACCGTCGCAATGGAGTTCGCGCTGTCGTGCAGCCCATTGAAGAAATCGAACAGCAGCGCCACCGCAATCAGCGCGATGGTGGTCAAAGTGCCAGACTGGATGCCGGACACGCCGCGTCAGACCTGTTCGACGACAATGCCGTCGATCACGTCCACCACGTCTTCGCAGCGATCCACAATGGCCTCGATCAGGTCGTAAACCTTTTCGACGGTCAGCTTCGCGCCAGGCGAGACATCGGCGGCAAACAGCTTGCGCAAGCCTTGGTCCAGCAGGTCGTCTGCCTCGCCCTCGATGCGGCGCACCGTCATCGACATCCGGTTCAGCTGCGCCACGCTGCGGTCGATCGTCGAGAGATGCGGCATGCTGTCGCGCAGTTCGACCGTGGCCCGCACGATGCAGTCGGCCATGCCGCGCATTTCGTCGGTATAGTCCACGCGATAGCGGCACACGCGGCGGCTGGTGTCCTTCATCAGGTCGATCGTGTCATCCAGCGCGTTGATCAACGCCAGGATCTGCGAACGATCGAATGGCGTCACGAACGTGCGGTGGATCGCCAGGATGGTCTGGCGCGTCACCTGATCTGCCGCCTCTTCGAGCCGCGCGATCTCGTCTGCCAGCGGCTCCGCTGGCTGACCGCCGATCAATGCGCGGAATGCCTCCGCGGCGGGTACCGCCAGTCGGGCATGTTCGCAGAATCGGGGAATGAAAGCGTCCTCGCGCGGCAGGAGCGACCGGAATGCGCCGAACAGACTGACCATTGGCTTTGCGTGCCTCCATGCGCCGGCAAATCATTTGGGGCGCCGGCCGATATGCCACGTTCAGGATGCCGTGGTTGGCTACCCGCTTCGGCCCCGCATTGAAACCCGGCGAGTTTCGCCGCATATCGCCCGCCGAAAAGGAGGTGCGGCCATGAACGATGTGGTGGCGGAGAAGCACGATTTCGGGGCCGAGGTCGGGCGGTTGCTCGATCTGGTGGTGCATTCGCTCTATTCCGAGCGTGAGATCTTCCTGCGGGAGCTCGTCGCCAATGCGGCCGATGCGATGGATCGGCGACGGTTCGAATCGCTCACCGACCCCGCGCTCGCGCCCCCACCGGAAGCCAAGATCCGCATCGTGCCCGATAAGGCGGCCCGCACCCTGCACATCGCCGATGACGGCATCGGCATGACGCGGGAGGAGCTGATCGATAACCTGGGAACCATCGCACGGTCCGGCACGCGGGCGTTCGGGGCGGCGCTTGCTTCGGCCAAGCCGGAGGAACGCCCCAGCCTGATCGGCCAGTTCGGCGTCGGTTTTTATTCCGCTTTCATGGTGGCCGACCGGGTCGAGGTTACCTCGCGCAAGGCAGGCTCGGAGGAGGCATTCACCTGGGCCTCGGATGGGGCAGGCCAGTTCACCATCGCCCCCGTGGCACGCGAGACAGCTGGCACCGATGTCGTGCTGCATATCAAGTCGGATGCTGATGAGTACCTCGATCCGATCCGGCTCGAGGCGGTCGTGCGCAAATGGGCCGACCACATCACGCTGCCGATCACCATCGCCCGCGACGGCAAGGATCTGCCGGCGAACGAGGGTACCGCGCTGTGGCGCAAACCGCGC
This sequence comes from Pseudomonadota bacterium, assembly GCA_046732975.1. Taxonomy (GTDB): domain Bacteria; phylum Pseudomonadota; class Alphaproteobacteria; order Acetobacterales; family Acetobacteraceae; genus JAMXLO01. Next base: position 5,940 of record JBKPOG010000191.1, read on the forward strand.
GCGGATGTCAGCGAGCAGTCGTATAACGAGTTCTATCGCCATCTCGGTCACCTGTTCGATACGCCGTGGGCCACGCTGCACTGGCGCGCCGAGGGCATGCTGGAATTCTTCGCGCTGCTGTTCATCCCTGGGATGAAGCCGTTCGAGCCGTTCGAGGGCGACCGGGAATCGCATGCCAAGCTGCACGTCCGACGCATGTTCATCACGGATAAGGCGGAACTGCTGCCCACCTGGCTGCGGTTCGTGCAAGGTGTGGTGGATACCGAAGACCTGCCCCTCAACGTGTCCCGCGAGATGTTGCAGACCACCCCGGTGCTCGCGCGCATTCGCAAGGCGCTGATCGGGCGCGTGCTGTCTGAGCTTAAGAACCGCACGAAGGAGGCGGAGGACTACGGCAAATTCTGGGACAATTTTGGCGCGGTGATGAAGGAAGGCGTTTGGGAGGATGCCGAGCATCGCGCGGAGCTTGCGCCGCTGCTGAGGTTTCGGTCGTCGACGCAGGAAGCTTGGACCTCGCTTCCCGATTACTTGTCGCGCATGCAGGTCGGACAGGACACGATCTGGTATCTGGCGGGCGACAACCTGGATGCTCTCAAGGCATCGCCGCAGCTGGAGGGTTTCCGAGCCAAGAATATCGAGGTGCTGTTGCTGACTGACCCGATCGATGCCTTCTGGCCGGAGCGGCTGGATAGTTTCGAAGGAAAGCACCTTAAGAGTGTCACGCAGGCCGAACAGGAAAAGGACATCGATCAGCCCGACATTTCACCGCTGCTCGCGGCATTGAAAAAGGCGCTGGGGGATGATGTCTCAGACGTGCGCGCGACCGGGCGATTGACCGACAGTGCGGTGATACTGGCGGCTGGCGAGAAGGGGCCAGACCTGCAGATGCAACGCCTGCTGCGCCGCGCCGGACGCGCAATGCTGCCGGCTGCACCGGTGCTGGAGGTCAACCCGAAGCATAAAGTGATCGAGGGGCTTGCCAGCAAACTGTCCGAGGAGAGTTTGATCGCCGACGCGGCGGGCACATTGCTGGATCTGGCGCGCGTGCAGGAAGGCGACCTGCCGCGCGATCCCGCCGGGTTTGCCCGACGCGTCACGTCCATGCTCGGGTCGTCCTTGACCTAAGCTGCCTCGGGTTCCAATCCAGCAGCGGGGTTCTTTTCGGATCACGCCGAGGAGCGCCCGGCGCGTCGCGAGATCACCCGAGGGAGTCCCGAATGCTGGAGCAGACGCTCGACTGTCTGGTTGAAGCAGCCGATGGTGCGCGGCCATTGCATGCAGTGCGACCGCATGGGCTTGCCGCGTTCCTGGGCCGCTTACCTGATGCGCAATCGAGCTTTCTCAGACACCTCAGTTTCGCGGCGGCTTCTCAGGAACTGATGTTCCTGCCCGGTGATGACGGCGTCGCTGGTGCCGTACTGGGACTAGGCGATGATACGTCGCCGGCCGCGTTCGGTGATCTGGCGTTCCGTCTGCCCGAGGCTACGGTATGGCAGTTGCAGCCGGGAGAATATGATCTGGCTGCGGCCACACTCGGCTTTTGCCTTGGTGCATATCGCTACCACGAATTCAAGTCACCGACGCGGCGTGCAGCTCGCCTGGCTGCTCCGGATGGACAGCAGCGCAGCCTGGCAGCGGCATCGGCAACCTGGATGGTGCGGGATCTTGTGAACGCGCCGGCGAACCTGCTCGGTCCGCGCGAGCTAGCCGAATTCACCGCGTCGCTTGGCAGTCGATACGGCGCAGAGACCGAGATCGTCTCGGGTGAGAGCCTGCATGCGGCTTACCCGACGGTCGACGCTGTGGGACGCGGATCGGCGCGGCCGCCGCATGTCGCCATCTTTCGCTGGTCAGGCAGCCGCTCTCATGCCAACGCGCCGCTGATCTCGCTCTGCGGGAAGGGCGTCTGCTTCGACACCGGCGGATACGATATCAAGCCTTCCAGCGGCATGTTGCGAATGAAGAAAGATATGGGCGGCGCGGCGACCGTCCTTGGTCTTGCTCGCATGATCATGGAGGCAGACTTGCCGGTGCGACTGGTTGTGCGAACCGGCTGCGTCGAAAACTCGGTGTCCGGGACGGCGATGCGTCCGCTGGATGTGGTTCGGACGCGTAAGGGCGTCACTGTGGAAATCGGCAACACGGACGCGGAAGGCCGTCTCGTCCTGTGCGATCTATTGGCCGAAGCGAGCGACGAACAGCCGACAGTGCTGATAGATTGCGCAACTCTAACGGGTGCTGCGCGCGTCGCGCTCGGGCCGGATCTGCCGGCGCTGTTCAGCAACGATGACGACTGGGCTACAACCATTTTGCGAAATGGTCGGGGACAACACGACCCATTGTGGCGACTGCCGCTCTGGGGTCCCTATGATCGTTGGCTCGACAGTTCAGTTGCCGATGTCAACAATGTATCGACAAAGCCATATGCAGGAGCCATTATCGCCGCGCTGTTTTTGAAGAGATTTGTTCCGGACAGCATTCCATGGGCGCACCTCGATCTGTACGCCTGGAACGATCAGAACTCCCCTGGCCGTCCAGAAGGAGGCGAAGCGTACGCCATGCGTGCCCTATTCGCCGCTTTGGCCGAGCACGCAGAAAAAGTTTAACCAGATCTAAACGGCACGGTAACTTTCTCGCGAGCGCAAGGGCCGAAAGCATCGCTTCTGCAATGGACCTGTCGTAATCTTGGCGGTCTTAGGTAATTCTGTGCCTGCGCGCGGGACCTTGGAAAGGAACAACGATGGCTGCCAGCCCCTCCGCCGACCAATTGATCGGCATCCTGCGCGAGACCGTAGTCGCCCTCGTGCGACGCGACGGAGCCGATCTGTCGGCTCGCCAACTCGGTGTCTTCCTGACCTGCTATTTGCGTGACGGCGGCCACACAGTTCGGGGGCTTGCTGCCGATCTCAAAGTCTCAAAGCCCGCGATTACTCGTGCGCTGGACAGGCTGGGCGAGCTCGATCTCGCACGTCGCAAGGTTGATCCACAGGACCGCCGCAGCATCCTGGTACAGCGCACGTTGAAAGGTGCCGCGTTCCTGCGCGATCTGCGCTCCATTATGGGGGAGGCGGCCGCGGCGGCGAAGAGAGCGCCGGCGCCCGCCACTGAGACATCAACCCGTCGCACCACGTTCGCCTAGCCCCAGCGCCTCATTCCCGCCGCACGTGCCAGGTGCGCCACGAAGGCGAGCCAGAGCAACTGTGGCAGGAGCGTCAGCAAGGGAACGTAGGGCTTGTCTTCCGATGGGACTACGAGAAACAGCAACGCACAGCCGCCACCGAACGCAGTGAACCCCCAGTGCATCAGTGTTACTCCGGTAGCGGGAACACCGGCACGGTGTGCGACCTGGTAGAGATGCCCACGGTGTGGCGCGGTCAGTTGCTCGCGCGCAAGCGCGCGGCGCACCAAGGTGAAAGCGACATCGAACAGCACGCCTGACAGCAGCATTGGCACGATCAGAAATGAAAGTTCGACGTTGTCGAAGCGGCTTGCAACTACCGCCAGAATCGCAAGGATGAAGCCGCAGAACTGACTGCCGACGTCGCCCATAAAGATGCGCGCGTTGGGAAAATTGAATGGCAGGAAGCCTGCGAGGCCAGCAACCAGCAGTAGCGCGGCAAAATACGCGAACCAGCCACTATGGGCGGCAGCGATCCCGGCGAGAAAAGCGGCGGCGATGAGTGCCACGCCCCCGGCGAGACCGTTCAGTCCATCGATGAAGTTCATGGCATTGGTGGCAAACAGCAGCCACAGGATGGTGGCGAGTGGCGCCAGCCAGCCGATGTCGAGCGGCTGAACATAGGGCACGTGATAATTGACGACATAGATACCGCTGCCCACGGCGACCAGCGAAGCCAACACCTGTGCGGTCAGCTTGACCGTGAACTTCCAGTCGCAAAGGTCATCCAGGAAGGAGACCACGGCGATAGAAGCTGACGCCTCGATCACGCCCACGAAGTAAGGATCCGCCAAACGGGCGAACGCCGCGAACCGATAGAGCACGGCGATACCTGCGAGAAACGCAACAACGACGCCGACGCCACCGCCCTTCGGCGTGGCAAGCGTGTGGACCTTGCGGGGATCGGGACGGTCCAGGACGCGTAGCGCGATCATGCAGCGCACGACCGTGGCCGATACCAGGGCCAGTGCGGTCGCAAACGCCAGATGGCGCAGCAGGGCGGCAAGAGTCATACGGGCTCCTCAGGGGAGGAGCCCGATACAGTGAACCGCGGCTAGTGACCAGCGACGATCCTGGTTGACTAGCGGATAAAGCCTTGCAGTTCTTCCTTTGCCCAGGCGATGGTCGACTTGATCGACTCACCCGCCATTAGCCGGGTCACCATTGCTGGAGGAATGCCGCGGTTCCACATCTGCACCGCGATTTCCGGCGGTGCTGACGAGCCGGCGATGTAATATTCGGAGTCGTGCCACGGGCGCACCGGATAATTGTAGACGGTGCCTTTCGGCGGTTCGACCTCGTTCCAGATCTTCATGTCATACATCGACGTGAACGGCGGGATGTCGTAGCCGGCGACCGGGGCGGCAAGGGCTTCCACCTGCTCGCGCTGCGAGAGGTGCTCGATCAGCTCCTTGGCGGCGCTCTTGTTCTTGGCGAACTGCCACAATCCCCAGAAATAGGGCCGGTGCGGAACGAGCCGGCCGGCCGGTCCACGCGGCTGCGAGAAGTGCCAACAGTCGGCCGCAACCTCCGGCGCGTCACGTTTGGCCACTGCCCAGGCGGATGGCGGATTCCAGATGTACGCCGCTTTGCCAGAGATCAGCGCCCGGTTGTTCGATGCATCGTCCCATTGTGGCGCGTCCGGCGGCATGAACTTGATGAGTTTCTGGATGTACTCCATCACCTTCATGACGTTATCGGATTCGACGGTGATCTCGCCCTTGCCGTTCACCAGGTCAGCGCCGAATGCGCCGAACGTGGCGCCCCAGGTCTGGTTGGCGTCGGTGCTGTCGCCTGCCCGACAGCCGAACCCGACAGGATAGCCTGCTTTGTGAAACGCCTGGGCGATCTCGAGCTGCTTGTCGTAAGTCCACTCCTTGCTGGCTTCCGGCGTCGCAGGATGGTCGGGGAACCACGCCTGGACATCCACGCCGGCAAACTTCTTCCACATGCTGATGCGGGCGACCGGCGGCAACGGCGCCGAGCCCCAGCCCACCGGCACTGCCATCCAGTGCTTGTTGATGAACGCCAGGTATTCGTAAGCGTGGCCTAATTTGCCGTACTTGGCGATCAGCCGCTCCATCACGTCATCGACCGGATCGAGACTGTCCGCGTACTGGTGCACGGTCCACTGATCGAACGCGTAAACGTCATGGCCGGTCTTGGCCTGTGCTTCGGCGGCCATCGTAATATTGATCTTGCTGCCGATGCTCGAGATGAAGTCGACCTGCACGTCGACCTTGTTCTTCTCGGCCCACGCGGTGATAAGTTTCCTCATGGCGTCGTCGCCGGTAGGGACCCAGTGGTCCCACAGCGCGAGGCTGAGTTTTCCGGCGGCGCCCGCAGTGCGGATGTGCACCAGGGGCAGGGCGGTTGCGGCCGCACCAATCTTGAGGGCCGACCGACGCGACAAGCGGTTCTTCGATAACATAGCGTACGTTCCCTTCCGCGGCCGAATGCAACCGGCCGTGCCAACAAACTCCCGCGCCCAATGCTGCGGAATGCGTCTCCCACGCGTCTCGATTATTACGCAAGTCGGAGAGAATTGCGATAGTCAGCACTCTGATCGTCCCTAGCTGGGCCAGAGGCAAGCGCTGGGCTATACGGGCGGCCATGAAAGCGCGCCCACCCGTGCGAATCGCCCTCAACGTTGCCATCGATGGCGCGCTGGCTGCCGTGGCGGTTCCGTTGGCGCGGGCCATTGCTGAACCATCGGCTCCATGGCTGGACCCGCATTGGCTGCCTGCGGCTGGTGCTGCCGCCCTGTTGCTTGCCGGTCTGCCAGTTCGGCTGCCATGGCAGTACTGGCGGTTCGCGGGAATCGACGAGCTGCTCGGCGTGGTCTGGGCCAGCATAGGCGGCGCCGCGCTGCTCAGCGTGGCAATGGCCTGGGCAGGCGTCAGCGCAGGTAACCCCGCGTTTCCGGTCGTGTACGGGCTGGCATTGCTGGCGCTATTGGGTGCACCTCGCGTCGGGTATCGGCTTTGGCGTCACCGCAGGGGCGGCGTCTCTACGGGCTACGCACCCGGAACGCCGTCCGCTCTGGTGGTGGGCGCGGCCGAGGACATCGACTTGTTCCTGCGCGCGTTGGCCTGGGACCGGCGGCAGCTGTTGCAGGTCGAGGGCCTGCTCGCAGTGGGCGCGCGTCAGACGGGCCGGCGGATTCACAATGCCCCATTTCTTGGATCTATCGACGAGGCCGCGACTGTCCTTGATCGTCTGACGGCGGAAAAGAGATTGCCCGACACTCTCGTCGTGGTTACCCCCGACCTTGCAGGCCAGTCACTCGCGCCCCTAGTCGAACAGGCGGAAAAGCACGGCATGCGCATCCGCCGCGCACCGCGTCCGACGGCGCTGGACCCAGCCGGCTCGGCGGACCCCGCGCGGGACCTGGAACTTCGGCCGATGGCGATCGAGGACCTGCTGAACCGGGCCCAGGTGCCGCTCGATCGCGAAGGCATGGCGAGGCTCATCCAGGGGCGAAGCGTCATCGTGACGGGCGCTGGCGGCACGATCGGCAGCGAACTGGCCCGCCAGGTGGCAGCGCTGGGGCCGGAGCGGCTGATCCTGGTGGACAATGGCGAATATGCGCTGTGGCTGATCGACCTTGAGCTGGCGGAGCGCCACCCGCATGTACGCCGCGTATCGCTGCTGGCTGACATTCGCGACAAAGGGCGTATCCGCGACGTGTTCGAGCAGTTCCGCCCCGAGCTGGTGTTCCACGCTGCGGCCCTGAAACACGTGCCAATGGTGGAAGCCAACCCGCTCGAGGGGCTGGTGACCAACGTTGCGGGCACGCGTCACGTGGCCGATGCAGCGCGCAGCACCGGTGCCCGGGCCATGGTGCTGATTTCCACCGACAAGGCGGTCAATCCGACTTCGCTGATGGGAGCGACCAAGCGGCTGGCCGAGATGTATTGTCAGGCATTGGACATCGCCGCCCGCCACAATGGGCGTGGCATGCGCTGCATCACCGTCCGCTTCGGCAATGTGCTGGGCAGCACCGGCTCCGTCGTCCCGCTGTTCCAGCGTCAGTTGGAACAGGGCGGCCCGCTGACCGTCACCCATCCCGACATGCAGCGCTACTTCATGACGGTGCGGGAAGCGGTGGGTCTCGTTCTGCAGGCGAGCGTGGTCGGGACGGGTGACGCCACAATGCCCTCGGGCGAGGACGGCGGCATTTTCGTGCTCGACATGGGCAAGCCGGTGAAGATCGTCGATCTGGCGCGGCAAATGATCCGGCTGGCGGGACTTGCACCGGAGCGCGATGTGGAAATCCGCTTCACCGGACTGCGGCCCGGCGAAAAGCTCCACGAGGAGTTGTTCCATGGCAAGGAACCGCCGGTGCCAACCGGTTTTCCGGGTCTGCTGATGGCGGCGCCACGCACGGCGGACCCGGCGATCGTGGGTCGTGCGATCGACGAAATTGCCACTGCCTGCCGCAATGGACATGCGCGACTGGCACTGGCGCTGCTGGGCCGGCTTGTTCCGGAATTCGAGCACAATGCGGAAGGATTGATGCCTGTGTTGAGTAGCCCATGACTGCGCGTCCAGTCATTTCGTTCATCGATCTGAAGGGACAGCAGGCGCGTATCGCCGGTGAGCTAGGCAGCCGGTTGGACGCAGTCCTGGCGCACTGCCAGTTCATTCTCGGCCCTGAAGTGGCAGAGCTGGAGACGGAACTGGCGCGCCTTTGCGGCGCACGTCATTGCATCGCTGTCAGTTCAGGTACCGATGCAATCCAGATCGCTCTGATGGCGGAGGGTATCGGCCAAGGTGATGCCGTGTTCCTGCCGGCGTTCACCTACACCGCAACCGCCGAGGTGCCGCTGGTGCTTGGCGCCACGCCGGTCTTCGTCGATGTCGACCCACACACCTTCCAGATCGATCCGGCGCATCTGGAACGCCGGATCGCTGAAGTCCGTCGCGATGGGCAATTGCGGCCGCGCGCCCTGATCGGCGTTGATCTCTTCGGCCAGCCCGCAGACTGGGTGGCGCTGGCAGGCGTTGCGGAGAGGGAAGGACTTTTCACCCTCGACGACCTGGCACAGAGCTTCGGTTGCACGCTGCAGGGCAGACCATTGGGAGCGGCAGCGGATGCCACCGTGACCAGTTTTTTTCCTTCTAAGCCGCTGGCTGGTTATGGAGATGGCGGGGCGCTGTTCACCGAGAGCGACGAGCGCGCATCACTCTATCGCAGTCTGCGCACGCACGGTGAAGGTGCATCCCGCTACGAGGTGCTCCATACCGGGATGAATGGACGGCTCGATACGATGCAGGCCGCGGTGCTGCTCGCCAAGCTGACGGTGTTTGCCGATGAGTTGAAGGCAAGGGAGCGCGTGGCGCGCTATTACGATTCGCGGTTGGGCAATGCCGTCGCTACGCCCGCGCGGGTGCCGAACAGCACCAGCGCCTGGGCGATCTACGCAATTCTACTGCCTGATCAGGCGACACGGGCCGATGTGCAGGCAGCACTCCGCGCGAATGGCGTGCCAACGGCAATCTACTATCCTCGTCCGCTGCATCTGCAGCCAGCCTACCGGCATCACCACGATGGGAGTGATTTGCCTGTTTCCGAGGACCTGGCGGATCGGATTTTGGCATTGCCGATCCATCCGTATCTCTCGGACGCCGATTTGGCGCATGTGTGCGATAGCGTGCTGAACGCGGTGAGCTGAGCACTACAGCATGATCGGCTCAGGTTGATCGATCATGCCCGGCAACTTAGTGATGCCGGGCGCGGTTCACGCTTTCAATGATGCCGCTTCAAGCGATGGCGCGCTGGGCTGTCGGGGAAGGCTGCTTTGCCTGCTGGTCGGCTACGGCGAAAGCTTCCTCGATCGCCGATGCGATGCAGTCCTCTTCATGCAAGCTCGGATCCATGGCGCGCAGGTCGAAAAAGATCCGGACTATCCCAGGGTCCTCGGTGGAGACCGCGATCAAAGCCATCAGTGCACCGCAACGAAAGTCATATCGTGCTCGGATGCGAGTTCTATGGCCACCTCGACGTCCTCCACCACTGCCATTGCCGTACCATCGGCCGCGTGGATGGCATAGGCCGGGTGGCCGTCGATTGTGCCGCACCGTAGGTAAGCCAGCCGCGGCACACCCAGTTGGAGAAGTTCGTTCCGGGTCATACGCCGCAGATCCGCACTGGTCAGTTCGGCTGCGCCCCGGTGTTCTGCGAAACGCATGGCACCAATCCTATCCCAGTACGTACAACAATAAGTATGGCTGCATGGCCGAACCGCGGCATTGATGTGGATCAACTGTGGCGTGTGTATGCGGGCGGCGGGGCTCGAACCCGCACGGCCATGGGCCAAGGCATTTTAAGTGCCTTATGTCTGCCAATTCCATCACGCCCGCGACGACGACAGGCTACCACAACCGCGGAGGTCGTGGCCAAAGTTGCCGCTGGAGTGGGATAAGCGCATGTTTTTGCGTCGGGCCGGCAACGGTATTGTTTGGTGGTAGAGAGCTGACGAGGCGATGCAGACGGCGGCGGATGTGATCGGTGCGATACCGCTATTCGAACGATTGGACGCCGGTCTCCAGCAGGAGATCGAGGCGATCACCCGAATTGTATCGGCCGATCCTGGTCAGGTGCTGTTGCACCAGGGCGCCATGCCCGACGTTCTGCATATTCTGCTGGAGGGCCAGGTGGCGCTGTCCAGCAGTGCGGCCGATGGCACCACGGCTCTAGTCGAAGTGATCCATCCGATGGACCACTTCGTGCTGGCCTCGGTGCTCACGCAGCTTCCCTACCTGCTGACAGCCCGAACAGTGACCCGCTGCCGCTTGTTGGAGATCAGTTCTCACGACCTGCTGCTATTGGTGGAGCGGGAAGCTTCACTCGCCAGCACGCTGTTGCGTTCGGTGTCGCGCGAATTCCGCTCGATGGTGCGGCAGGTCCGGGACCTGAAGCTGCGCACCGCGGCGCAGCGTCTAGGCTGTTACCTTCTGGCGCGGGTCAAGGATGCCAATGCCGAGCGGGCGGACTTCCGCCTGCCGTTCGACAAGGGGTTGCTGGCCGCGCGGCTTGGCTGCCGGCAAGAAAATCTGTCGCGGGCATTTGCGACATTGCGATCCTACGGGGTCGAGACGCATGGATCCCGGGTTATTCTGCACGACATCCCGAAATTGCGGGCACTCGCCGTGCCGGATGAACTCAGCGACCCAGAGGCGATGTAGCCTGTCGTAAGCGGCAATTCCCCATCGGTGAAGTCGGGCCATGCCGCATCGTGCCGGCAAATGTTGAATCAATCGATCAACGTTGACGAGGCGGCCGGATTGCGCCTCTTTTGCCTGATCCGCATGGAGGGAAGACGCAGATGATCTCACCCGCGTATGTCCGCTTGATGACGGACTACAACACCGAGATGAATCGCCGCCTGTATGACGCCGCTGGCCGCCTTTCGGATGCCCAGCGCAAGGTTGATCGAGGCGCATTCTGGAAGTCGGTCCATGGCACACTGACCCACGTGCTCTGGGGCGACACGCAATGGATGTCACGCTTCGATGGCTGGCCAAAGCCGGAGGTCGGCATCAAACAGAGCGCAGATATGATAGAAGACTTCGCACAACTTCGGGCGAGACGCGAAAAGGCGGATGCCGATATCGTCGCCTGGGCGGGGCGAGTAGATGACGCGTGGCTGGCCGAGGACCTCGTGTGGTTCAGCGGTGCGGCGAACCGTGAAATGCGGCGTCAGAAATCCAAGCTGGTGGTGCATTTCTTCAATCACCAGACGCATCATCGTGGGCAAGCGCATGCTCTGCTGACAAGTTATGGGCAGGATACCGGCGATACCGACCTGTTCCTGGTGGTGCCCGACACAGCCTGACCGAGCGCTTGGCGCCGCCCCCTTGCCGCGCTGGCGTTGCGGCGTTGCTGACTCTCGTGGCGTGCCACGCGTCGCCGTCTCTTGGTCGTGCACAATGGTCGGTGGGAACCAGTCGTGGACCATGCGTTGGCCTATTAGCCGCATCCCGTAACGCCAAGCCGTTGCCACTGGCATCAACGCTCGACGCAGACACGGTCGAATGCGAGCACGTTGTAACCTTCGGCAACCGGTTGCCAGCACGGATCGGCAAGAGCCGCACGCATGACCGGGAGTGTCGCACGGCTCGAGGCGTCTTGCGCGAGCATGGCCAACACCACACGGGAGAATTGGGTGACCTGGGCACGGATCTTCTGCGGCGATGCATCGGGAGCGATGATCAGGATGCGGCTTGAACCGGGGACTTCGTTGGCAAAGGCGCCGACAATGCCCACGCCATCATTGCCGCGTGGCAGTAGCACGACCCCGTCGCCCAAGAAAGGTGTGGCTGCCTGCGCTGCGGCCCGCGCGGGCTGCATCGTTTCCGGACGCGTCATCAGCCCGACCAGTGCAATGGCCTGAAGGGCCAGCGTTGCATACCGCAACCATCGCGGCATCGCGGCGGCCAAAAGCAGAGCAAAGAACGGTGTGGCAAACGCAAGATAGCGTAGTTCGATCGGCGAATTTGCGAACATAACACCGAGCAGCAATGGCCCGAGTAGCGATGCGACGGCGCACATCGCCAGCAGCGAACGTGCCTCGGGCGTGGCAATATGCCGCCAATGCCTAACGATGGCTCCGATGCCACCAAGAAACAGCATGCAAACGGCAACGGCTATCCAGGCCTGCACGAAACCGTGGGCGTACAGGGGCAATCCGCCGAAGACGTTCGCGACCGAGTATCGTGCCAGCCGCGTCATGGCAGGCAGCATTGCGAACGGCGGAAACTGGTCTGAACGGCTCTGTCTTTGGGCAACGAAGAACCACAGGTCCAACGGCAGCCAGACTATGAAGCCAATACATGCGGCCGCGACGATGACTGGTCTGCGGCGCAGAAACGCATGCAGCAGTGCAGCGCAGCCGACCCATGCCGCAAGATAATTGGTGAATGTCGCAGCACCGAGCAGTGCGCCAGCGGTCAGCGCCCTGGACGGACGCTCCTTCTCGCGTATCAGCAAGGCGATTCCCGCGACGTTGAGCATTTGCGCCAATGCGAAACCACGCGCAACAGTGCCTGTATACGCAAAACCATAGCAGCCGACAGTGAGCAGCACAGCCGGCACGGGCGGAATGCCGGTCGTACGAGCAATCCCTGCCACAAGGCACAAGGTCGCGATGCTGCAAAGTACCGAGGCCATGCGCGCCGTGAACAACGACGCGCCGACAAGACGGCGCCACTCCGACACTGTCCAGAAGTATAGCGGTGGATGGACGTCGGTGGCGCGCAGATCATGCGCGATGGCCGACAGGCCAGTCTCGGGAGCCTGCATGCGACGTATCTCGTCCGCGGTGGTGAGGTCAGCAGACCAGACCGGGCGCGCCGCCCGACCAGTCAAGAACAGCGTGTACTGCTCGTCATATTCAGCACTGCGCAGCCAAGCGATGCCCACCAGCAACAGCGTGGCACCGAGCAACACGAGTAGGATCGGTTGGCAGCGCACGGCCTGCTTCACCAATGGTTAGTGTTGACGATCTATTGCAGGTCGATGCGAAGGATTGGTTACCGTCTTATTGCCGCCTTTATCGCCATAGGCCTCCTGGCGGCGGCGGACGAACCACCCCCAACGCTGAGACGCGGCATAAACATTACCCACTGGTTCCGCTACCCGCCGGATGGAAATCCGGACGCATTGCGCAACTATGTCGATGACGCGGCGCTCGAGCAGCTGCGGCGGCTAGGCTTCACCTTCATCCGGCTACCCGTGCAGCCGAGTATGCTGTCATCGCGCGATGCAATTGTATCAGCGATCGCGCGGGTGGAGCGCCATGGACTCGCCGCCGTCGTAGCGCTGTTCCCAACCGACTGGCAACTGGAAGGCAACACCATAGACCGGTCAAAGCTGATCAGCGCGTGGCGCTTCCTCGCGCCAGGTCTGCGCCACCTGGATCCACGGCTGACCTATCCGGAGATACTGAACGAGCCTGTGTTCTCCAGCAGTCCCGCCACGTGGTCGCTGCTTCAGCATCAGGCTCTCGTTGCAGTCCGCGCGTCCCTTCCGCAGAACACCATTATCCTAACGGGCGCCGATTGGGGCAGTGTGACGGGGCTGCTGGCGCTGCCTGCGGAGCAGGATCCGAACGTCATCTACAGCTTCCATCTCTACGAGCCGGCCGAGCTTACCTCGCTCGCTGCCTACCGCCCGGGGCTCGACGCAACTGCCATGGCACTGCTGCCGTTCCCCGTGGACGACGAGAATTCCTGCGCAGCCAGGGCGGCGCGCGCCGCCGACAGGCCGACTGCGGATCTTATGCGCTTCTACTGTGCCCAGCACTGGGACGCAGCTCGCGTGCAGTCCAGGATCGCTTCTGCCGGCGCATGGGCGATACGAAATCACGTCGCGGTGATTGCTGGAGAATTCGGCGCCAGTCAGCATCTCAATACGACAGCGCGGCTGGCGTGGCTCCGGACGGTGCGAACGGCGTGCGAGGGGCAGGGATTTGGTTGGGCGCTGTGGGGCTACGATGATCTGATGGGGTTCGGAATCACTGTGCCGAGAGGGCGAGCCCGGATCGCCCCCGAAGTGCTTTCAGCACTTGGGCTGTCTCATCCGGCCCGTAGTGAGGAAGCATCACCGGCGGGCGGCTAAGTCGCCGCGCAACCGTGATCTCAGCGTTAAAAGAACAGTAAAAGAAAAACCCCCGGTTATGCACCGGGGGTAAGTAAACAGGGAGGCTTCACGTCTGGGAGACGCAGGGGTCATCGACCCCTTTCCGGCTCCGAAGAACCGGAACACTGGCGGCGGCGCCGCCGTATTCAGTGATGTTAGTTTAGCGGCCCCAGTAAAGCTTGCCATCCGCAAAAACCCGGAACCCGCCATGCTATTATCGCATGCCCCGGCGAGCATGCAGTCCGCAGCGACATGATGTGGGTCTCAATGCAAACCCGCCAATCGCGCCAGCAAGAAATCGCGGAACACAGCCACCCTCTTTGAGTTGCGCAGTTCCTCCGGATAGACAAAGTAAACATCCACCTTCGGACCCTTCAGATCTGGCAGAATTCGCACAAGGTCCGGATTCTCTGCCACCACGAAGTCGGGCAGCGCGCCGATTCCCATGCCGGACCGAATGGCCAGAAGCACCGCCTGGGTGCTGTTGACCTCTAGCGTCGCACGACGCGGATTGCCGGCACGCCGTCCTGCCTCGGATAGCCAGTTGATGTCGCTCACGGGTGGGTGATGGCTGCCGAATAGAACGAGCTTGTGCGCGTCAAGATCCTCGGGCCGCTGAGGCACGCCATGTCGCTTCAAATACTCGGGCGAAGCGCAGATGTGCCATTGCAGTGACATCAGGTGGCGCTGCACCAGGTCTGGCTGCTTCGGTGGATGCATGCGGATCGCGACATCCGCTTCACGCATCGCCAGATCGAGTTCCGAATCGTCGAGCAGCAGCGAGATCGACACGTCAGGGTATGTTTCAAAGAAATCATGCAGCCGCGGTGCCAGCCAGATCGAGCCGAAAGCCACCGTGGTGGTGACTTTGAGTCTGCCTGCCGGCTTTTCTTTGCTCTCGGTCAGCAACGCCTCGGTAATCGCCAGCTTGGCGAAGACCTCGCGCACGGTGCGATTCAGCGCCTCGCCTTGCTCGGTGAGGATCAGGCCGCGTGCATGGCGATGAAACAACGGCACCTGCAACGCCTCTTCGAGCGCAGATATCTGCCGCGACACCGCCGACTGGCTGAGATTGAGCGTGTCGCCAGCATGCGTGAAGCTTCCCGCCTCGGCCACGGCGTGGAAGACACGAAGCTTGTCCCAGTCGATCACTCAGCCTCTCCCGCCCGCCGGTCACCAGGACGCGGCGAATTGCATCAAGCCTACCCTGACTATTGCGTCGCTTACGCTGTTCGCAGCGGCGGAATACCGTATCCTAGACGATTCGGTCCGGATATGTGCCCGATGTTGGACCTATTCGGCCGTTCCTGACTAGTCCGCGGCTATCGCGCTGGCGCGTTCGAGCCCCACCAGCCACTTCTCGGCTTCGAGTGCCGCCATGCAGCCGGTGCCGGCAGCGGTGACGGCCTGGCGAAATATCTTGTCCTGCACATCGCCAGCAGCGAACACCCCTTCGACCGACGTGCGGGTGCTGCCAGGCTCAGTCGAAATATATCCCTCTGGGTCCATGGCGACCTGGCCCGCGAAGATCGCTGTGTTCGGCACATGCCCGATTGCTATGAACACGCCATCGACAGGGAGTGACGTTGCCGATCCGTTCTTTACGTTTCGCAACCGAATCCCGGTGACCACCTCCGGCGAGCCGCCCCCCTCGATCTCGTCCACCACGCTGTCCCAGACGACCTTGATCTTGGGATGGGCGAACAACCTCGTCTGGAGGATCCTCTCGGCCCGGAGTGAGTCGCGACGGTGGATCAGTGTCACGCTAGCGGCGTGGTGCGTCAGATAGAGCGCCTCCTCGACCGCGGTATTACCGCCGCCGACGACCGCGACGGACTTGCCCCGGAAGAAGAACCCGTCACACGTGGCGCAGGCAGAGACGCCGCGTCCCTGAAGCCGCTCCTCGGACGGCAGGCCGAGCCAGCGCGCCTGAGCGCCAGTGGCGATGATGACGGCATCGGCCAGGAATACGTCGCCTGAATCGGCGACACACTGGAAGGGCCGCCGCCGGAAATCGACCCGCGTGATCAGGTCATGGACGATCCGGGTGCCAACATGGCCGGCCTGAGCCGCCATCTGCTCCATCAGCCAGGGTCCTTGGATCACCTCGGCATAGCCGGGATAGTTCTCGACATCCGTGGTGATCGTTAGTTGCCCCCCTGGTTCCAGCCCGGCCACGAGTATTGGCTGCAGGCTGGCGCGGGCAGCGTAAATTGCCGCGGTGTAGCCGGCGGGGCCAGAGCCGATGATCAGCACGTGAGTACGATGGTTCTCGGGCATGGCCTGTTCCGTGAGCAGATCCGAACCATATCGGCGCGGATCTGCGGTGGGCAAGGAACCGCTGTTTGCGCCCTTGCCGCGGCCGTTCCGTGGAATAACATTGCGCGTGGCCGCCAGCGCAGCCGACAGTCAGTCCTGGAACGTACCATCAGCGCCCGGAAGAATGCGCGCATCATGAAGGCTCCCCTCGGCGACACGCCCACCCTAGACGCGATCGACCGCCGAATCCTGGCGGAGTTGCAGGCGGATGGCCGGATGACCAATGTGGAACTGGCCCGCCGCGCGGGGATCTCGGCGCCGCCTTGTCTGCGCCGCGTTCGCCGGCTCGAAGAGGCGGGCGTTATCCGCGGCTACCATGCGGATTCCGACCCGCAGCAGCTTGGGTGGGAGATAACATTCTTTGCCATTGTCGGTCTCGACAGCCAAAAGGAGTTGGTGCTGGCCGCTTTCGAGCAGCTCGTCGCCAACTGGCCGGAGGTGCGCGAGTGCCACATGATCCGAGGCGGCGGCGATTTCCTGCTGAAGCTCGTCGCGCGTGACACGTCCCACGAGAATCAACTGACGCAGCGTCTGACGGGCGCTCCCACCGTCACCCGTGTGCAGACGCTGCAGACGATCCGGACCAGCCGTCTACTCAGCGGCGTACCGTTATGAGTACGGGTCGTGGCATAATCGGTCCGATGGCTCATTCCGTCAGCTCCCTGATCGATATTCCGGTCCTTGCTCGCGGTGCCCCCGTCCTGACCGTGGTCGTGCCCTGTTATAATGAGCGACCGAATGTCGCCCCGTTGATCGCCCGGCTCGATGCCGCGCTCTATGGCATCCCCTGGGAAGTGGTTTGTGTGGACGACAACAGCCCGGACGGGACAGCGGCCGAGGTCCGCCGCATTGCTCAGACGGACGCGCGCGTTCGCTGCATCCGCCGGATCGGTCGCCGCGGCTTGTCTTCTGCGGTCATTGAAGGGGCTCTGTCATCCTCGGCGCAGTTCGTCGCGGTCATCGATGGAGACCTGCAGCACGACGAAACCAAGCTGCCCGACATGCTGACTGTGCTTCAGAGCGGCCAGTACGACCTCGCGGTCGGCAGTCGACACAGCCCTGGCGGCGGCGATGCCGGGCTTGCGACACGCTGGCGCCACGTGCTCTCGCAGGGCGGCATTCGGCTGGCACAGTATTTCCTGCCAATACGCCTGAGCGACCCTATGAGCGGCTTCTTCATGTTGCCGCGATCGATATTCGAGAGTCTCGCCGGAAACCTGACCGGGCAAGGCTTCAAGATATTGCTTGATCTCGCACTGAGCGCGCCGGCGCCACTGCGGGTCATCGAAATCCCGTTCATGTTTCATGAACGCGCGGCCGGTGAGAGCAAGCTCGATGCGCTCGTCTTGGTGCAGTTCGCTGGCCTGCTGCTCGACAAGGTGTTCGGTGGGCTGCTGCCGCTGCGATTCTTGTCTTTCGGCTTGGTCGGTGCTCTCGGTGTGCTGGTTCATCTCGCGGTCTTGAGCGTGGCGCTGAAATTGGGTGGCCTCGATTTCGAGCCCGCGCAGGTTGTGGCAACGGGCGTGGCGATGGTGTTCAACTTCCAGCTGAACAACGAGATTACCTATCGCGACCAGCGTCTCCGCGGGCCGCGGCTGTGGCGCGGGCTGCTTCTGTTCATGCTGGTCTGTGGGCTTGGTGCCGTAACGAACGTCGGCATTGCCAAGACGCTTTATGATACCAACACAAGCTGGAGTATCGCCGGGGCTGTTGGTGCCGTGATCGGAGTGGTTTGGAATTACGCTGTCTCGGCCACCCTCGTCTGGCGGGCGCGATAATCCAATCCGAAACTGGGCTGCGGCACGGACAGTGGTGGGTACTCCTGGCGCTCGTTGGGTTGACCGCGTTACGTCTCGTCGTCGCAGCGTCGATCCCGCTGGTCCCGGACGAAGCTTATTACTGGGTCTGGTCGCACGCTTTGGCTCCAGGGTTTCCCGACCATCCGCCGATGGTGGCTCTCTGGACCAGGCTCGGCACCTTTCTCGCTGGCGATAGTCCCCTGGGCGTTCGCCTGCTTGGCCCTGTATCTACAGCGATTAGCACATTGCTTCTGGTGGATGCGGCCGATCATCTATTTCCGGCGTCCAGGCCAGGCATACGCGCTGCGTTGCTGCTGAATGCGACCCTGCTGTTCGCCGCCGGCACACTGCTGATGACGCCGGATACGCCGCTCCTGGCATTCTGGACAGCGACCATCTGGGCTGCGGCCCGCCTTCTGGATGGCGGCAGTCGATGGTGGTGGGGGGCCATTGGCCTGTTCTCAGGTCTGGCGATGGCCAGCAAGTACACGGCGCTCTTGCTCTGGGGCGGCATTGGGCTGTGGCT
This sequence comes from Pseudomonadota bacterium, assembly GCA_046732975.1. Taxonomy (GTDB): domain Bacteria; phylum Pseudomonadota; class Alphaproteobacteria; order Acetobacterales; family Acetobacteraceae; genus JAMXLO01. The sequence continues at coordinate 24,407 of JBKPOG010000191.1, forward strand.
GCTGGCGACGCCAGCTATGCGTCCCTGGTTGCGCCGGCCGGCTCCATGGCTCGCCGCGTTGCTGGGGATTGGCGTGTTCATGCCTGTTCTGCTGTGGGAGGCCGCGCATCAATGGCCGAGTTTCACCCGGCAGGGTGCACGCGTTGGCGCCTGGCACCCCTCGCGCGCTGTCGACTATTTGGCGGAACTGATCGGTGGCCAAGTCGGGCTGATCACGCCGGTCATTTTCCTTTTGTGCGTTGCCGGCGTTGTGCACGTCACGCGGCGTGTGTGGCATGATCGTGATCCAGCCGCGACACTGTTGACGGCACTGACGGTGCCATCCGCGGTGCTGTTCGTGCAGCACGCCTTCGGTGATCGAGTGCAGGGAAACTGGCCAGCAATAATCTATCCTGGAGCGGTAATCGCTGCTTGTGGGTTGCAGGGGAGAAAGTGGCAACGGCTATGGTGTCCCGGCATAGCGCTAGGCTTTGTCATCACTGCGATGGTGTATCTGCAGGCCGGGTTGGACCTGCTCCCATTGCCGATCGGTCTCGATCCGATCGCACGACAGGTCGCCGGCTGGGATCGGCTCGCCGCCGAAGTCGAAGAATGGCGACGAAATGAGGGCGCGCAATATATCGCGGCGGACCAGTACGGCGCGGTCTCGGAGCTTGCTCTTGCTCTGCCGGAGAACGTCGAGGTGGTGGGTGTCGGCTCCAGATGGTCACAGTTCGATCTGCCCAAGCCGCAGCTTGGGGCGAAGACAGGCATCCTGCTGCAAAGTGGCGGCGGCGCACCGGGGGACGTATGGGGCGACGCTGTACCCATCGGAACTGTGACACGACAGCATGCTTCGCAAACGGCTGAGCGATTTGCTTTGTACCGGGTCACAGGGACGGCAAACCCCGACCAAGCGGTGCTTCTGCCACGGCCGCGCTCGTCTGCCGAGTGATTAGCCAGGAATTAAGTTGCCGGGTCCACGCTTGCCTCGTTGCGAGCGCCGCATACTCATACCCATGCGTGGAAATAGCGATAGAAGAGGCAAGAACGAAATCCTCATCCGCAAGGAGGAGGTCGTAGAGGGCGGCCATCACGGTGGGTCCTGGAAGGTCGCCTACGCCGACTTTGTCACCGCGATGATGGCCTTCTTCTTGCTGATGTGGCTGCTGAACGCCACGACAGAGGAGCAGCGCAGGGGCCTTGCCGATTATTTCAGCCCCAACAGTGTTCTGTCACACAACTCTTCCGGCATGGGGCAGCCCTTTGGCGGCCGCACCGCGTTTTCTGATGGAGCCATGCTTTCGGATCTGGGGACGCCCCAGGTCACGGTCGGTCAACAACCAGTCGTGGACGATGTTCAGGAGGACGGCACCGACGTTATTGCGCAACCGCGTCCGCACCGCGACGACAGCAAGAGCGAAGCGCCCGACCTGGGGGGGCGTCCGGCACCAAAGCCGCCGGCGCGAATTGCGCAGAAGGTTGCGCCCGCTGATTCGTCACCAGCTGCCATCAAGCCGCCGGGCACCGCGGATACACCACGCAAACCGACAGAGTCAGAACTGCGCGCCGAACTGCAGCGAAAGGAAAAGGACGAATTCGAACGCGCGGCACAGCAGGTCCGCGATGCAGTCGCGGGCGATCCACAATTGGCGGAACTGGCGCGTCAGCTTGCGGTCGATATGACGCCGGAGGGTCTTCGCATTCAGATTCGTGACGCTGACCATGAGGCGATGTTCCCGTTTGGCTCTGCAGTACCCAACGAAAAGGCGAAGTTGCTGCTGCAGAAGGTGGCATCGGTGCTTGCGCGAATGTCGCAGGACATATCGATCGCCGGTCATACGGATGCGGCACCCTACGCGGGCACGGGCTTTACGAACTGGGAACTCTCCGCAGATCGCGCCAATGCCACACGACGCCTGTTGGTCGAGGCGGGTTTACAGGAATCACGAGTCCGCAGTGTTACCGGCAACGCCCAGCGTGATCTCGCTGTTCCAAGTGATCCACTCGCGGCGGCCAACCGACGCATATCTATTGTCGTGCTGCGCTCGGTGCGGCCGCAATCACAGGCTCCATAAAGTCATCCGATGCTGACGATTGGAGCCTTCGTGCTGTTGCTTGGCTGCGTGTTCGGCAGCTATGTCGTCTCGGGCGGCAGCTTCGATGTGCTGGTCGAAGCGGTGCCCTTCGAGCTGTGGACGATCGGGGGCGCGGCAGTTGGCGCCTTCATGATGGCAAACAGCATGCACGACCTGAAGCATGCGATTGGCGGCTTCAGGAAGATCTTTGGGGGCGCTGCATTTCAAAAGCAGGACTACGTTGATCTGCTGAGCCTCCTGTACTTTCTCGTAAGGCTGGCCACCACCAAGGGCAATATGGCACTCGAGCCACACATCGAAAAACCTGAGGAGAGCCCGGCATTCCAGAAGTTCCCGAAGATCATGGCAAACCATTTTGCCAGTTCCATGATCTGCGATTATCTGCGCATGGTAGGAATGAATGCCGATGATCCCAACCAGATTGAAGATGTCATGGCGCGGGAACTGAAGAAGACTCTGAACGAGGAGCTGCACGGGGCACACGCCCTACAGAACATGGCGGATGGGCTGCCAGCCCTCGGCATCGTTGCGGCAGTTCTGGGTGTGATCAAGACCATGTCGCATATCGACCGGCCGCCTGCAGTCCTTGGTGCGATGATCGCGAGCGCCCTATGCGGTACTTTCCTTGGGGTACTGCTGGCATACGGCCTCGCTGGTCCCTGTGCGTGCCGCCTGCAGTCGGTGGTCGAGGAAGAGGCGAAGTTTTACGAGGTGATCCGGGCTGTGTTGGTGACACATCTACATGGCAATGCGCCACAGGTCAGTGTCGAGTCTGGCCGCAAGATGGTGCCGAACCAGCATATGCCGACATTCCTGGAATTGGAGGAGGCGGTGCAGTCGGTCCAGATCAGGTAATACTGCATCCTGATCCCCCTCATTGCGCTTACACCAGCTTCGCTCGCGCTGCCCAAGGCAGCTCCAATCGGCGTGAGCTCCTCCCGGTTCCCTTGCCGATGCTGGCTCAGCTATGACTGCACCCCTCGACCGCTTTGCAGGGAACAGCCCAATGTCAGCCAGTCGCGCCTCGCTCAGGACACCTTCGTGGCTCACCGAATTCCGCGCCTTCATAATGCGAGGCAGCGTGGTGGACCTTGCGGTGGGAATCATTATCGGCGCCGCATTCACGGGTGTCGTGAACAGCCTGGTGAAGGACGTTATCAATCCTATTCTTGGCCTCATCGTCGGTGGCATGGATTTCTCCAACGTGTTCTTCACGCTCAATGGCCAGCACTACGCGACCTTGGCGGATGCACAGCACGCGGGCGCTCCAACGCTGAACCTTGGCATGTTTATCAATGCGATCATCAACTTCATCATAATCGGTTTTGCCATCTTCTGGGTGGTGAAGGCGCTGACCCGCCTGCACCTGCGCGAAGATGCGACGTCCGCGCCAACCAAGACCGAAGAGCTACTCGCTGACATCCGCGACATTCTGAAGGGTCGTCCGGAGACGCAACCGGTTCAGCGTTGATCTCGGTCCGGGCCACCAGCGCGGGCAACGCCGGATGCTCCAATATACGTAGGAAGAAGGCGCTGCACGCCTGCGTCCGGCAGCCATTGCCGGCTGAGCCTATCCGTCTGAATGTGCCCCTGGGTTCCTCGGCTCTGGTCGCCCAGGCGGGCGCGCTGCCGATGGAACCGTTGTAGGGACGTCCGTACGGATATGCGAACCGCTATACTCCGATTCCCAGTCGCCCTGCTCGTGCTGCTTGGGTTCGCAGGGTGCTCCGACGGTCAGGGCGGGCCACGCGTTGAGGCGACGAACTGCCCCATAGTCCGGCTCGCGCGAGCGCCTCTCGAGGCCCGAGGTGACATGCTGTTCGTCCACGCGCGAATCGATGGTGAGCCGATCAAGTTGCTGGTGGACACCGGAGCGGAGCGCACGCTGCTTACTGAAGCCACGGTGGACCGCCTGCACCTGCCGCGCGACTTTCAGCATGCCACACGGACGTTCGGTATCGGCAGTCCAACCGCCACGTGGGACGCCAAGCTGCGGAACGGCATCGAGTTGGGAGGTACCGAGTTTCCGGTGGACCGAGTTACGGTTGGTCGCTTCGCGATCAACGAGGCCGCAGGAAACCAAGCCGACGGCCTGCTCGGCGCCGACGTCCTCCTGGCGTTCGACATCGATCTGAACCTGCCCGCTCACGAGATGACACTTTACAAGCCACGGTACGGGTGTCCGGACGCATCACCGCCCTGGCATGAGGCCTATTTCTCGATCGACGGGGTCAGCACGCGCCAGGACCGGCTGCTGCTGCCCTTTGAACTCGACGGAGTAGGCGGCACAGCATTACTGGACACCGGCGCGCAGATGAGTTCGATCAGCCAGCAAATGGCCGAACGGATCGGCCTGGTGGAGGGCGACTTCGCCAGCGATCGCACAGTAATGGCGCATGGCGCCGCGCCAGACCAAATTCCCGTCCGGATCCATCGCTTCAGTACATTGCGTGTCGGTCCGGCAAAGATGCATGCGCCTGCCCTGCCGGTGGTGCCAATGTCGAGCGGCATGGGCGACGCCCTGATCGGCGGCGATT
>JBKPOG010000192.1:0-5978 GCA_046732975.1 Pseudomonadota bacterium
GCTCAACATCTGGGCAGCGGCGCAATCCATGTTCCGCCGCGTCCACGCCGATCACCTGGCACTGCGCGAGATCTGGCCTGATGCACCGCGCATGGCCACGCGCGAGGTGCTGCTGCACGCCTTACGGCTCGCGCTGATTCATCGCATCTGGCTGCTGGCGACCGAGATCTCGGATTTTTCCCCGCGGCACGGCGTGACGCGTCTGGTGCTGGAGAGCGCGATCCTGCGCCTCGAGATCGAGCCGGTATTGGACGTGCTGACACAGATCTTCCCTGCCGCGCCTGATCAGTCTGAAGAGTTCGACTACGCGGAGCCTGCCGCGCCGCGTGGCACCACCGCGTATGCGCGCGAGCACGAGGAAATCTTCGCGCCCATGCGCTCGCTGTTCGGCTTGGTGCGCGAGATCGCCACCATGATCACCCACGAGGTGGGCGCGTTCGGATAAGTGCGACCAGCAGTTCCTTGTCGGTTCCTCTCAATCGTTTGTGGCAAAAGTCAGAGTGACTTGCGCCTGCATGACCCGCTTGTCGCCTCTCGCGCTCACGGGCCTTCCGTCTTGGCGGCCGCTGCATTCCCAGCTTAGCGGGCGTTTGATCTAGATCAATGTCATCTCGCAACGGATTAGCTAGCTTAACTCCTAGTTAAGTTGTGCCTCTTTTCCTTGCAGGTCGGGAGAAACCTCGATGGCTCTCATAACCAGAAATGCCCGGGACGTTCGGCGCATTGTCAATCTCGAGGTCGTCATAGTTCTTGCTGTTGTATGGGTAATATGCGTCTTGCACCTCGTGTCATCGAGCACTTGAAAAGGTGGGGTGGCTGATCGACAAGCCGGTCGGCCCAATCATTCAAATTTGGTAGTGACTACATGCCACATTCGCCACGGCTTGGGTGCGAGGCTCACGAGATGCGAGCAAACTCGATCCCGCTGACCAAGCGGCATATCCTGGCGCTGCTAGAAGTAATCAGGCTCGTCCGAGATTTCCAGATTGACAGAAGTCTCGACTGGGAGGCGCGAGAAGCATTGGACGAGCTGCTTTGGCGCCTTGAAACGGAAGAGCAAGCAATCGGCCAGCCTCCAGCTTGATTGATTCGTAACCGCTGTCACGAGTGGTCATCGCGGCTTTCGAAGCATTGGAATGATGGTCGGATGTTTGCCGACATCGATGGTTCCCACGACTTCGAAGCCATGCCGCTGATATAGCGGCAGGCCCTTTGGGTTGCTGGATTCGAGATAAGCCAAGCGTTTCTCGCGATCGCAAAGAGCCAGCGCATACGTCAACAGCGCCGACCCGATTCCACCACCTTGATACAGTGGATCGACGCCGATCAGAGGCAGGTACCAATGGGGTTCTTCGGGATGATAACTGCTCATCTGCTGGAACACCTGGAACAATTCGGCTTTCGCGGAATCCGCGGCACTTCGTTTGACCAGCTCGACGAGCGCTTCCTCATCAGGCTGCTCATCCGGCGGCAACCACAGTGCGGCGCCAAATCCATCTTCGGTAATGTGCGCCGAGCCGCGATCGAAGGCCTTGCCGCCGAACAGGCGAACGAACTCGGGGAAGTGCGTCAAGAATTGCAATTGATCTGGGTAGAGGTAGCGCATCACCGGATCGTTCGCAAAGGCGAGCGTCATCAGGCTCGCTATCCTGGATTCCTCGGACCTCTTCGCGACAATGATCGTCGAGGTAGACACGACATCCTCCTGCATTCGATCTAACCGGCATGAACCAGGGACGGCAAGCGGCGGCCCCGCTGACTCTTGCACAGTCAACACTGCTGCGGTCTGGTAGGCACCGATAGGCAACGGGGAACGTGTGGAAATGCAGGCTGACTACGTCATTGTCGGTGCTGGTTCGGCCGGCTGCTGTCTGGCCAATCGACTGACCGAAGATCCCAACCACCGCGTCGTACTGATCGAGGCGGGCGGGCGCGATTGGAACCCCCTGATCCACATTCCCGCCGGCTACATGAAGCTGCTCGAGCACCCTACGCTGACCTGGGGCTTCAAGGCCGAGGCCGATCCCGGCACGAACGGGCGCGCCATCAACTACCCCCGCGGGCGCGTCCTGGGCGGGTCGAGTTCGATCAACGGCATGATCTATGTTCGAGGCCAGCCGGAGGACTTCGACCATTGGGCACAGCAGGGCAACCGCGGCTGGTCGTGGGATGACGTCCTGCCTTTTTTTCGCAAAGCGGAGAACTGGGCGGGCAAGGAGGACGCGGTGCACGCCAAGGGTGGCCCGCTGTTCACCTCGCATGGTCGCGACAAGCCGCTGTTGTGCCGCGCCGCGGTGGAGGCGGCGACACAACTCGGCTGCGAATACCGTGAAGATGTCAACGATCTGGCGGCGGGTGCCACCGATGGCGTCGGCTGGGTGCAGCAGACGCGTGGCGGCCGGCTGCGCGCCAGCACGGCGCGCAGCTATCTACGCCCGGCGCTGAAGCGGCCGAACTTGCGCCTCATCACAGGTGCGCTTGTGCATCGTGTGCTGTTCGACGGCACGCGCGCAGTTGGCGTGGAGTATTCGCGCAATGGCGTCACCGAGCGCATCGATGCGGCAGGCGAGGTGATCCTGTCGGCCGGCGCTATCGGCTCTCCGCATATTCTGCAGCTTTCAGGTGTGGGCGATCCCGAGCATCTCGAGCGTATCGGCGTCACCGTACACCACTCGCTGCGGGGCGTCGGCAAGAACCTGCAGGACCATTATCTCGCGCGTATATCGTGCCGGATACAGGGTGCACCGAGTTTGAACCAGCAGTCTCGCGGGCTGGGGCTGGCGGGACAGGTGCTACGCTATGTTGCCGTCGGCAACGGTATCCTGACCTATGCCGCATCTTTGGTTGCAGCGTCGGTAAAGGTGCTGCCGGAATCGGCGACGCCCGATGTGCAGGCGCTGTTCGCCCATGGCAGCTACGCGCCAGGCGTGTCGCGCCAGCTCGATACCGTCCCAGGTATGACCTGTGGTATGTGGCAGATGCGTCCGCTCAGCCATGGCTATGTCGAAGCACGCACGCCGCGGGCGCAGGATGCACCAAACATCAATCCGCGCTACTTCAGCGACCAGACCGACTGTCGCGCTGCAATCGGCGGGATGCGCTGGATCCGCCGCCTGTTCGCTGCACCGGCGCTGGCCAAATATGTTGTCGTGGAGAACGCGCCTGGCAACGACGTCCAGAGCGACGACGAACTGCTGCATTACGTGAAGCAAACGGGCGGCACCGTGTTCCATGCCACCTGCACATGCAAGATGGGTCGTGACCTGCTGGCAGTGGTGGATGATCGGCTGCGCGTGCATGGGCTGCAGGCGTTGCGCGTGATCGACGCGTCAGTCATGCCGGCGGTGACATCGACAAACACCAACGCGCCGACCATCATGATTGCCGAGAAGGGTGCCGCCATGGTGCGCGAGGATGCGCGCATGGCGTTGGCCGCCTGACGAGAGGTGAACGATGACCTTGTCCATTCGTGCGATCGATCCGGCATCCCGTCCGTTCTTTGCCGGCGAGGCATCCGGCATCGACATCACGCAACCTCTGTCACCGAGCGACGTGGCGGCGATTGCGGCGGGCATGGACCAGTACGGTGTGCTGGTGTTCCACGACCAGCGCTTCAGCGACGAGACGCAGCTTGCCTTCAGCCGCAATTTTGGTGCGCTGGAGCAGGCGACTGGAGATATCGCACAGGGCCACGAGCGTCGGTTGTCGATGGATGTCAATGACATCTCCAACCTCGACAAGGACAACCAGTTGCTGGCACGCGATGACCGTCGCCGCCTGTTCGGTCTCGGCAACCGGCTGTGGCACTCGGACAGCTCCTTCAAGGCGGTGCCGGCGAAGTATTCGCTGCTGTCGGCGCGGCGTATTCCTGCGGCTGGCGGCAACACGGAATTCGCCGACATGCGCGCGGCCTATGATGCGCTGGACGATGAAACCAAGGCAGTCTGCAAGAACCTGGTTTGCGAGCACAGCCAGCTGTTTTCCCGGGCCGTACTTGGATTTACCGAGTTCACCGACGACGAGCGGCGCAAGTTCGCGCCAGTGCAGCAGCGGTTGGTACGCCGTCACCCGGTGACGGGACGGAAGTCATTGTTCCTTGCCTCGCACGCCGGCGCGATCCTGGGCTGGCCGGTGCCGGAAGCGCGCGCCTTCCTGCGTGATCTGACGGAGCATGCGACGCAGCGGCAGTTTGTCTATGCGCATGCCTGGAGGCAGTGGGACCTGGTGATGTGGGACAACCGGGTCACCATGCATCGCGCGCGACCGTTCGATAACGCCGAGGTGCGCGACATGCATCGCACCACGGTGGCGTGCGAGCAGTCCACGATGGAGCAGGCCGCATGATCAAGGTCGTCGGGCTGCTCACTCGCAAGCCAGGGCTGACGCACGAGCAGTTCGTCAAGCACTGGCTGGAAACCCACGGGCCACTGGCGCACGCGGTACCGGGCGTCCGGCGCTACGTGCAGTCGCACATCATCGGCACACGGACGCGGCCGGATATTCCGGAAACCGACGTCGAGATCGATGGGATTGCCGAGCTCTGGTACGACGACGAGACAGCGCTCGCGCGAGCAGCCGCGACGCCGGAGATGAAGCGACTGACCGATGATGGTGCGTTGTTCATCGGCCGTATCAAGAGCTACGTGATCGAGGAAAAACAAATAATCCCCCCTCCCCGTGCGGGAGGGGGTTAGCGGGAGGGTTACTCTGCGGCGGGGCTGAGCGTATCCGCTGCCTCGTAGGGAAAGCGCTTCACCTTCTCCATGTTGACGCCCTCGATGCGCAGCAGGCGGGTGGAACCCTCGCGCCGCGGAGAGTGCAGCACGCCCGGATCGTACAGGTATGCATCGCCCGGCTTCATCGTGTAGTCCCGGATGTGCTTTGCTTTGCCGGGCACCGTCTCGGTCGGGCGTGACAGGCACTCCCAATCGGTCATGATCGTCTCGCCGGCCGCCTGGCCATAGATCGCCCAGGATGGGCCATGGTCATGTGGCTTGCTGTTCTTCGCCCCGACATAGGCGTGCGCCAGGATGGCGAAGCCCATCTCCGGATCCTCGTAGAGTACCTTGCGCTCCGGCGTGCCCTCCGGGATGTAGTTGGCAATGAACTCCGGCTCCTTCAGCACGTCTTTGACCAGTCCGCACACCGCCCGGCGTCCCGCCGTCCCCGGCTGGCTCTTCAGTGCGTCCTTACACTTGGCGGCGAACTGTTCGAGTGTGGTGCTCATTCGCGGCTACCTCCTCTGTGGATTCATTCTCGGCGATAGGGATAGCAGTGCGCCCGGTCGAGTGACAGATCGAAATGTTCGGCCAGGGCCTCGATCGCATCGGCGTGCTGCTTATACGGGTCGCCGTTGGCTGGCCCGACGATGATACAGCCGAACGACCGGTCGCGGCGTCCGCCAGGCGGCAACATTGCGGTGACCAGCGGCGCGCCCTCGTCGTTGCGCAACGTCAGGAAGAGCGGCATCTCGCGCTGGATGTGCGAGGCCTTGCCGATATCCTGCTCGAAAAAGACCGAGGTCAACGGCCTGAAGCTCTCCGCCGCCTTGTCCCATTCGCGCCGAAAATACTTTTCTACGGCGTGGCGCATCTGCTCGGATTCGGCCGAGGCCTCCCCCTCGCTGACCAGCCGAAACCAGGTCCTGTCACCCGGAGCATCGCAGACATACTCCATGTGTTCCTCCCACCCGGCTTGGATTGACGTACGACGCCAGCTTAGGATGACAGACGGGGACAATCAAACACCTGGGGAAAACGTATGCCGGACGGCGACTTATTCGACTATGTCATCGTCGGCAGCGGTGCTGCGGGTTCGGTGCTGGCGCATCGGCTGACCGAAATGCCAGGCACTACAGTGTGCGTGCTGGAGGCGGGGCCGCCGGACCGCCACCCATACATCCACGTGCCGGCCGGGTTCATCAAGATGCTGTTCAACCCGGACTTCACCTGGCAGTTCAAAACCGAACCATCCGAAGG
>JBKPOG010000193.1:0-7676 GCA_046732975.1 Pseudomonadota bacterium
TCGCCACCCTTCGCCCGGATACCCGACGCAATTTCCTCGCACACATTGGCTTTGCGGCTGGAGATCACCACCTTCGCGCCGTGCTCGGCCATCCTCTCGGCGATCGCTCGGCCAATCCCCTTGCTGGAGCCGGTGATCACAGCGACCTTGCCGGTCAGGTTAAACAGCGACGACATTCTCGCGTCCTTTGCTGCAAAGCTACCGATCAGTATGCTCGCCCTTTGCAAACGTCAATCGAGCCTGGCATGGAACTGAAACGAACCTCAGTCTATCAGCACGCTGACCTCATGCGCCTGTTGCATCCGGCCAGCATCGCTGTCGTCGGTGCCTCGACCCGTGCGGGCTCGTTCGGCGAGCGCGTGGTGGTCAACCTGCAGCACTACGGCGGACGCGTTTACCCGGTGAACGCGCGCTACGAGCGGATCGGCGAGCTGCGCTGTTATCCGAGCGTTGCGGCGCTGCCAGAGGTGCCGGACTGCGTCGTTGTCGCCGCGCCGCGTGAGGCGGTCGAGGAAATCGTCGTCGAGTGCGCGACGGCCGGCGTAGGCGGGGTGATTGTATTTGCTTCAGGCTATGCCGAGACCGGCAAGGAGGACCGCGTCGCACAACAGCAACGGCTCGCAGCGATCGCGCGCGACAGCAACATGCGGATCGTTGGACCGAACACCATCGGATTGGTGAACGCGCCGCTTGATATGCGCGTGACATTCATGGACATAACGCCAATCCCGGCACCGCGCCGGCACGCGATCGGCATGGTGAGCCAGTCCGGTGCGCTCGGGATGGCACTGGCGCAGGCGGTGGTGCGCGGCGCGTCATTCAGCCACGTACTGACCTCGGGCAACTCCTGCGATGTCGACATGGCTGACTACATCTCCTACCTGGCGGACGATCCGTCCTGTGCGGCGATCGCCTGCGTGTTCGAAGGGATGGCCGAACCCGAACGCATGCTGATCGCGGCGGAGCGCGCGTGGCAGCGCGACAAGCCGCTGATCGTGTTCAAGATGGCGGTTGGCGAACAAGGGGCGGCGGCCGCAATGTCGCACACCGGTTCACTCGCCGGCTCGCAGGCAGCGTATCGCGCCGTGTTCCGCCGCGCCGGCGCCATCCTTGTCGATGACTACGAGGCGCTGTGCGAGACGGCGGCCTTCTTCGCCAAGGCGCGGCCACCGAAAGCGCGCGGTGTCGCAGTGGTCGCCGCATCCGGTGGTGCGGCGATCATGGCGGCCGATCGCGCCGAACAGTTCGACGTGCCGTTACCGCAGCCTTCGGATCCGGTGCGCGACGTGCTGCTCGCGCACATTCCCGAGTTCGGCTCGGCGCGCAATCCGTGCGACGTGACGGCGCAGATCCTGGCCAATCCGGAATCGCTGAACGCCTGCGCCGATGCACTGCTTGGCGACCAGGCTTATGCCGCACTGGTGGTGCCGCAGACCTACGGTTATGCGCCGTCTGCGCGACGCATCCCGGTCTACGATTCTCTCGCAGCGAAGCACGGCAAGATTGCCTGCCTGGCATGGCAAAGCGAGTGGCTTGAAGGGCCGGGCGTGAAAGAGGCGGAGGAAGCCGAGCATGTCGCTTTGTTTCGCTCGATGCCGTCATGCTTCTCGGCGTTGGCAGCATGGCATTGGCGCGCAGCAAAACGCGCAGCCGAGGTGCCGAAGACTGTCTCCACGCCGGAGAACATTATTCGGCAGGCCCGCGTGCTGATCGACGCAGCTGGTGGTCGCACGCTGACCGAACGCGAGGCAAAGGAAGTATTGGCATTGTACGGCGTGCCCGTCGTGGGTGAGCGCGTGGCGCAAAGCGTGGACGAGGCGGTGAACGCAGCAGGCTCTCTCGGTTATCCTGTTGTTTTGAAGGTGGAGTCGTCGGATCTGCCGCATAAGACCGAGGCGGGCGTTGTGCAGCTTAACCTTCGCGACGCGGACGAAGTACGTGAGGCCTATCAGACCATTATGGCGAGAGCGAATGCCGTAACACCGCCGCCTCGAATTGCCGGTGTCCTCGTGCAACGAATGGTGCCGCAGGGGATCGAGATGGTGGTCGGTGCTCGTGTTGATCCGCTGTTCGGTCCACTTGTGGTCGTTGGACTGGGCGGAATTTTGGTGGAACTGTTGAAAGATACTGCACTTACCCCCGCGCCGCTGACGCACGGTGAGGCGCTCGCATTGCTGACGGAGCTGCAAGGCTCACGCCTGCTGGATGGGTTTCGTGGCATGGCGGCGATCAATCGCGAGCGGCTCGCTTCAGTTATCTGCTCCGTGGCAGCGTTTGCAACAGATCATCGCGACACGGTGGCAGAACTGGATGTGAACCCGTTGATCTGCACGGGTGACAGTATAACCGCCGTCGATGCCCTGATCGTGCCGAAGCCTCACTGACGCGCGTAACGAGCAGAGCGTGCCGCCACTGGCGCAGTGATCACTTTGCAGTTCGGGATTTGCGGAGCTGGCACCTCGGTGTGACGCAGGACCAGCCAACGCAGGTTGGCAAGCGGCATCAGCGCTGAAAGATCCCCGACGCGTGTGCTGCTGAGGTCTAAGTACTGCAACGCCGTCAGCCTGGAGAGCGGCCCGATGTCGGCGACGCGTGTTCCGGATAAATCCAGGCTGCATAATCGATGCAATCCGGCAAGCGGCGCCACGTCGCTGACCTTCGTGTCGCCCAGATCCAACCTCTCTAACCGCGCAAGCTTGGCCAACGGGGCGACATCTTCAACCAGCGAACCGGAGAGAAAACAGCCCTGCAAGTCCCACATTTCGGCGAGCGGTGTCAGGTCATGCACCGCGGTGAACGATAGGTGCAGATGTTGTAGGTGCCGCAGCGCCGCCAGTGGCGCGATGTCGCTGATGCGCGAGCGGGTCAGCACCAGGCGCCGCAGTTCCGTCAGCACCGCCAGCGGCCGAAGGTCGCTTATATAACTCCGTTCCAGCCGCGCCTCGACGATGTACGGAACCCACTCCGCCGGCAGGTCAACGGGCACGATAGAACGGCTTGTCGCCCTTCACCGTAACGCGATAGCCCGAACGGACCTGCGGGTAGTAGTCCCACATCGCAATGTGCTGGACGCAGCGATTGTCCCAGAACGCCACTGAATCCGGCTGCCAACGGAACCGCACCTGCCAATGCGCCCGGCCGCAGTGTTCATACAGGAAATCCAGGATCGCTCTGCTCTCCGCCTCCGGCACACCCTTGATGGAGTGGGTGAACACGGGATTGACGAAGATCGCTTGCCTGCCCGTCACCGGGTGCGTGCGGATCAGCGGATGCTCGGCGCGCGGAAACGTCTTCGGTCCCTCGACCCCGATCAGCTGGTTGGTGCGAGAATAGTTCATCGACCCGTCATGAATCGCCGTCAGGCCCGAGAGAAACTTCTTCATCGGCTCCGACAGCGCGTCATATGCCGCGTACATACTGGCAAAGATCGTGTCGCCACCGACCGGCGGAACAGTCTTCAGGTTGAGGATCGATCCCATCGGCGGCTCCGGATCGCACGACACGTCGGAATGCCACCGCTCACCGGCGATGCGCTTCGAGTTGGCATCGGCGTGGATCGGCAGAATCTCCGGGTGCCCATCGGGCCCCGGCGTGTTGGGATGAATATGCAGTTCGCCGAACAGACGGCCGAACGCCTTGTGCTGCTCCAGGCTCAGTTTCTGGTCGCGAAAGAAAATCACCTGGTGCGCCATCAGCGCGTCGTGCACTTCCTGGAACTGCTGATTGCCCAGCGGCTTGCCCAGATCGATGCCGAAGATCTCCGCGCCGATCGTCGCGGTGACCGGCTTCACATCGATGGTCTCATAGCCCATGCGGACGCTCCTTCGCAGTTCTTGCGAGCCGACTATTCCAGCCCCACGATGTGCTTGTCCAGCAACCCCCGTCCGTTCATTGTCCGCGCGACAACACACACGCCATTAAGCCTAGGGCTTGCGCAGAAAGATGTAGTCCGCCGAGTAGGCCACAGCGCGCAGCGCGCTGGCGCTCTGGCATCTGCCTTCCAGGTTGCCGCCTCTGGTATTGATCCGCTGAACAGCCGACACATCCTGCAACTTGCCCTCGCCGCGGTGCTCGACCACGTCGAGCCTGAGCCACGGTATGTCCTTTGCCGTGGCCCCGCGAGAACGCGCGACCGCCTTGCCAACCACCACGCTGTTATCGATCTGCCATGTCGGTCCGGCGTAGTGCCTACCAACTGTCGCATCGTCGCTGAACAGCGAAGCGATCGGCTCGCGGAATTGCCAAGTGAGATGCCCCGCATTGTCCGACTTGCATTGGTAGATCTGCGCACCTTCCGCATGGACGCGCAGTACGGCCACGTCCCCCGTAACGGCGATCGCGTCAGGAACCTCCGCCGCCGATGCTATCCCGCCAGATACCAGCAGCGTCAGTCCGGCTGCCGCAGCAACCCGCGAAGGTCCCACTATGCTAATCCCGCAGCTAAACATTGAAGCGGAACAATAGCACGTCGCCGTCCTTCACGACGTATTCTTTCCCCTCAACGCGCATCCTGCCCGCTTCCTTCGCTCCCAGCTCGCCATGGCATGCGACGTAGTCGTCATAGGTGATGGTCTCGCAGGCGATGAAGCCGCGCTCGAAGTCGCCATGGATCGCACCAGCGGCCTGAGGCGCCTTGGTGCCGCGCACGACTGTCCAGGCGTGCGCCTCCTTCGGTCCCACAGTGAAGAAGGTGATCAGCCCCAGTAGGTCATAGCCGGCGCGGATGACGCGATCGAGCCCGCTGTCATGCAAATCCATACCAGCGAGGAACTCTCCCCGGTCATCCTCTGGCAATTGCGCTACCTCTGCCTCGATCGCGGCTGAAATCACGACGACGCGCGCCCCTTCAGATCGCGCGCGCTCCTCTACCTGTGCGGAGAATGCGTTGCCTGATGCCGCTGCGCTTTCTGCGACGTTGCAGACATACAGCACCGGCTTCGAGGTAAGCAGTTGCAACCGTCGTACAGCTTCGGCCTGACCCGGCGTCACCGCTGATCGCGCCGGGCGCCCCGCGCGCAGCGCGTCGACCAACGGTGCCATCAGCGTCACCGATGCGTTCGCCTCCTTGTCGCCGCCACGCGCCCGCTTCTGCGCCGCAATCAACCGCTTCTCCAGGCTGTCGAGATCGGCCAGCATCAACTCTGTCTCGACCACCTCGGCATCTCGGATAGGATCGATCGGACCTTCGACATGCGCGATATCGGGATCATCGAAGCAGCGCAGCACATGGATGATCGCGTCGACCTCGCGAATATTGGCAAGGAACTGGTTGCCTAACCCCTCGCCTTTGCTTGCGCCACGCACCAATCCCGCGATGTCAACGAACTCCAGTGACGTTGGCACGATCTTCGCCGACTTGCCGATCGCCGCCAGCGTTGCCAGCCGCGCATCCGGCACCGCCACGCGACCGACATTTGGTTCGATGGTGCAGAACGGATAGTTGGCCGCCTGCGCGGCGACGGTCGCAGTCAGCGCATTGAACAGCGTCGATTTGCCCACGTTTGGCAGCCCGACGATGCCGCAGTTGAAGCCCATCTACTTCGTATCCTGCGTCAGCAAAGCGATCTTGGTCATAAAGTCCTCGGGCTTGCCCTGCACCAGCAATGGCGCTGCATCCGCCACCGCATCCAACAGCGGCAGCAGCCAGTCGCGATCCTGCTTCACGAAATCCCCCAGCACGTGACCCAGCACGCGCTCCTTCTGCCCGGGATGGCCAATGCCGAGACGCACCCGCCAGTAATCTTGCGTGCCCAGGATCCGATCCATGCTGCGCAGCCCGTTATGACCCGCCGCGCCGCCCCCCCGCTTAACTCGTACCTTGCCCGGCACCAGGTCCAGCTCATCGTGAAATGCCGTGATGACCTCCGGCGGCAGCTTGTAGAACGCCGCTGCCTGCTGAACCGAGGCACCCGACTCGTTCATGTAGGTCTGCGGCTTTAACGCCAGGATCTTCTCGCCGCCGATGCTGCCTTCACTGAGCAGACCCTTGAACCGATGCCGCCACGGCGAAAAGCCATGGCGGATGGCGATCGTGTCGATAGCGAGGAAGCCGATATTGTGCCGGTTCCGGGCCATGCCCGGCTCCGGATTGCCGAGGCCGACCCACAGAAGCATGACAAGCGCGGTTCCTCGCCGGAATCAGCCTCGCCTGGCGCCACCAGCAGCTGGAGCGGGCGCAGCCACGGGTGCCGCACCCGGTGCCGTCGCCGTCTCCGCGACCGCCTCGGTCATTTTGGTAGGCGGCGCCACCGTGGCGACCACAAAGTTGCGCGCAATCACCGGGCGGGTGTTCTCGGTCCCCTTCAGGTCCTCCCAGCGCACCGCATCATTGAAGTCCAGGTTGGCAAGATCGGCGCTGAACTGGTCCGGGATATGCTCCGGCTGAGTGTAGACCTCGACGGTGTGGCGGACCACGTTCAGCACGCCGCCGCGCTTCAACCCGGGGCTGATGCCATCGTTCTCGAAATGCACCGGCACCGACACGCGCACCCGCTCGCCGGTGACCAGGCGCTGGAAATCCACGTGCTCCGGGGCGTCGGTGACGGGATGGAACTGCACGTCGCGGATCAGCACACGCGCCGCATCACCGTTGTTCCTGATCTCGTACACCCGCGACTGCCAGCCCGGCCGATTAAGTTCGCGCAGCACGGCTCGCGGATCCAACGCGATCAGGCTGGGCTCCTGCTTCGCGCCATAGATGACAGCAGGCACCTTGCCTGCCCGCCGGGTCGCACGCGCCGCCCCCTTACCGGCCCGCGCGCGAGCCTCAGCCTCGATCGTCACGACATCGGCCATGGTCCGCTCCTGCAAATGGCAACGCCGGCCTCCAGGGGTGCCGGCGCGGCTGCGGTTTAGCGAGGATAGCGGGCGGAAGCAAGAACACGCAGGGCCTGGTCAGAGTAAGGTCGCTTCTGGCTCGTGGGCGTCACCTTCGGTTGGTGCGAGGTCCAGGGGTTGTGCTCCACACTCCTCAAATGGCGTCAAACTCAACAAGTCGGAGATAACACCCCATGCAACTGAAGGCGCTGCGGCGCGGATACTGCAGCGCGCATTTCCGGTTTGCTCGCCGGCTGGCCAGGGCAGAAAGTTTTTCACGTGAAGTCTGATATCGGAAGCGAGGGCCCCGTGGCGTGTGAGTGAAGCGACATCGGCGCGCTACGGTGAAGGCCAGCATGGCGGTTCAGTGGCTTCAGATCGTTCCGGCACACCGGGCCGGCGATCCGGAGAAGAAGCGCGTTGTCGGCCTCCTCGAGCGTAGCGTGTCACACAGACGCTGAGGCAACAGCCTGCTGACGCTCCTCGGATCGAGCCGGCGGGGGCAGGAAATACTGCCCCAGCGTGCGCGGCTCGGGTTGACCGGCAACGCCAGTCGCCGGGTATTCGTCGCGGCGCGGCATATACAGCGTGCCGAACAGCCAATCGATCAATGGTATACTGGTGCTGAAGTTCTTGTTCCGATGCCGCTCTTCGATCGAATGATGCACGCGATGAAAGCGCGGCTCGCCCCACAGGTAGCGCAGTGGTCCATAGTAGATGCGGCTGTTTGTGTGCTGGAGCTGCCCAGCAACGCTTAGAAAGTAGGACGTGAGCACAAACAGCGGCGAATGCACTTGCACGATGAACAGCGCCGGTATGACCACGATAGGAATGCGCAGAAACTCTTCGCTGAAGTGGTG
>JBKPOG010000194.1:0-25812 GCA_046732975.1 Pseudomonadota bacterium
ATGTGCCTTCAGCATGTGGCGGACCGTCGTAATAGCTGGGGTGGACGTTCGACCGGCTGCCGGTGAGCATGATCCCATCCAGGCGTTCCAGCAGCGTCTCTATATCCGCGGTCGGACCGTTCGCTGGGACCAGAACCGGCACGCCGTGCAACAGCTGATCGGTTGTCTCGACATAGGTATTGGAGGCGGCGTGGTTCGGCATCGCGAAAATGCCGAACTGCTTGGTGCAGCAACTGATGCCGATTAGCGGCTTGACGACCCGGGCGGACCTCATCGAGAGAGAATATTCGGCGATCCTTGCGGCAAAATGAAGACGTTTTTCGCCATGGCGGGCATGAAAGGACCGCAATGTACGCCGGTGTTACCCGTTGGCTCCAGGCTGGAAAATGCGAGGATCTATGAACTGGAACAACTTCTGGTCGAACTGGCCGCCTAGTTCTACGTTGTAGAGCGTCACAGTGGTCTGCTGGCGCTGCGCATCGGTAACAGTCCACTGCCGCAGCGTCAGCGGATTGTCCGCAAAAATCAACGTAAGCGTGCCATCGCCTGGCGAAGCGGTGCGAACGAGGCTGAGCTGGATCTGCCCCGGCAGGTGCTGCATGCCGGTGACCGTCACATCGCCGCCGAGTTGGACGTGATCGGCCAGCAGGATGCCCAAGGGCGTCTGACCGATGGGGATGTTGGTGGTCTGGTTCAGCGACTTGTCATGAAAGACGACCAGGCCATGGCCGGCAACCAGCAGCAGGGGGCTTGGCGGGTCGTATTGGAACCGCATACGGCCGGGCCGGTCCAGCCACACCGTGCCCTGCGTGATGGCCCCGCTTGGCGCCACTTGCAGAAAGTGCGCCTTCATTGTCCGCAATCCGTCGAGGTAGGCCGCGATCCTGGCCATGTCGGCGCGGTCCTGCGGCGTCGGTTCGAACCGAGGCTGCGCATGAGCGATCGCCGGGACAGCTAGGCGTCCAGCGAACAGGCCAAGCAGAGAGCGTCGCTTCATCCACATCATGTGGCGCCATTCGGTGCAGTTTGCAAACCGTTCGTGCGGCCGTTGCCGCACGGTTCAGGTGTGTCCGGAGGTGGCGACAACAAGTTGTAGCATTAGCGCGATTATAATTTGAACCATTAGGTCGGTTATTAGGACGACACCAACCTCCGGACGCATTGAGCGGAGAACGCAGAAGTGGATGGTATGGCTCACATCGTGCCGCTCGGTCGCGAGTCCGCGGCGGACGACATTATTTTTCCCGCCGACGCAGAGGAGGGACTCCGCGTCGGGTTGGTCGATTGTCTGGCGTTGACCCGCGATTGCCTGACCCTGGCGTTCGCCTCGGCGTTTCCTGGTGTACACATGGTGCCATTTGCGACACCCGAGGAATGCATCGGCACGACCGTCATAGAGGTTGACGTTATCCTTTATCATTCGCACGAGGACATGGCACCGGGTACGTCCGGTCTGCGAGCCGTAAAGCAGCTTTGTGCGGCACTCCCACATATTCCGGTTGCAGTGCTTTCAAGTCATGCATGCGCCGTTGAGCCACGCCACCTCCGCGCCGCGTTGGCCGCGGGCGCGCGCGGGTTCATTCCAGGCACCAGCACAAACATCCAGCTTGCCGCCGCGGCGCTTCGGCTGGTCAGGCAGGGCGGCAGCTTTGCGCCGTTCGATCTCTTGACCAGCGATAAGCGTGGTCGCACCGAAGTCACCGAAAGTGCCGAGTCCAAGCTCACCCCGCGAGAGAGCGAGGTCTTGTCACGCATGCGGCGCGGTCAGGCGAACAAGATCATCGCCTACGAGCTCACCGTGACCGAGAGCACGGTCAAGGTGCATATCCGCAACATCATGCGGAAGATGGGCGCCACCAATCGCACGGAGGCGGTCTATAAATCGCAGCAGCTCTGGCGCGACGCAGGCATCGAACCTTGACGGGCGCGATCAATCGCCGACTTCAATCACCGCATCCACCGCGAATGCGCCTTGTCCCTCCGGCATGGCGAAAACCGGGTTGAGGTCGATCGACTGCAGACGCGGGCCAGCAGCGGCGGCGAATGCGGACAATCGGGCGAGTGTGTGGGCAAGCGCCTTGATGTCGGCTTTCGGTCGCCCGCGCGCGCCCAGCAACAGCGGTGCGCCCTTGATCGAACGGATCAACTGCTCGGCCACGTCGTCGCCGAAGGGGCAGCGGCGGAACACCACGTCCTTCATCACTTCGACGAAGATGCCACCCAGGCCGAACATCGCGATCGGTCCGAACACCGGATCGCGGTGAATACCGAGGATGCACTCAACACCGCCTTGCAGCTGCTTTGCCACCAGGACACCTTCGATCCGTGCCTGCGGGGCGGCGCGTTTGGCACGGGCAATCAGCAGATCGTAGCCGTCGCGTACCGCGGCCCGGTCGGCCACATTCAGCAGCACGCCACCAATTTCCGATTTGTGCGTGATGTCGGCTGACAGGATCTTCATCACAACGGGGAAGCCGAACAGGTCAGCCGCGGCCACAGCAGCGTCAGCGCTGTCGCAGGCCCGTTCGGGCGCTGACTGGATTTCCGCCGCGGCCAACAGGCGCTTGGCCTCTGCCTCGCTCGGGGTGGTGTCTGGCAAGGTGAAACTCGGCACCTTCGGGGCGGGCGCGGCGGTCGGCGCTGCAAATGCGGCCCCGAAGCGGCCCATGGCGGCGATCGCCGTCACCGCGCGCGTCGGGTCCTCATGCACGCACCAGCCATCCGCTTCCAGTTCAGCACGGCGCTCGTCGGTGGTGATCACCGACAGCACGTAGAGTCGGTCGGAATACGCCTCACGCACCTTGTTGATCTGCTCGCGGATGCCCGGCCAGCGGCGCGATGACGCGGTCATGCTGAAGAAGCCGAGGACCGATGCATAGCCGCCTTCTTTCACCATCGCCTCGGTGAAGGTGTGAATCAGATCGACATTGTTGCTGACCTGCGCCGTGGCATCGACCGGATTGCGCGGGGCGCAGAACGGCACCAGGTCGCGCAACATCTTCTGCGCGTCCGTTGGCATCTCCGGCATCGGCAGGCCGACGGCATCGGCGACATCGCTCATTAGCACACCGGCGCCGCCCGAGACGGTGATCACGCCCAGTGTGTTGCGCGCTGGATAAATCTTGCGGGTTGCAGTGTGGGCGATGTCCAGCATCTCTTCGGAGTTGCGTGCGCGCACCACACCGAACTCGTTCATCACCGCTTCGGTCACTGCATCGTCGCCGGCGATCGATGCGGTGTGCGACTTCGCCGCTTTGCCGCCGAGTTCGCTGCGGCCGACCTTCTGCATGACGATCGGCTTCTTCGCCGCACGCGCCGCCTCGAACGCGGCGATCAGGCCAGGCGCTTCGCGGATGCCTTCGGCGTAGACGGCGATCACGTCGACTTCGGGATTTTCTGCCAGCCAGCCGATGCATTCGCCGACCGTCACGTCGGCCTCGTTGCCGGTCATGATGCAGAGCGACGCGCCGATGCCGCGATTGCGCGCCAGCGTGTAAAGATGTGTGCCATAGGCGCCCGACTGCGAGGCGATGCCGATGCGGCCGGGCACCGGCCAACCGCTGTCAAACGACGATGAGAACGTGGCGTAATACGCGGTGCGCGCATCGAACACGCCGAGACAGTTCGGGCCGAGGATGCGCATGCCATGCTTGCGCGCGGCGGCAACCATGCGGTGCTGCGCTGCCTCGCCCGCTTCGTCCATTTCAGCGAAGCCGGCGGTGAACATTACCGCAGCCTTGACGCCGCGCTCGGCGAGTTCGGTGATGGAATTCTCGGCGATCTCGGCGGCGATGGCGACGATGGCAACATCGGGAGTTTCGGGCAGCGCTGCGACGGAGGGATACGCCTTGAGGCCCTGCACTTCGGCGCGGTTTGGATTGATCGGGTATAGCGCGCCCTGGAAGCCTTGGGCCTTCATGTACGCCAGCGGCCGGCCGCTGATACGCGTCGGATCACTGGATGCGCCGAGTACGGCAACGGAGCGCGGCGCGAACAGCGGTGTCAGGCTGGCGAATCTGGCGTCGGGCATGATTTCGGACGTTCCCGGAGAGTTTGGTCGCGTCCAGTGTGACGCCGGGGTGACGGGGCGGCAAGCGTTACGCATGAGCACCATCATCATCTGCGCCGCAGCGTACGGCTCCCAGCATTTGTTCAGGGTCGGTCAAACCACGATATCCGGTGCAGTCGTGCCTACGTCAGATTCGTCGTGCGATAGGCATCCCGCAACGGCGCTGCAAAGCCGATGCTGTTCAGCCGCAGTTGGCCATCTGCGGCCACGGCCTCGGGCACTGCCAGCCATGCGCCATCTGGCGCGCGCCTCAGCACCTCGGCGAGGACCGCGGTCGAATGCAGCACCACAATCTCTGCTACTGTCGAAATCGACCTATAGGCATTAACATTGGCGCGCGTCTTCGACACGTTGGTCGGTGACAGGATCTCTATCAGCACCAGCGGTTGGTGCATCAGGTGTTCACCCGTGGGTGGTGAACAGGTAATGCCGAGGTCCGGGACCAGACAGTTGCCCTCGGAGCGCTCAGCGGGAACAACACCAGGAGCGGTGACAATCCGGCAGTGGCCGCCGCATGTATCGAGATGCATACCGATAAGCTGTGACAAGCGTGACTGGATCGAGCCATGAGCGTCGGAGGCCGGCGCCATCATCTCGGGCTCGCCGTCTCGCAGCTGCCATAGCCCATGCCAGTGATCCGGCGGCTCCCAGGTGAGGAACTCGGCGACCGTCATGCGCGGCGGGATTTTCAGCGCGGTAGACACACCGGGAAGATGCGCGCTCGGCCGGCGACCTTCAAGCCGCATCCGCGCGCGTCCGCGACCGCAGGGTGGATTGCCGCTACCACCGCGGCCGTGATCTCATCCTGGACCGCAAAGACGTCTTGGAGCGCGCGATCATAACGCTCGGCCCAGATGTGATGCTCGCACACTCATTCCGGCAAACCAGCCAGACGGAGACCCTCGTAGTAGGCTTCGGCGACGCCAGGGCGCTTGAACGGGTTCTTCATCTCGAATTCGACGTGCCGGCGACACCGTGCAATCGTCAGCTCCGGGTTCAGGGCCAGCATTCGATTGACTGTCTCGCGCGCCTCCTCCAGTCGGCCGAGAAGCGCGAGCGCTGCCGTCCGATAGCGCAACAAAGCGATATTGTTGGGGTCTTCACGCAACCCATCGGCGGTCCGGTCGAGAACAGCTGCGTAGTCAGCATCGACAAAGGTGGCCACCATGCGGCCCCAGTTCAGGAAGTTGATGCGAACGCCGATCGGGCTCAACCGATTGGCATCATGCAGATGCCGCATGGCGGTTGCGGTGTCGCCGGCGTAGGCATGCAGCATACCACTGATCGCCAGCGCATCGGCCGAGTTCCGATTGAGTTCGAGCGCCAGATCGACGATTGCGATGCCTTCCGGCATGTCGCCGCCCGCGAGCGCTATGATATGGGCAGAGATGCACAGCGTCTCGGGATCTGCCTGTCCCAACTGAACGGCAGTCCTGGCGAGGCTCACGATTTCGCCAAGATCCCGTTCCGAAGGTAGCGTGAGCTGTTGTGCCGCGAGCATCCACAGCGTGCGGGCCAGAAGCGCATGAGGAAGGGCATAATTCGGATCGAGCTTGATGGCGCGACGGTAGAGACGCGTGGCCTCTTCGTATCTCTCCCTCTTCACCGCCTCATAATTCCATCGGCCGCGAAGAACCAAATCATACGCTTCCAGGTTCTCGGTGGGTTTGTGAAGCGCCCTTTCGATCTCCGCCTGCCGTATCCGGGGCTCGATGATGCCGACCACACTGGCGGTAACATTATCCTGTAGCTGAAAAATATCGGCGAGATCACCTTCGAAGCGGTCCGCCCATAAATGCGCACCCGAGGCCGCATCGATTAGCTGGCCGGTAATCCGCACACGAGCGCCGGCCTTACGGACGCTGCCTTCAAGCACGTACCGCACTCCGAGTTCCCGACCAACCTGCCGTACGTCAGGCGACCTGCCCTTGTAGGCGAAGCTCGAATTTCGGGCGATGACGAAGAATGAAGGAATCCTCGAAAGCGCGGTGAGGATCTCCTCCACAACACCGTCGGCGAAGTACTCCTGCTCCGGATCACCGCTCATGTTCTGGAATGGCAGCACTGCAATCGATGGCCGATCTGACGAAGGCGACGTCATGCGCTGGGTTGCGTCCGGGCGCACGCGGAACACCTGCACCCTTGTCGCGATGTTCTTCAGCGTCGGTGTGCCGAGGTCCTCAACCTCCAGCGCCATCTTGCCGGCGGCGTCCTCACGGACGCGGCCCGATATGCAGATACCGCCCGGCTCAGCCAGCGGCTCCAGCCGCGCGGCGATGATCACGCCGTCGCCCAGCAGATCGTCACCCTCCGCCACTACCTCGCCCTGATGCACGCCGATGCGCAGGCGAAGCCCGTCTGGCTGTGTGCGCAGCGCATCCTGGATCGCGACGGCACAGCGCAGCGCCTGCACCGCGCTCGCGAACTCCACCAGAAAGCCGTCACCGGTGGTCTTGAACAGTCGACCGCCATGCGAGGTTGCCAGTGGTGCGATCATCTCGCTGCGCAGCGCTCGCACCCGGGCCAACGTTCCCGGCTCATCTGCGCCGATCATGCTCGAATAGCCGACAACGTCGGCGGCCAGGATGCCGGCCAGGCGGCGGTTCGGCTCCTCCATTCCTTCGCGACCAAGAGGTGTCATTCAGGAAAGCCCGCTTTGCGTAGCCCCTCGATCAACTGGTCGCGTTCGATGCTTGCGAGATAAGAGCCCGCTCGAAGAATTTCGCCGATTGACGCGTACCCTTTCGCCCCCTGCGGCCCTGGCAGTGCCGCACGCGCTTCCTCCAGCCGGCCCAGTTGCGCCAGCGTGGCGGCCGTGTAGATGCGCGCGTGTCCGAACGCGAAATACGGTGCGCGCCGAGAGCAAGTTTCCAACCAGGCCCAATGCTTCCTGATAACGTCCCAGGTGCAGCAGCGCTCGACCGAGATAGAAGTCCCAAAGCGGCGGATGTAGCGGGTCGAGCCGCCGCGCATGCTCAAGCTGCTCCAATGCCTCGGCGGAGCGTCCGGCGTAGGACAGCACATTGGCCAACCAGGCGTAGCTCTCTGCCTCGCCAGGATTGAGCGCCACTGCGCGTTGCGACCAGCGTATCGCTTCGGCATGTTCATCAGCGCGCAAATGCAAATTGCCGAGCACGCGATTGGCAATCGGCAGCGAAGCCTCCAGCGCCAGCGCACGGCGGCCATGGGCGAAGCCCTTGGCGAGCTGCATATCCCGCTGCGTCGGATCAATGCGCCACGTCACAAGGACGTACTGGATATACGCCAGCTCCGCATGTGCCAGTGCGAAATCCGGATCAAGCGCTATCGCTCGCTCGAACAATGCCTCGGCGGCGATCATCCCTTCGTGGCTCGACGCGTTGCGTTGCTCGCGCCCCTGCAACAACAGCTCGTAGGCACCAAGCGAGCCAGGCGGCTTGCGACGCGCCCGCTCGATGATGCTGCGCTCGATGTTGCTGACCAGCGTGGTGACGATCCGCTCGGTGATCTCGTCCTGCAGCGCGAAGATGTCGGTCAGCGTGCGATCGTAGCGCTCGGCCCACAAATGCGCGGCCGTCACCGCTTCGATCAGCTGAGCAGTGACACGCAGACGATCGCCGGACCGGCGCACGCTGCCCTCCAGCACGTAGCGCACGTTCAAGTCGCGCCCCACATCGGCGATGGCGACGGCGCGCCCCTTGTAGACGAACGTCGAATTCCGGGCGATCACGGTGAGTTGGTTGAAGCGCGCCAGCGCGGTCAGGATGTCCTCGGTCAGCCCGTCGGCGAAATACTGTTGATCGGGATCGCCGCTCAGATTATCGAATGGAAGAACGGCTATGGATGGCTTCTCCGGCAGCGGCTTCACCACGTGTGAGGTCGCGCCGGTTGCGGGTTGCAGCACGAACGCCTCGATTGGACGGGCGATGTTCTTCAGTTTGAGGACGCCAAGCTCGGCGAACGTCACATCGAGGCGACCGTGCACGTGATCCCGTACCGAGCGGGAGACGCAGATCCCGCCTGGCGGGCACTCCGCCTGAAGCCGCGCCACCACGTTTACCGCATCGCCATGTAGATCGGTTCCGTCGGCGATCGCATCGCCGATGTTGATGCCCACGCGGAAGCGGATGGCCCGATCCTGCAGCCCGGCGGCTTGATGGGACGGCATCTGCTGTTGCATTTGGACTGCGCAGCGTACCGCGCCGTCGATGCTGCCGAACGCGACCAGCAACGAGTCGCCGCCCGTCTGCACGACCGTGCCGCCGTGCTCCTCTATCGCCGGATCGATCAGGTCGCGGCGCAAGGCACGCAGCCGTTCGAGGGTTCCCGCGTCGTCAAGGCCGATCAAACGGCTGTAGCCGACCATGTCGGCGTACAGCACGGCGATCAGCTTCCGTCTCCCTGTATCCGATGTCGTTGTCGTTGACACGTTGGAGGCCCCCGCGCGCGGGGAGCCTACCACCGGGAGTAGCTACGGGCGAGGGACAGTTACAGTTGCGACTCCGGTGATACCACCATGCAGCTGGTACGACCGTGCGCGAGGCGCTCGCAGGCCTGCACCGCTGCCTCACGCGACAATCCCGTCATGCGCGCGCGGTACAGCATCGCGCGTCCCTGACGAACACCCGAGACCGAAGTGTGCGCGACGGCGAGCTCACTGCGTGCATGCTCGCGTGCGGTGACCAGGGCAGTGTGGGCCATAGTCTCGCTGGAATAGGCGCCGACCTGGATCGCCCAGTTGCCGTTCGACGATCCGCCACGATGGATGGGCACTTCGGCCGCCACCGCCTGCGAGACAATCCTAAAGCTGCCACGTGGCGGAGGAGGCGGCGGCGCCACCAGCGCGTATTGCTGCGACTGCGACGCGGCCGTAGCCCTGGGCGACTCAGGCAGTTGCGCCACCTGAATCTGGCTGCGCGCCGGCACCCGACCGCCACCACTGCCACGGTTGCTCGCCAGCTGGATTGCGCGGCCGTAGCGTGGCCCCTTCGGGATGTCGATCGGCAACGCGTTCATAGCGTAGTCTTCCGCCGGCGAGCGGTTGTTCGGATACACGCCGACGATGTTCGGCCCGATCATCGCGACATAGCGGCGCGTCTCGTCCGGCAATGCCCGGTTGTTGCTCAGATAGTCGTCCAGCCGCCGCGGCCCGGCGTTGTAGGCGGCGAGAAACCCGGGCGAGCCGTAGATGTCATACATCTCGCGCAGATAGGCCGTGCCGGCCAGGATGTTCTGGTGCGGATCGTAGGGGTCGTCGGTCAGGCTGTAGCGATCGCGCAGCTCCTCGTAGGTCTCCGGCATCACCTGCATCAGGCCCATGGCCCCGGCGGGCGAGGTGATAAGCTGGCCGTTCTGATATTCGTTGCCGCCTGACTCAACGCGCATGACAGAGCGGACCCAGATCTCGGGAACATCGAAGCGGGCGCTGGCCTCGCGGACGTAAGGGCCCCACGGGTCCTCCGGTGGGCCAGGAGGCACATAGTTGCTGCGGGCGTGCGCGGCATACCGGGCGGCTTGCTGGTTGGCATTGGTGTGAGGCCCCTGGCCGGCGCAAGCCGCAAGCCAGGCGAGGAGCGTAAGGCTGCCGAACCCGCGCAATGTGGCGACGCTGGTGCGGATGGAGCGGTTCTGGCGTGTCATCCCAGGCAGGACCTCCGTACGTCGTGGCGCGGCCGAAATAGCCGGAGGGCACGACGGTCGGGCGACCGCCGCTCAGATAACTGATCAGGAATCGTGGCTAACCCCTTATCTCATATCGCAGTTCGAGGCAAGGTCATCTCGAACCGCAACGCCGACGACGAGGCGGCGCCATGAGTTATGTTGCAGTTCAGCATCTGGTGCGGGATGATTGCCGGCTGGCGGCAACTTCGCTCCAGCGAACTCGGCAAAGATCCTGCCCCGGCGGAGCATACTTGGCCAACCGGTTCGGATCGGCTATCGCCCCGGCTCAATGAGCTCCACAGCACACGACACAATCGCCCGGGCGGGCGTTCTTGATTTTCGCGGGCAGATGTCGGGGGCCTCACGCCATCGCTGGGCGGTCAGGGACGTCGTGGAAGGGCTGCAGCTGTGGCCCCTGGCCAGGTCGCTCGGCTGGCTCGACATTCGCCTGCGCTATCGTGGCTCGCTGCTCGGACCTGGCTGGCTGACGTTATCGACCGCTGTGATGGTTGTCGCGTTGGGCGTGCTGTATTCCACGCTGTTCCAAATTGACGTGCACAATTACCTGCCGTTCCTCGCGCTATCGCAGATACTGTGGACTTTTCTCGCCGGGATGGTGAACGAGGGTTGCTCCTGTTTCACCCAGGCAGAGGGCATGATCCTGGCGGTTCGCATGCCGCTGTTCTTGCACGCCGTGCGCACGTTGGTGCGCAATGTGCTGGTGCTGGCGCACAACGTCCTGGTGCTGGTCGCCGTCTATTTGTATTTCCACATCAATCCGGGTTGGACTGCATTGCTGTCACTGCCAGGAATGGCGGTGTGGATCGTTGACACGCTGGCGATCTGCCTGCTGCTTGGTGCCTTCTGCGCGAGGTTCCGTGACGTGGGCCCCATCGTCGGCAGCGTCATGCAAATCGCCTTCTTCCTGACGCCGGTAATCTGGCAGCCCGAGCAGCTTGGGCCCAGCCGGTGGATGCTGCCATTCAATCCGTTCTTCGCGCTGCTGGAAATTGTCCGCGCGCCGTTGCTGGGTTCAGTGCCGTCGCACACGGTCTGGAAAGCCGCGCTGCTCTACAGCGGGATCCTGTGCATGGTGTCGTGGTTGTTCTTCGTGCGCGCCCGCGGGCGCGTGCCTTTTTGGATGTGATTGCCGTGTGTGGCGACGCCCGCATCGACATCAACGGCGTCTCCGTGTTCTTCCCGCTGTACCATGGCAGCAGCCGCAGCCTGAAGAAGACGGTGTTGGCCGCAGCCTCCGGACGGCTGGGCAAGGATATGCAGCAGCGCGTAGTGGTGCAGGCACTGCGCGACATCTCGTTCACATTGAACAGCGGCGACAGGCTGGGGCTGATCGGTACGAATGGCGCGGGCAAGACCACGCTATTACGCACGCTCGCCGGGATCTATGAGCCGGTGATGGGCCACATGCGGATCAAGGGCAGCCTGAATGCGCTGCTCGACCCCAATCTGGGCATGAGTACAGAGCTGACCGGACGTGAGAATGTGTTGCTGCGCGGCCTCTATAACCGGCTGCCGCGGCCGGAGATAAGCCGGCTCGAGGAGGATGTCGCCACATTCGCGGAACTCGGCGACTTCATGGACCTCCCGGTCCGTACTTATTCATCGGGCATGGTGATGCGGCTTGGCTTTGCCATGGCGACGGCGATCCGGCCACAGATCCTGCTCATGGACGAGTGGTTCATGGTGGGCGATGCCGAGTTTTACGAGAAGGCCCAGGTGCGGCTCGAGAACATGGTGCGTGGCGCAGAGATTCTGGTGATCTCGACGCACAATACCAATGTGGTACGGAACTGGTGCACGCGCGTGCTATGGCTGGAGCAGGGACGCATCCGGCTCGACGGCGAGCCGGACGAGGTGCTCGAAGCTTATCTGGGGCACCCGCTGAAGCCGCTTGAGGCGGAAAGGGTCTGACGGTGGCAATTCTACCACTCTCGGACCTGACCGTAGTTGAATTCAGCCACACCGTAATGGGACCGTCCTGCGGCGTCGTGCTCGCCGATCTGGGGGCCGATGTGATCCGGGTCGAGCCCGCACCGGATGGGGACCGTACGCGCCGGCTGCACGGCTTTGCCACCGGGTTCTTCTGCTATTTCAACCGCAACAAGCGCAGCATCTGCGTCGACGTAAAATCGGATGAGGGCCTGGCGGTTGCGCAGGACCTGATGCGACACGCCGATGTGCTGATCGAGAATTTCGGCCCCGGCACGATGGACCGGCTCGGTCTCGGCTGGGAAGCAGTGCATGCCCTGAACCCGCGACTGATCTACTGCGCGCTGAAGGGTTTCCTGCCAGGGCCTTACGAGCATCGCCCGTCGCTCGATGAGATCGCGCAGTATATGACCGGTCTTGCCTACATGACCGGGCCGCCTGGTCAGCCGCTGCGGGCAGGATCGTCGGTGATCGACATCATGGGTGGCGTGATGGGTGCGCTGGCAATTCTCGCGGCGCTGCGGCAACGCGACAAGGATGGCGAAGGGCGGCAGATCACCAGCGCGCTGTATGAGAGTTCGGCGTTTCTGGTGGGACAGCACATGGCGGGCGAGGCGGCGACCGGCACTCCGTCACCGCCAATGCCGGCGCGCAGCGGCGCCTGGGGTATCTACGAAACCTTCGAAACGCTGAACGGAGAAAAACTGTTCATCGGCATCACCTCGGACAATCACTGGAGATCGTTCTGTAACAGATTTCAGCGTGCCGACCTGCTGGCTGACGAACGCTTCACCACCAACGCCGACCGGGTGAGGAACCGCCCCGCGTTGCGCGAAATCGTCGCCGCTATCGTGCGCGATGTGGCGATTGCCGACCTTGAGCGGATCATGGACGAGGCGAACATTCCATTCTCGCCGGTGCGCACACCGTCTGATCTGTTCGACGATCCGCAGCTCAACGCATTTGACCGCGCCCTCAAAGTTCAGATGCCGAAAGGCAATCTTGCCAACCTGCCCGGACTGCCGTTCTGCGTTGACAACGAGGCGCCGGCACTGCGAATGCAGCCTCCGACGGCAGGTGAGCACACCGATGCCATCCTGCGCGCGCTGGGCTACTCGGCGGAGCGGATCGACGCCTTGCGGCGGACACAGGCGATCAGCTGACTGATCTCGGGTCTTAACCGAACCTTAAGGCCGCTGCGTCAAGTCGACGCTGTCATGGTGGATCGAGCCGAGCGCGAACCGACGATGGACGAGATCGTCGTTGCGCTGCGTGAGACGCGCCGCGCCGCCGGCCGCAGCGCGCCCTTCACCGTGGTTGGTGGTCAGCGCGACCACAAGCAAGCTCCGGACGCGACCGACGATGCGCAGAATGCGACCGACATTGCCGCACTGCGCGAGAGCGAAATTCAAAGGCTGCTCACCGACAACGCTCGTCTGAACGAGCGTGTGATGTTCCTGCTGAAGGTGATCGAACGGGAGCAGCCGCGCAACCGCACGGAAGTTGCGGCGGAGGTCAGCGACGACGCAATCCTCCACGACGTCAAAGTGACCCTCGAGGCCGAGCTCCGACCAGTCCTCGACGTATTACTGCGTCTGCTCGAGAAACTGCAGGCCTTCCCGGTCAGGCGCGAGCCGCACACTGATGGCGGCATCATCGACCTCGACGCGCCACGTGCCAACGAGTAATCGCTCAGGAGATGCCCAATGGCCACCGCAGCCGCGCCGCAACAAGCAGTTAAGGGCCTAGACCTTGGCACGAGCCGTATCGTGCTCGCCACATTGAACGGGCAGAAGGTCAACTTCACTCCGCAGCTCAACGCTTTCGTAGACATCCCTTACAGCAAAATGACCGAGCAGATGTTGGCGCGTGAGAACATCCTGCACGAGGTCGAAGGATCGCATATCTATGCCTACGGCAATCGTGCCGACGAATTCGCCAAGTTCCTTGAGGGCGACACGCGCCGGCCGATGCAGAGCGGCCTGCTCAACCCGGCCGAACCGAAGAACCTGCAGATGATCGAGCTGCTGCTCGGCCGCCTCTGCGGCAAGGCGAGCGATGGCGAAAAGCTGTGCCTCAGCATACCCAGTGCACCGCGTGATCGCGGCTCCGACCTGATTTATCACGAGCGTTCGGTGCAGGGCATTGTCGAAAAACTTGGTTATCAGGCGCAACCGGTGAATGAAGGTCTCGCCATCGTCTATTCCGAGCTGAAGGACGCCAACTTCACTGGCATCGGCATGAGCTTTGGTGGCGGCATGTGCAATATCTGCCTCGCCTATCTGGGGCTTCCAGTGCTGACCGTCGCCACAACCAGGGCCGGCGACTACATCGATCACAGCGCCGCCTCGGTTACCGGTGAGACACCGACCACCGTGCGGCTGCACAAGGAAAACGCCGCCGAGAATGGCTTTGCGCTCGACGCCGGCGAGGGTGGCGCGATCGATCGCGCGCTCTCGGTATATTATGCCGACGTCATTGAGACAGCGGTGACGGCACTGCAGACCGCAATGGCCGAGTCGAAGATGCTGCCCCGCTTCACCGGCCCCATTCCAATCGTGTGCGCCGGCGGCACGGCAATGGCCGGCAACTTCCTCGCCAATCTTCGCTCGGCGATTGAGCGAACCAAGCTGCCGGTCGCGATCAGCGAGGTGACGCTCGCCAAGGATCCGCTCAACGCCACCGCAAAGGGTGCGCTGGTCGGTGCGATGCTGAATATGTAATGACCGCTCCGGATGTGCCTGTCCGCGCACTTGTAGCGACTCGGGATCAGTCGCCGCGGAAGACGGCCTCTATGTTGTTTCCGTCCGGATCGAGCACAAATGCGGCATAGTATCGGGGTCGGCGCAAGCCTGGTGCGCCGTTGTCCCTCCCGCCCGCTTGAACAGCCGCCGCATGGAAAGCTTCGACTTCAGACTTGCTCTTGGCCACAAAGGCGGTGTGCTGTCTGACAGAGTACGGGTGATAGCGATCAATCCAAAAGACGGGGTAGTCCACACCGTAACCGATGCCGTCTGAACCCACACCCTCTGGGATCTGCATAACCCTGCGGAGGCCGAGAGCACTGAGAGCCGCATCGTAGAAGACTGCGGAACGTCCGACGTCAGCAACCCCGATGCCGGTATGGTCAATCATGGAACATTTCCGCGGCGCCCTGATATCGGCCAGGGATCAGCCCAGGCCGGTATCCGCACAAGCCCGTCGAGCCAACGCACGATGTTCGGAAATGTGTCGAGCGGCATCTCTGCCTCGCGCCAATCTGTCGCCATAGAAGCAAGTTGAAAATCCGCTACAGTCAGCCTGCCGCAGGCAACATGGTCGCGACTATACAGGTGCCCATCCAGCACCTCTGCGTACCTGAGGAGATCGGCGACTTTCGTCTTCAGAGACTCACGATCGGGCAGCAGCTTGCCAAAGGTAGACTTGACGATGTGCTCAAAATAGAAGGGTGCGACTGCCGGTGCCCAGTGGCACTCATTCCAGGACAGCCAGCGAAGCACCTCGACCTGTTCGGCGGGATTATGCGCCGGCCACATGTCCGAACTTTGCTTGATGCAAAGATAGGCCATGATCGCCGAAGCTTCCCACAAGACAATGTCGCCATCGACGAGGGTGGGCGCCTTCTTGTTCGGGTTGAGGGCGACATAATCCGGCGTGTTGAGGCCGCCTGCGACAACGTCGACTTCGGTGTACTCGGCCTCGATACCCAGGTATTTGACGAGCGCCAACACACGTCGCGGTGCCTGTGCCTTGATCCAGTAGATCCGCATGTTTGCTTTCCGTTTGAGAGGCGCGGCTCCGCTTCTACGCCAGCGGTGAATCGCGTCGTAGTGTTAGCCGAAGCGCACACAGCTGACCGGTGGCAGGTGCCCCGCAACCAACATCCAAGTGTCGCCGCCGTTCTCGGTGATCCACAGATGTCCCGTTGTTGAACCCAATGCCAGCATTTCGCCGCTGTCATCGACGGCGAGAGCATGGCGATAGACCAGATCATAGGCGTGGCTCTGTGGCAGGCCCTCGGTCAGCACCTCGAACGACCGCGCACCGTCACGAGTGCGTGCCACTGCAAGCCTCGCATCGACCGGTACGCGACACTCGTCTTTTACGCCGGGCACGAACCATGCGGTGTCGGGATCTTGCGGATGCACCGCCGCAGCGAAGCCGAACTTTGCGGGGCGGATGGCCGTGGCCTCCTGCCAGGACTGCGCGCCGTCGGTGGAGCGGAACACGCCGTTATGGTGTTGCACCCACAGTGAATCCGGAGCCGCAGGGCATTGCACCAGCCGGTGGATGTCCTGCACCTCGGGCGCGTGATTGCGCGGCGGCGGATAATATTCCGCATACATCCCCTCGGAAGCAGCGCGCCAATTGGTGCCGTCGTCGTCTGATCGCCATACGCCGCCGGTGGAAACCCCGATGGTGATCTGTGCCGAGTTGCGTGGATCAACACAGATCGAGGCGACGCCTGCGTGATCGAACCCGCCGCCCATCCAATCCTTGCGCTCGGGCAGATCCCATAACGCCTGGTTCAACGTCCAGGACTCGCCGCGATCCTTCGACAGAAATAGGCCTGCCGGAATCGTACCGCACCAGAGCCAGCCAGGCTTGTCCGTGCCAGCCGTTTCCAGGCAGAACAGATACGATACACTCGGCCCGTCGGTGTCGCTCTTAGGAAAGGCAGGCGCAGGGATTTCCTGCCAGCTCTCCCCACCGTTGCGTGAGCGTTGCAGCTTGACTCCGAAATGCCCCAACGCCTCTGCCGCGTAAAGCGCACCATCGCGCGGGTCGGCGAGCAGCATCGAGATCGGATCGCCGAGGAAGCGAGTCCCGGCAATGGACCAGTTCCCCTGGCTGCGCCGCAATTCAAACAAGCCCTTCTTGGTGCCGACCAGCAGTCGATCGCTCATCGCTATCCACCTGACAATGCCTGAAACACGAACAGCTCGTCGTCATCGTTGACCGAGTCGCTGAGTTGCTCGCGATCGACAATGCGCTCGCCATTCAGATAAATCGCCACGTGCTTCCGCACCCGATCCTGGTCATCCAGGATGTAGGATCGCAACCGTGGCTGAGTGGCAAACACGTGCTCCAGCACGGCTCGCACGCTCTGCCCGGGCGCAACCTGCAGCGGGCACTCGATATGCCGCTGCAGGTTCGCAGTGAACGCCACGCGCGCCACGGGCGAGCGCGTTAGCTCTTTTCGTGGATGATCATCCACGATACGCCGAACTTGTCTGCAACCATGCCGAATTTCGACGCAAAGAACGTCGGTGTCAGCGGCATCTGCACTTGGCCGCCCGCGCCCAACGCATCGAAGAGCTTCTCGGCTTCGGCATCGGAACCGGCCTCGAGTGAAAGCGAAAACCCCTGGAAGCTAGGATGGCCGGTGCACCGCCCATCGGACGCCATGACCACCGTATCGCCGATCGTGATCCTCGCATGCATCACCTTGTCATCGGGCTGGGTCATGCCCTGTCCCTTCTCCGGACAATCCTTCCACCGCATCAGCATGCCGACTTCGGCGCCGACGGCCTGGCGATAGAACTCGATCGCCTCTTCGCAGCGTCCGTCAAAGAACAAATAGGGCTGGATCTGCATGATTGGATTCCTCCGTCTTGTGCTGGACCGACGGTCTTGTTGCGCGATCGCTTCGCAATGTATACACCGTCCACACAACGCTAGCAAATCACGTGGACAGTGTCCACATCCTCGCGGAGCGGTGATGATGGATGCGACGAACCAATTGCGGCCACGCCGCACATACCATCACGGAGACCTGCGGCAAGCGCTGCTGGAGGCGGGCATTGCGCTGGCGCGTGCGGGTGGGCCCGAAGCCGTCGTGCTGCGTGAGGCGACGCGACGCGCCAGTGTGGTGCCCAACGCTGCTTACCGTCACTTCGTCAGCCGCGACGCTTTGCTGCAGGAGGTGCGAGCCGCTGCGCTTTCAATGCTCGCCCTGGCAATGGAGCAAGAGCTGATCCGACAGCGCCGTCGGAAACAAGGGAAGGACGCGGCCCGCGCCAGCCTGCGCGCGATCGGCATCGCCTATCTCCGCTTCGCCCGCACCGAGCCAGGCCTGTTCCGCACCGCGTTCGGTGTTCCGGGCAATCCAGAGACGACAACGCAGCCGGCGATGGCCGGCAAGCGCGGTCTCAATCCGTTCCAGCTGCTCAGCACCGCTCTCGACGAACTGGTGCAAGCGGGCGTGCTGCCCGTGCAGCAGCGGCCTGATGCGGAGTATCTCGCCTGGTCTGCCGTGCACGGGCTGGCGATGCTGGTCCTGGAAGGTCCGCTGCGTCGGCTGCCACGCGCGCAGATCCGCCGCATCGAACAGCGTCTGCTCACTATGGTCGAGCAGGGTTTGTAGCGGGCTATCTGCTGATGCGCGCGACGACGATCAGCTCCTGCCGTAACACGAAGCCTCTCGGCGTCAGCCGATGGTGCAGCTCCCAGCGACGATGGGTGGTGGTTGATGGTAGAACGCGTCATAGGCGCGGACGAAGAGCGAGGCGCTGCCGTCGTAGAACCGCTCCACTAAACCTTCTCGACCTGCCCGTACTCCAATTCGACCGGCGTTGAGCGGCCAAAGATCGACACGCTGACCTTAACCCGGCCCTTCTCCTCGTCCACCTCTTCCACCGTGCCGTTGAAGCTGGTGAACGGACCATCGGCGACGCGCACTTGCTCGCCCACCTCAAACAGCACTGCCGGGCGCGGCCGCTCCACGCCCTCCTGCGTCTGCTTCATGATACGCTCGGCTTCGGAGTCACTGATCGGCGAGGGACGGGTCCTGCTGCCGAGAAAGCCGGTTACCTTCGGCGTGTTCTTCACCAGATGCCAGGCGTCATCGGTCAAGTCCATCTTCACCAGCACGTAGCCGGGGAAGAATTTGTGCTCCGCATTGACCTTCTGGCCACGCCGCATCTCGACCACCTGCTCGGACGGTACCAGGACTTCGTCGATCTGGTCGGCGAGGCCCTTCTGTCCCGCCTGCTCTTTGATCTGCTGGGCGATCTTCTTCTCGAAGCCAGAATAAACGTGCACCACGTACCAACGCTTGGCCACTTCAGCTGATCTCCTCACGCGCTCATGCCGAACAGGGCACGAATGCCGATACCGATAAACTGGTCCACGAGGAAGAAGAACATCGCGGCCAGCGCCACCATGGCGAATACTAGGCCCGTGGTCACCAGTGTCTCCTTGCGTGACGGCCAGGTGACGCGGGCCATCTCGGACCTCACCTCACGCACAAACTTCGCCGGATCGACCGCCACGTTGTTCTCCAGACCCCAGAGTTGCGTTGGGTGGAATATAGCGTGCTCTGCGGGACGCTGGCAGGGGTGGAGGGTCTCGAACCCCCAGCCTCCGGTTTTGGAGACCGGCGCTCTAGCCAATTGAGCTACACCCCTCGAGCCGCCAGTCAACGGAACTGGCGAGTCCCCACTTTGCTCGCTCGCCTGGATCGGCCACCAATGGAACGGCCGCCCAGGAGGCGGCCGATGTAGCGATTGCGCGCCTGCATGTCCAGGCCGCGTTCTCCTTTCGTCCGGTTCGCAGCGCGCTCTACTGCTTGTTGTTCGGATAATACGGGAGGGGACGCCGTGGCATCGGCGGACAGGGCTTCGGCTCATCCGGTGTCCCGCAGTTGCCGGGGTCCGGCTGACCCGCCATTCGGGTTGACGAAGGTGGCGGGGGTGGAGGCGGCGCGCCAGCGTATCCCGGACGAGGTCCGGTGGCGCTGCCAGGGATGCTCTGCGCGTAGGCCAGAGGCGAGAGTAGGATGAGTGTCGTCGCCAACATGATGGATCGCATATTCGGCTCCTTCGGTTGTGTGCCACCATTGCCCGTTTAGGGCTGTACCGGCTCATATGTCGGTTCACGGGCGAGGCGGCCATTCACGCTTGCTGGACCAGACCCGTAGTGTGAATTATGTTCGCGGCCCTGATCGGCGGCTTCTCGGGGGAGAAACCATGCAAAGAACCTGGGCTCTGGCCGCTGTATTGGCCGGAACGCTGCTCGCGGGCTCCGCTGCCACGGCGCAACAGTCCACGATGCCACCTGATGCAAAGGTGTATATCCTCTGGCCCAATGACGGGCAGGTGATCAAAGGTGCTTTCTGGGTCCGCATGGGCCTGAGCGGTGCGGGGATTGCGCCGGCGGGAGTGGAGAAGGCCAATACCGGCCATCATCACCTGATCGTCGACGCGGACCTGCCGCCGCTCGACCAGCCCATTCCAAACGACCATAATCACTTGCATTTTGGCCTTGGCCAGACTGAGGCAAGGCTCGATCTGCCGCCAGGCAAGCACACTCTGCAGTTGCTGTTGGCTGACGCGAACCACGTGCCGCACCAGCCACCGCTTTATTCGAAGCGCATCACCATCACCGTGGTCCAATAGTCAGCGGCGGGAGATACAGATGTCATCGATCCGGTTGCGGACGCTCTGGCTCTCGGCCGCCGCGGCAACCTGCATGGTCACGAGTGCGGTCGCGCAGGGCACCGGCGGCGCGCCTGCTTCACCGCCTGCCCCTGGGGCGCCACCTGCCGCGACGGCCACGCCGCGAACCCCTGCCCCACATGATGCCTATGTCTATATCGGGTGGCCGCTCGACGGCGCGACCGTCAATTCCAACCACGTCAAGGTGTGGTTCGGGACGCGGAACTTCGGCGTCGCGCCGGCTGGTGTCAGCGTAAAGAACACCGGCCACCATCACCTGCTGATCGATGCGCCGCTGCCGCCGCTGGACCAGCCGATCCCGAACGACAGCCATCACCTGCATTTCGGGCTCGGCCAAACCGAAACCGTGATCGAGCTGCCACCTGGCACGCACACGCTGCAGTTGCTGATGGGCGATGCGGATCACATCCCGCATGATCCGCCGGTAATGTCAAAGCGGATCACAGTTCACGTACGCGCAGCGGCGACGACAACGCATTGACACCGCTTAGTTGAGGTCGCGCGCCACCCTGAAACCGTTGCCCAGGTAGCGTACCGGTGCGTCATAATTGCTCCGCGCGGTGGGCAGGATATCGTCTGGCCCGGCGCGAAACCCTCCTCCGCGCAACACCCGCTTCATGCAGTTCGGCGCGTCTCGTGCCGCGCCGTCCTCGGGCGCGTGGCTGTAATTGGGGAACCAGCAATCCTGCATCCACTGGGCAACGCCCCCAAGCATGTCATGGAGGCCGAATGGGTTGGGCCGGAACCCGCCGACCGGCAGCGGCGCGCGTGGATCATGCTTGCCTCCGCAGCCGGCACAGTTCGCCAACGCCGTTCCCGCGCGGTCGCCCCACCAATAACTGGTGGAGGTTCCGGCGCGCGCCGCATACTCCCATTCCGCTTCGGTCGGCAGGCGGTATGCGTGTCCGGCGCGACGCGACAGCCAGGCGATAAAAGTCTGCGTATCGTCCCAGCTGACATTGTAGATCGGCATGTCGTCCTGCGTCTGGGCCATTCGCGGCGGCGGGCCGCAACCGCCGTCGGTATGGCAGGTGTTCCAGTTCCCGATTGTCACCGGATACTGGCTGAGCGCGAAGGCGCGCAGGGTGACCTTGTGGACCGGCGTCGCACTCGGGTCCTTGGCGCCCTGACCCATCATCAGTGTGCCAGGAGGGACGCGCACCATGGACGGGCAAGTGTCGCAGTCCTGGAACACGCGATCTGTGCTCGTGGGCGGCGCAGGAGCGACAGGCGGCAGCGCCATCGCGAGGTCCCGCCGTTGCTGCGCCGATGCGTCGGACGGCGGCGCGACCGGCTGCAGCGACGCCAGCTTTTCGGGCGGCTTCGCTTGCTCCGGTGGCGGCGGAGTTCCGGCGATGCGCAACGGCGGAGCTTGTGCGGGGCCTTGCTGGGCTGGCGCTGCCGGCTGGCTGGCGGCGCGCTGCTGCGCCATCAGTTCATCGCGTCGCCTCTGCGCAGTTGGAGCCAGGTAGGAGGTGGGATAGAGCCGCATAAAGGTCTCCACGTCCTCCAGGCGCCCCGTCGATCCCAACCGCTCCCAGACTGCGGCCTCGGCCATCTGTGTCGCGGCTTCAACCGGGTCCATCACATCGATGTCCAGTGTGCCTTCCGTCCGGCCGCCTCGGCCATCGTCCACCAGGTATTGGAAACTGCCGGCGGGACCACTGAATCCAGGCTCCGGCACGTAAACCAGTACCGGCAGTTGCTCCGGCTGCAGTCGGTCGCCAACCCTGATCGGGGTCAGGCCGAAGCGAACCAGGCCGCGAGGCAGTGCCTGTACAGTGACAGCGAGCCTGTCGCCATCGGGGTCGGTCGGCGGCGCGATGCCGATTGCCCCGGTATAGATGCGGAGCCGGCGGCGTGGTTCGGCCACGGGGGGTCGGTTGGAGGGCGTCACGGTGACGCTCAGGCTGCCTAGGGTGTTGCCCCCGCGGCCATCGTCCACCAGGAAGTCGAATGTCCCGACATCACCCTGCGCCGATCCGGTCGGCTTGTATGTCGCGGTCGCGAAACGATCGACGCTGTACGCCGCACCCGGGGCGGCAATTCGTCCCTCGACCCGGACTTCGCCCGAGCGGGGTAGGCCGAGCACCCGAACGGTCAGGGGATCCTGGTCCGGATCGGTTGGCTTAGGTATCGGCAGAGGAGTAGGGCCTGCGGTGTCGCGCACCTCGAGCGCTGGAATTGTGCCGATCTGCGGCGGCCGATTGGGCGGGCGCGGATGAAAGTAGAACGGCTCGGCACCAAGGGAGCTGAAGACGTATGGCTCCTGCTGGTTGCCAGTCGCCCGCAACACGTCGTCACGCACGCTGCGAAAGAATAGGCTGAGCTCAAGCCCTTGCTTGTCCAAATTGTTGAGCAGGGCCTGGGCGAACGGGCTGTGGCCGCCGCCGCCGTCGTCGGCCGTCTGATCCGCCTTGGTCGCCATCGCCACCAGCGTGTTGCGCGGCACGTTGTCCACCCGCGCCAATCCCGCGGACGGGGGGCCTCGGCTGCTGATCGCCAGAGAGCGCGAGAGACGCTCAACGAAGGGATTGTTGCGACAGGCATCGAGCAGAATGATGCCGAGATGGCGGGCCTGGGACACTTCGCCCAGGAACAACTCAAGCGACAAGGCCTCGTAGACCAGGTCGCGTTCCCGCTCGATCTGCGCATCCGCGGGCAGCAGGAAGTTCTCACGCCCCACCTGGACCCCATGGCCAGCGTAGTAAACCACTGCGATGTCAGCCTGGGCCGCCTTGATGCCGAATGCCCGCAAAGCCTCGCTCAGTTTGCGAAAGTCTGGATCGTAGACCTCGCTCACTTCGAAGTTCAGGCGCCGTAGCGAGTCGCCGATCGCCCGGGCATCATTGACCGGATTGGCCAGTTGAGGGGCATTCTTATAGGCGCCGATACCAACCACGAACGCTACGCGCCGCTCGGATACAGGCGCCTGCGCGAATGCCTGCATCGGGACCACTGCCAGCAGCAGCAGAACCAGAAGCCGCGTCACCGGTCGAGCAACTCCCGCATGGCCGTCCTTGCGCCAATAATTCCTGGAGCAATATCCGATTTTGGACTTGAGGGGAACAAATTGACGCATTGGAGCGGGTGAGGGGAATCGAACCCCCGTGACCAGCTTGGAAGGCTGGAGCTCTACCATTGAGCTACACCCGCGACAGCGCTGCTTTAGCCACCGCCAGCCCGCAGCGCAATCATAGCGGCTTTGACCCGGATCAATCCTTCCATCCCCCCGGGCACTGGGTTGCCTCGAGGCGAACCGATGCAGCAGCGGAATAGCCGGCTCAGCCACCCAGACAAGCTACCAGGTCATCGGCACCTTTCCCATCACCTGCTGGACTGGCGGCCACTCGGCGGCTCGCTTTGACACACCGCGCGTGACCCACCCGCATCGGAACGGCCTCCAAATGCAGCCGAACGCGGCCTGACGTTCCCAAGGGCCGAACTTCACCTCGATCCGTTGACCGATAAGGACCTGAGCGACCTCGATTTGTTGCGCAGCCCGACATGGTCGGGCTCTCGTTCGAGCACCAGTCCAAGAAACCGCCCGTCTGAGGCCGCCGCGTTCCTGGTAGCAGTTGCGTTGGACGCAATCCGGCGATAATCGGCCCGTAACATTCGGGGAGGATCCAATGGCTGCCGGACCAGATGAGCACCTGCCTGCGCGGCCGGTCGCCTGGGCGCGCCTGCTGTTGCTGATCCCCTTTATCGCCGTGCTCTGGGTGCCGTTCTATAATAGCGTCCAGCCTACCTTGGCTGGGGTGCCATTCTTCTACTGGTACCAGCTGCTCTGGATCATCCTTGGCGCGGTGATCATTATTATCGTCTATCGTCTCGAACACTGAGCGGACCGATGATCAACTGGACCGCCCTAATTATTTTCATCCTGCTATTCGGGTTCGTCACGATACTAGGCTTT
Source organism: Pseudomonadota bacterium (assembly GCA_046732975.1). GTDB lineage: Bacteria > Pseudomonadota > Alphaproteobacteria > Acetobacterales > Acetobacteraceae > JAMXLO01. Next base: position 24,038 of record JBKPOG010000194.1, read on the forward strand.
GTCGCTGCGCATTGGCGACGCGGCGATCTGACGATGCTGCACGAATGGGGACTGGGGGGCCGTCGCTTCGGCACCATCGTTGCCTGGTTCCTGATTGGCGGCGACCTCTATACCGCCTACACCTTCGTCGCGGTTCCCGCGCTGATGTTCGGCGCCGGTGCCCTTGGCTTCTTCGCCGTGCCTTACACCATCATGGTGTATCCCATCCTTTACGTTGCCTTCCCGCGGCTCTGGTCGGTCGCACACAAGCACGGTTACGTCACCTCAGCGGATTTCGTGCGCGGACGCTTCGGCAATCGCTGGCTGGCACTGGCGGTGGCGCTGACCGGCATTCTCGCCACGATGCCGTACATCGCGCTGCAACTTGTCGGCATCCAGGTCGTACTTGGAGCAATGGGTGTGGAGACCAGCGGTCTGGGTGGTGACCTGCCGCTGATCATCGCTTTCATCATCCTCGCCGCATTCACCTATACATCGGGTCTGCGTGCGCCGGCGATGATCGCCATTGTCAAGGACTTGCTGATCTATATCACGGTGATCGCAGCAATCATCGCGGTGCCGCTCCATCTCGGCGGCTACGACAAGGTGTTCTCGCCAGTCCCGGCGGCCAAGCTGCTGCTGGCAACGCCGCCGGCCGGATCGCTCGGCAGCTTCAGCGCCTATGCGACATTGTCGTTGGGTTCGGCGTTGGCGCTGTTCCTGTACCCGCATTCGATCACCGGCATCCTGAGTAGTTCAAGTGCGCGGGTGGTGCGCCGCAACGCCGCGGCGTTGCCGGCCTACTCGCTGATGCTCGGATTTCTGGCGCTGGTGGGTTTCATGGCCATCGCGGTCGGTGTGCAATCGATGCCCGAGTTCGCCGACGGGTTCAAGCGCTACAGCAACAACTTCTCCGTCCCGGCGCTGTTCCTGGCGGTATTTCCTGCGTGGTTCGCGGGCGTCGCTTTTGCGGCGATCGCCATCGGTGCGCTGGTGCCCGCGGCAATTATGTCGATCGCCACGGCAAACACCTTCACTCGCAACATCTATCGCGAATTCATCCATCCGGCGGCAACAGATGCCGAGGAAAGCCAGATGGCGAAAATCGTGTCGCTGGTGATCAAGGCCGGTGCGTTGGTGTTCATTTTTGCAATTCCGTTCCAGTATGCGCTTTGGCTGCAATTGCTGGGCGGTGTATGGATCATTCAGACCCTGCCACCAGTGATCCTCGGACTCTATACGCGCATGCTGAATGGTTGGGCACTGTTGATCGGCTGGGCGGTTGGATTTGGTCTAGGGACATGGATGGTGGCTGCGGTGAACTTCGCGCCGGTCTATCCGCTGAAGCTGTTCGGCACGACGGTGCCTTGCTATACGGCGCTGGCATCTTTGGTGGTGAACATTGCGGTGGGAGTGGTGCTGTCGGTGGTATTCAACCTGGTGCGCTCGGATCGGCACCGGGACGTGACCGTCGCCAGCGACTACGCCTAGCCGGCACGCTGACGCCGCCGCGTCAGCGCAATCTGCCGGTTCAAGTTGCCAATCAAGCCGCGTCCGCTCACGCCCGCGGACCGACGTCACACCGCGTCGCTTCGTCGCTAAATCCGCAGCTCCACGCAGACAGGTACGTGGTCGGACCCCTGCGGCCAGTCTCGCGCATCCTTCAGCACGATCTGGCGTTCCAACTTTCCAACCAGATCAGGCGTGACCCAGATGTGGTCCAGTCGCCGCCCTCGGTCCGATGCACGCCAGTCGCGGTTGCGATAGGACCACCACGTGTAGAGCTTCTGGTCCGT
>JBKPOG010000195.1:0-11374 GCA_046732975.1 Pseudomonadota bacterium
GTGATGTTCCGTGCAGGCAAGTCGTTCGCCGCCTTCGCCCTTGCGGATGTCCGGCGGATCCGCGAGCCCGGTCAGTGGATAGAGGTTGAAGCCTGTCCCTTCGCCGATGCTGCCAACGATGCTCCGGCCAAATCCCAGCAATCCGACCGCGCAGTCCTCCGCCTGTCCGGGCGAAATCCATGCGGGGAGGGTTACGCTTGTCTCGCCACGGGTCAGCACGACGCGGTCGCCGTTGCGCAGGTTCAGTGTCCGAGCCTGTTGCCGCGAGATCAGCAGCGGATTGTCCCACGTCAGCTTGGTCAGTGGCCGTGGCAGCTCCTGCAGCCACGCATTGTTTGCGAACCGGCCGTCCCAGAGGTGGGGATCCGGACGGAACAACAAGGTGACCGGATGCTGCGGTGGCGCAGGCGGTCGCACCTGCACTGCTTCATCACGCAGCTTCGCATCGCTGGCGGCGGATACGGTGTTCAGGACCACACCGGCGGTGAGTGCACTGTGCCAGTCGGATGCAAAATCGGCTAAGGTCGCCTGCCAGGTCTGGCGAACAAGGTCGAGCGCTGGCGCGGGATTGAACTGCATGAACGACGCCAGCAACTGATATGGGCTCGCCCCGCCAAACAGAGGCTGCGCCTGCGGCTGGAGGATCGCCGCAGTTCCATCGAACGCTCGTGCGTCGGCCCAATCCTCATATGGATGCGCTTGCGGCACTGCCCATTGTGTGGCTTGGCTGGTCTCGTTCGGCTCGATCGACATGGCGAGGGAAAACGGTACTCGCTGCAATGCGTCAGTGAACCCGAGCGTCGAGGGCGCGGTGAACACCGGATTGCAATCGATGATCACCAGAGTCTGCACACGACCAGCGGCCATATCGGCCACCAAGTCGTGCAGTGACTTTGACTGATCGGTCGGCGCCACCTCAACCGCCTCGACGACTTCGTACGTACTGCCGCGGCCGTCCAATGCCTCATTCATCGCGTGCACGAGCGCGTGGAACTCCGCTGGCTGATGCGGTCCGAGGTGAATGAAGGCTCGGCCAGGATGCGCTTTCAAGTCCGCAGCGAGCTTTGCAAGCCAGGGTGGTGTATCTGACGGTGTGGCGCTGCGAAGCACCGCATCGGCTAGTGCAAGGACGGTGCGGTGTAGATCGCCGGGGCCGGCAACGAACCGGTGATCCGCCGCGATGCCGGTCAGTGTCGGGGCCGGCTCGATGGCATAGACACGGCTCATGCTTGCAGCACGCACCGGATTGCGCCGAGCGGCGAAGTCACGTGCGAAGCGGACATGTCCTGGTGCAGAGCTCAACAGATCGCTGTCGATTGCCAGGATCATGTCCGCAGCGGCCAATCTGGGAACCACTTCCACCGGCTTGCCGTAGGCGAGCATCGCGCCAGCGCGTACTGCATCACGCGATACGGGCTCCCACTGATGCCACTGCGCCTGTGGATACATCCGGAGCAATGCTTCCATCAGTCGCTCCAGCGTCGGCGACGTGGTTGTACCGGTCAGTATGCGGAAGCCTTCGCCGTGCGTGCGCTGCAATTGGTCGCGCTGCTCCGCAAGAGCGGTCTGCAACGTCTGCCAATCCTGGGGGACATCCTCACGGGTGATCCCCGCGGCGCGATCCGGGTCATAGAAGCTGAGGATTTCAGCCTGGGCGATTGCATCGGTGCCGCCAAGGCTGGCCGGATGGTTCGGATTGCCCTCTACCTTGATGGGGCGGCCGACATTGTGCCGCACCAGGACACCGGCTGCGTAACCCTGCAATACGCTCGCTGTCGCAAACATGTTGCTGCTGCGCGCAATCGACTCGCGTGACGGCCGCACTGGTGGCACCAACGCGCCACCTGGCTCACCGTCATCACATCCGCCCAGGCCTGCGAGTGCAAGCCCTGCCGCCATCAGCTTCATTACCGTTCGGCGATTGTGAGAAACCGACAGGGTTTCGGCGAGTGAGGGAAATTCTTGCGCTGCGCGTGCGATGATCGCGGGATCACGTGCCAGATCATCGATACTTCGCCATTGTCGCCTCATCGATGGCATATTGAGCAGTCGGTCAGGTTGCGTCCACCGATGTGGTAATTTGCCATAAGTGCGGCGGGCGATGGTGTGTCCTTAGTGCGATGCCATTCGGTGTTGAAGATCTGATTACTCGGCCGGAGGTTGGGCCAGGGTTCTTGTGGCAATCGAGACAGAACCCCATGGTAAAGCTGCGCGCTTTTTGCATAAGCGGCATGGCCTCGACATCACCATGGCAGCTCGAGCAGCCGACGCCTTTGGCAATGTGGATTGCATGGTGAAGTAGGCGTAGTCAGGCAGATCGCCGATGCGTGCCAGACGAGTGGCTGGTTCTCGGTCAGGCTGCGCCGCACTGGTGCGAGCAGAGCGGCATTCGTCCATAGCTGCGAATGGCACGTCATGCATGTATAGGTGGGCGGCAGTCCAGCATCCGCCGCTGTTTCCACCGTGGTGTGACAGAAGCGACAGTCGATCCCGAGACCCGCGACATGATGTTGATGGCTGAACGGCACCGGCTGTTCGACCGTCCAATGAGTGTGACGCAGATAGTCCGTGCGTGGCCAAAGCCACCACCACGCGGTGCCGGCGATCATCGAGCCGGCGAGACCCACGAGAACGAGTTTTGCAACAAGATTCGCTCCGGGTGGAAAGATCGCGGCCATCTGTGGCGGAAGATGTGTCTCCTGGACTGGTCACCAGTGCTGCGCAGAAAAACGCTGCGCTCCCAAGGGGGTTGCCCTCTCTCGGAAAGGTGAGCAGGTTTTCGCTTCAGCTGGCGATCGTTGCGCGGAAGCAGATTGGGAGTATCTCATCAGCAGAAGGTGTGCCCGCAACAACTCCGGGCGAGAACATATACGACAACACCGGTCCGCCGTTCATGGTTCTGTTGGCACCTCACCAGGCCGGAGGCAGCATGCAGTCCATTGTCGGCACAATTCTCATTGCTCAAGAAGGCCGATTCCAGCTGCTGGATAGCGATGGCGTCGGACACCAGTTCCTGCTTCACCACCGTTCAGGCGTGGAGCCCGATCAACTGCCACCGCTGCTGCATCGCCGGGTGCGGGTCGCCTACCGGGCGGCGGAGATGGAACACATTATCGGCCACGCGGTGGTGCATATCGAACTGTTGGAAGAATGAGCATGGAAATGCATCCGCGCATATTGGATCATACCGCATCTGACCTTGACGGAGTGATCGAGGATGAGGCGGAGCTTACGGCAGGCGTTCGCATCCGGCCGGGGCGGTCATACGGTTTCTTTACCGACACGACACTGTGCATCGGCTGCAAGGCGTGCGAGGTAGCCTGCAAGGAATGGAACAACCTGCCGGCAGACGGCATCCGGCTGACCGGCCACAGCTACGACAATACCACGGCGCTATCGGCCGATTCCTGGCGCCACGTGAAGTTCATCGAGGCCGATGTGCGCGACGACACCGCCCTTCCGTTCCAGAGCGGCTGGGTGATGATGAGCGACGTCTGCAAGCACTGCCACAACGCGCCTTGCGTGGAGGCGTGCCCGACCGGCGCATTGTTTCGCACCGAATTCGACACTGTGGTTGTGCAGCAGGACATCTGCAACGGTTGCGGCTATTGCGTGCCGGCCTGTCCGTTCGGGGTCGTGGATATCAGCCTATTGGACGGCAAGGCGCACAAATGCACGTTGTGTTACGATCGGCTCAAGGGCGGCCTGGAGCCGGCATGCGCCAAGGCTTGCCCAACAGACTCCATCGCGTTCGGCGAAGTGGGGGAGCTTCAGGAACGCGCGCAGCGGCGCGAAGCTGAACTGCATCAACGTGGTGTGACCAACGCCTACCTGTACGGGGCACCGGACACGCCGGGTGCGACCGGAGGCTTGGCACATCTGAACGCGTTCTTTTTGCTGACCGAGCCACCCGAGACGTACAACCTGCCGCGCGCTCCCACACGCCCAGCAGCCCGTGTCGCTCCGAGCCTGGCGGCTGGAATCGCCACCGTACTCGGCCTGGCTGTCGCAGCGCTCTCTCTGTTCAGCCGGGAGCCGCACGCATGAATAAAGTTCCCGAGTGGGATGGACGGACCTATTACAACGAGCCGCAACTCAGGCCCGCGCCATTCAACAACGCGCTCGTCGGCGGCTACATTTTCCTGGCGGGCCTCTCTGGCGCGGCCGAGTTGCTGGCGGCCTTGGCGGAGTTTGGGCGCCGACCGGGCGCGGCGTCGATCGTTCGGCGAGGACGCTATCTGGCAATGCTGGCGCCGACCCTGGGCACCGTCTGTTTAATCCTGGACCTGCATACGCCGCAGCGCTTTTACAACATGCTGCGTCTGATCAAGTCTACCTCGCCAATGTCGCTCGGAAGCTGGGGGTTGGTTGGATTCAGCGCCAGCAGCGTCGCGACGGCTTCGTTGCAGTTCGCTGCGGATCGCCTGGGTTTTTCCTGGCTACGAAGTGTCGCCCGCCTTACTCAACTTCCCGCCGCGCTGGCGGGTGCGTTCATCAGCACTTACACCGCATCCCTGCTATCGAGCACCAGCACGCCGTTTTGGGCCGCAGCTCCCAAGAGTCTCGCGGTGCGCTTTGCGTCTTCCGCACTCGCATCGGCGGCGACGGCGCTGGGCCTGGGCGAGCGGAACGTTGAAAGGCGCCAAGACCTGGACAGCATCGCGATTGCTGCATTGGCGGTGGAGGCAGCCGCGGCACTCACCTCGGAGCATGCAGCGCGCCAGGTGGGTGCCGATGAGGGGCCAAGCAAGCGCGCGATCGAACCAATGGTGCTGCCGCTTGTGCTCTTGCTTGCATCACAACTGCTGCCCGGCCGCCTCGGACGGTCGGTTTCTGTACTCGGCTCTCTCGGGGTACTGGGCGGCGGATTGGCGATGCGGGTCAGCGTCCTGGCACGAGGCGATGCATCAGCACGCCAGCCGCGTCGGAGCCTGCGGTTCGCCCAGCCGGACAACCTTCCTCGCGCGTAGGCTAGCTTTGAGTTCCGCTGCGCCGCCGCTTCACTGCCGCGCTTATCAATGGCATGCGGTCGTTGCCAAAATACATGTCATCACCGCCCACGAACATGGTAGGGGAACCGAATCCTCCACGATCGATTAGTTCCTGGGTGACGGCGCGCAGCTTGTCCTTGATCTCCTGGCGCTCGATGCCGGCCAGCAGCCAGTCGGCATCGATCCCGACCTTGCCGCAGATCTCGCGCAACACCGGGACCTGCGAGATGTCCTTGTCGTCGCCCCAGTACGCCTCGAATGTCGCCAGCGCGAACGGCACCAGTTTGCCTTCCGGCTCAAGCAGAATGCAGCTGCGCATCGCGCGGACGCTGTTCACCGGGAACACGGTGGGGCGGTAGTGCATACGTATGCCGAGATGGCGTGCCCAGTCCTGCTGGTCTTTCTTATTGTAGGCGACTTTCGCCGGTACCGGCTTCTCCCGCGAGTTGTGAACGCTGGGATTGACTGCGTTGAACACGCCACCGACCAGAATCGGCCGCCAGGCGATGTCGATCCCCAGCTCCTTTTGCAGCAGCAGCAGGTTGTGGAAGGCGAAATAGGTCCAAGGGCTCGAGCAATCGAAGAAGCATTCGACGTCTGCCATGACGCGCCTCCTATGCTGGCACGGGACGAGCGCGCTGGTTGTAGAGCATCTTGGCTCGCCGATCGCGCTCCTCCTGCGACAGCTTCGACGGGTCCTCGGAGAGGTCGGCGCCCACGGCCATGCCGCGCTGTACGCCGGGCCGCGCGCCCAGCTCTTCGAACCAGCGCTTGAAGTATGTGAACTCCTCGATGTCCTGGCCCTGCGCTTTCCAGTTCACTGTCCACGGGTAGCAGATCATGTCCGCAATCGTGTATTCGTCACCGGCCAAATAGCGGCTGTCATGCAGCCGGTTGTTCAGCACCCCATACAACCGATTGACCTCGTCCGTGAACCGATTGACGGCGTACGACTGGTCGCCCTTGGTGTCGCCCAGCCGACGGAAGTGGCCGCATTCTCCGCTCTTCGGTCCCTGGTTGGCCATCTGCCAGATCAGCCACTGCGTGACCTGATACCTTGGCCGGGTGGCCTGCGGATAGAATTTGCCTTCCTTCTCGGCGATATACAGCATGATGGCCCCGGATTCGAAGACGACCAGTGGCTTGCCGCTGTCCTGCGGCGCGTGATCCACCAGAACCGGCATGCGATGATTTGGGTTCATCTTTAGGAATTCAGAGGTGAACTGGTCACCACGTCCAATATTACATGGCACGATCCTATATTCAGCGCCCAATTCCTCCAGCAAAATTGTCACTTTTTTGCCGTTGGGCGTCGGCCAGTAGTGCACGTCGTACATGGTTCTGCCTTTCGGTCCTTGCTTTGGGGCCCACCATGCCACAGCCAGGGACATTGGAAAGTCCCTGGATTTCCTGTCCCGCATGCAAGAAATGCTTGTTCTTTCGCACAAACCGTGATTCCGTCATCGTCCAGTGGAAACCTGCACAGCGAGTCGCTTCAGTATGGCAGCAAGGAAGGCTCCCGCGGTGGCCAAGTCCGCGGCAAAGACCCCCAAGACGGCGGCGCCGGCAAAAGGCGGCGCACAGTCCACCGTTACACTCAGGCATCTCGCCGCGTCACTATCCGAGAGCCATGACGTCCCTAAGAAGCAGTGCGACGCCATGCTGTCCGACATGGTCGGTCTGGTCGCGAGGCACCTGAAGAGGGGCGACAAGATTCGTATTAACGGTCTGGGCGTTCTTCAGGTTCGCAAGCGCGCCGCGCGCATGGGCCGCAACCCGGCGACCGGCGAGGCGATCAAGATCAAGGCAAGTAAGAAGGTCGCATTCCGCGTCGCAAAGGAACTGAAGGAAACCGTGTAGCCCTTTAAGAAAGAAAGGGACGACGCTGCGTGGAGTGATCCCTGTCGGCTGCGCGCTTGGTTGGCCCGCTGGCTGTCAAACCTGCCTGGCACTCCAGCCAGGTTGAGCAGTCTGATCTGATATCGCGAGCAAGGCCTTTCAGAGAAGAACTTGCGCCAATCCAGAGCCGTGCCCGCGGAAGCTCAACAGGCGCAGCGGAATCAGTGCCGCGGCTCTGACGCCATCTGCTGCAGCGCACCGGAATTGCGAATGGTGATCGTGCCACGATCGATTGCAATGGTCGCGTCACGGCGCAAATGACCGAGCAGGCGGCAAACAGTCTCGATCGTCAGGCCGAGATGATCGGCTATGTCGGCGCGCCCCATCGGCAAATCCAACACATTCGGCCGTGGTTGCGGCAGCCGCTCTGCCATCTCCAGCAGGAAACTGGCGATCCGCTCCGATGCCGTCTTGCGCCCGAGCAGCACCAGCCGGGCATGTGCCAAACGAAGACGAACGGCCGCCATGTCCCGCAGCCGCCGCGCCAGCATCAGGTTGCTGCCGGCTAGCGAATCCACCATTCGGCGGGGATAGCGCCGCAGCACCACATCCGATACCGCCTCGGCGGTGAAATCGTAACAGTCCAGGGCGTCGAACCCGAGCTGGTCGCCCCCCATCAGAAACTCGCAGATCTGGCGGCGGCCGTCTTCCATCAACTTCACCAACCGCACGCAGCCGGCAACGATACGATAGCAAAACTCAGCAGCGTCGCCCTCGCCATGGATTTCCCGATCATGCTGCACTGATATTGTGGAACCGAACTGTTCAAGGACGTCCAGCACGTCGCGTGGCTGGGGTCGCAGGGCGCCACGGGTTTCAGTCCGTTCCATTGTTGCCAGCATGATCGCTCCCCTTAACCAATCGTGCATGTTGTCGATGCCGGTCTACCGGTGACGATCGAGCAGAGAAATTCGGAAACAGCCGTACGGAATGATACGTATTGTGCGCCGGCATGCCGGAAGGGAGAGTCGGAATGGCTGAACCACCTCTCATATACGTGGTCGACGATGATGCATCTGTGCGCGACTCGCTGACTTTGCTGCTGGAAACGGCTGGGTTCCAGGTGCGCGCGTATGATTCGCCCTTGAGCTTTCTGGCAGCGGTGCCGTCCGGCGGCGTAGGATGTGTGCTGACGGATGTCCAGATGCCCGAATTGAACGGGCTCGAACTGCAACAGCGCATCGGCGCCCAGGGCATCCGGCTCCCGGTCATCGTGATGACCGGGCACGGAGACGTGCCGATCGCCGTGCAGGCCCTGAAGGCGGGGGCCACAGACTTCCTGGAGAAGCCGTTCGACGATGCGCAGCTCCTGTCGGCGGTCAAACGCGCCATTGCGGTCAGCCAACGGGCAAAAGACGAGGCGATGGCCGTGGCGGATATCGCTGGGCGGCTGGCCACGCTCACACCGCGCGAGCGGGAAGTGCTCGACCGGCTCGTGGCCGGCCAACCGAACAAGACGATCGCCTACGATCTGGGGTCCAGCCCTCGCACCGTCGAGGTGCACCGCGCGCGCGTCATGGAGAAGATGCAAGCCCGCAGTCTCGCCGAACTGGTGCGCATGACGATTGCGGCCGAGGGAGCTGCGTCTGGAAAAGCGTCGGACCATTGACCTGAATCAAGGCACGTCGGCTCGCCTCCGGCATTATGAGCGAGATGCTGATGCAAGAGACCATCGCACAGAGGGCTGGAGAATGCCGCGTGCATAATGTGTCCGACCGCCTCGTTGCCGTGGTCGACGACGATGACGCGGTACGGGATTCGTTGCGTTTTCTGCTGGAAATTTCCGGCTACACCGTTGCGGCCTATGCGTCGGCCGCTCAGTTCCTGCAGGAGGCGCCACTGCGCGAGCTGTCGTGCCTGGTTGTGGATCAGCACATGCCGGAACTGACCGGCCTCCAGCTGGTGGCCCGCCTGCGCGGTGACGGGGTGGGCCTGCCGGTGGCCCTGATAACCGGCTCGCCTTCGGCGGACGTGCTCCGGCTGGCGCGGGAGCTGAGCGTTGCGCGGGTGCTAGAGAAGCCGCTCGATGACGACCAGCTGCTCGATTTCATTGCAACTTCGGACGATTGACGCTTCCGAAGGTTCAGGCGACCGTTGTAATGGTCGCCCATGGATGACCGCAAAGCCACGAAGATCGACCCGATTACCAGCGAGGCGGCGCTGCTGCGCTCGGTCCTGGACACCGTGCCGGACGCGATGGTGGTGATCGATGAACTGGGCACCATCCAATTCTTCAGCTCGGCAGCGGAACGATTATTCGGATATACGGCCGCCGAAGTGCACGGGCAGAACGTGAAGCTGCTGATGCCTCAGCCCTACCGCGACCAGCACGACGGCTATCTCGCTCGCTATCGTGCCACAGGCGAGCGGCGGATCATCGGCATCGGGCGTGTCGTGGTGGGTCGGCGCAAGGATGGCAGCACGTTCCCGATGGAATTGTCGGTTGGCGAGACAAGCCAGGCCGGCCCTCGGCTGTTCACCGGCTTTGTCCGCGATCTGACCGAACGTCAGCGGACGGAGCGTCGGTTGCACGAATTGCAGGATGGGTTGCTGCAGGTGTCGCGAGTGCGGTTGATGGGGCAGATGGCGGCGGCGCTCGCGCACGAGTTAAACCAGCCGCTCACGGCAACCTCCAACTATGCACGCGCCGCCCTGCGACTGCTGGGCACCCCGCACCCCGACCTGAAGCGGATCGGCGAAGCGATGGAGCGCGTGGTCGAGCAGACCCTGCGCAGTGGAGATATCATACGTCGCCTGCGCACGTTCGTCGCTCGCGGGGAAACGACCCGCCGACCGGAAAGTATGCCAAAGCTGATCGAGGAGGCGATCGCGCTCGCGCTGGTCGGTGCGAAGGAACGGGGGGTCAAGGTGCTCATCAACCTGGACCCGGAGCTTCCGGCCGTGGCGGTGGATCGGGTACAGATTCAGCAGGTGCTGCTGAACCTGATTCGCAACGCCATGGAGGCCATGGAGGACGCCTCGGTCCGGCAGCTCACCATTGCAGCATCCGCAGAGACGCGGCATGTGATGGTCACGGTTCGCGATACCGGGACAGGTGTCATTCCGGAAATCGAGGCGAAACTGTTCCAGCCATTTGTCACCACGAAATCGGACGGCATGGGAATCGGGCTCTCGGTCTGCCGCACGATCATCGAGGGTCACAATGGGCGGCTGTGGATGGAATCGAGCCCGGGCGGCGGCAGCGTGTTTCACTTTACCTTGCCAATGGTTGATCCAGATCAAGGCACTCCGTCGAAAGCATCCGTAAGGCGTGGCTGAAACGGAGAGACGCGGTGCAATCAAATCGAGACCAAGCTGATCAGGAACTGCTGGCCTTGGCTCAGGAGACCGAGCGCGTGGCGGCAATCATAGGCGACACAAAATGCGCATTGCGGCTGACCGAGATCGCGGCGGAAGTGCGATCGATGGCCAGCTGGCTCCGACATACTGTGGACGAGGAAGCGAGTTCCAGGACCTTTCGTCCGGTGGCGTGAACCCTTTGTTATAGAGTTTGCGGTTATGTGCACCGCGATTAGGCGTCCAGGTGCTCTTGATGTCGCACAGGTCTTCGACCGTCTCTCCGGCTGTAACGTTGGACCGTGCGAATTCCCTCACTTATCCGCTGAAGCATTCAGTGGCCGGATCGCAGCTGCGCGACGGCGAATATATACCTTTATCGCAACGCTCTTCGAATCAGTTGCTGGCGAACGCGGCTGAATTGCGGAACATGGCTCGGACCGCGACGACTGCCGATGTGGTGAAGGCACTGACGACCTTGGCTGATCGTTACGCGGCGTTGGCTGCCCAGCGTCGGGCTGAGGAAACTGCGCGGAGTTCCTGAACCTACGCGCCCACTCGGCAACTCAGCAGTTCCCGATAGCGCGTCTCAACCTCCGCGCGGCGCAGCCTTGCCGTGCCCGCACAAGCGATAACCGCGGCCCCTGCAGCAGTACCCCATGCCAGCGCTTCCGCGGGAGTCGCACCGCGCGCCAGAGCCAGCGTCATTGCCGCCAGGAATGCATCTCCTGCGCCAACGGAACTGTGCATGGGCACATTCATCGCCGGGATGCGGATAATCCCATCTGCGCAAGCGAGCAGAGCGCCGTCAGCGCCAAGCGTCACCGCCACCATTCGCGCGGCGCCGCTGAGCACCAACGCCATGGCCTCGCGATCTTGCGCCGACGGGTCGTCCAGCGAGCGGCCAACCAAATGCTCAAGTTCGCTGAGACTGGGCTTGATCAGCTCGCACTCGCCTTGTTCAAGCGCCGCGACAAGGGCAATCCCAGATGTATCCAGCACGAAACGCTGACCGCGGCGCGCGGCGATTTTTGCCACCTGGGCATAAGTAACGTCTGGGAGGCCATTCGGCAGGCTGCCACTGGCGATCAGCCAGTCACCTGGCTCCCGCTCGATCGCCGCCAAACAGTCCGCGAACTCCGCCGCGCTTAACGTGGGACCCTCGGGCACGAAGCGATATTCCAGGC
>JBKPOG010000196.1:0-14259 GCA_046732975.1 Pseudomonadota bacterium
CGGCGTGCCTCGGCGTCGCGTACCAGGCGTGCGTGACGCGCATGCGTCTCGGGATCAAAGGACAGCCAGTACCCTGGGTAGCCGAGAGAGGTGAACCGTTCGATCTCCTCTTTCGGCCAGTCGGACAGCAGTGCCGCGGCGGCATGACGCGCGCGCTCGACGCGAACATCCCGCTCGGTCGTGGATAGCCCGCCCGCCAACACTTCTGCGACCCGCGCGTAGAGTTCGCGCAGCAGCGTCGCCTTCCAGCCGTTCCACACCTTGGCCGATACGGCACGCATGTCGGCGACCGTGAGGATCAGCAGCAGCCGCAATCGTTCCGGCGACTGTATCGTGTCGGCCACATCCAGGATGGTCTTGGGGTCATCGATATCGCGCTTGAACGCCACCGCCGACAGCAGAAGATGGTGCAGTACCAGCCAGGAAACCGTCTCGGTTTCCTCGGCCGACAGGCCGAGTTCGGGGCCTACCTTCAGGGCTATCTCGGCGCCGATCTCCGAATGGTCGCCGCCGCGCCCTTTTGCGATGTCGTGCAGCAGCATCGCGAGATACAGCGCGCGGCGCGACTGCAGATGATCCACGAGGCCGGTCGCAACAGGGGCAATCTCGGCCAGATCACCGCGCTCCAGCGTGTTCAGCACGCGGATCGCCTCGATCGTGTGCTCGTCCACGGTGAACACATGATAGGTGTCGAACTGCATCTGTCCGACGATGCGCGCCCAGTCCGGGATGAAGCGGCCGAGAAAACCGGTTTCGTTGAGGATCGAAAGCCAGCGCGCACCATCGGGGTGCTGGCTGGCGCGGTGATGATCCGGCTCTTTGCCGCACAACAGGTCCATGAACAGCGCGGCCGCCTTAAGATTGCCGCGCAATTCGACCGCGCGCCGCTCGTTCTGGATCAGCGAGCGGATCGCCAGCGGGTGCAGTTCCAGGTTTCGGTCGCGCGCCACATGCAGGATGCGCAGCATCTGCAGGGGCTCCGCGTCGAAATCGCGGCCCGGCACCGGCATCAGCTGCCCCTCAGCCAGGACAAAGCCGCACTTCAGCAAGGCCGGATCGGTCTCCGGCGCGATCGCCGGCGGCCCAAGGGCTTCGCGCAGGATCGCCGGTTCCAAGATGCGTGTCAGCCGCGAGATTTCGCGCGCCGTGAGGAAGTAGTGTCGCATGAAACGTTCGACACCATCCTGCCGACCGTGCCGCGTGTAACCCATGCGCGCGCCGACCACGGGCTGCAGGTCGAAGGTCAGGCGTTCTTCCGCGCGGCCGGCGACGTAGTGCAGATGAAACCGCACGGTCCACAGGAATTCCCACGCACGTCGGCCATGTTTCGCTTCGGCCTGCGTCAGCACATCGCCGACATCGGCCAATTCGCCCATGGTCTGCGTGTCGTAGACATAGCGCGCGATCCAGTAGAGCGTCTGCAGGTCGCGCAGCCCGCCGCGCCCTTCCTTGATATTCGGTTCGACCACAAACGGACTGTCGCCGTAGCGGCGATGACGCGCTGCCCTCTCGGCCTGCTTGGCGGCAATGTACTCAGCCACACCCGCTTCCTTGCAGGCCGCGCGAAAGCCGGCATGGAACTCGCCGAACAGTGGCGCGTCGCCAGCAACGTGGCGCGCATCGAGCAACGCCGTACGGATCGTGGTGTCTCGCGCACCCTCGACCAGACATTCCTCGATCGAGCGTGTGGCGTGGCCGACCTTAACCCCGAGGTCCCAAAGGAAGTAGAGCATGTACTCCACAACCTGCAGCGTCTGCTGCGATGGCTCCGTCGCTGTCAGGAACAACAGGTCGATGTCGCTGAACGGTGCGAGCACGCCGCGGCCATAGCCGCCAGTGCCGGCCACGGAGAGATGCTCCGGTTCGCCCAGGCCCGTGTCCGAAACTGCGTGCTCGTAGAGCGCTGCGATCAGTCCATCGATCAGCTTGCCGAGCAGGCGTGCAGCTTGGAGTCCGGTGATCTGATCCTGCTCAAACGCATGCTGGACGTGCTGTTGGATGCGCGCGAGATGTCGGCGGAAGGCGCCGAGTACATCGTTCCGCGACACGGGTGCACCGGGTTCAGCCAAGGCCGCGAGGGCGGCGGTCAACGAGGCGACTGAGGCGTCGGGCGGTTGCGGCTGGGCTACGGGTGTCAACATCTGTGGTATCGTACTAGCTCGCCGCCGTGTCGGATACTGGCAGCAGCGATTTCAGACGATACAAAGCCTCGAGGGCCTGGCGCGGTGTCATCTTATCGGGCTCGAGACCAGCGACGGCGGCCACCAGCGGATCTGGTTCCGCCGGATCGGCTGCAGAAGCGGACGCAGCGAACAGTGGCAACGTCGTGAGCGGTGTCCCTGCCGCACCGCGCTGTTTTTCCAGCGACGTGAGCAGGTTGGCTGCGCGGCGGACCACTTGGGGCGGAACCCCCCCCAGCTCCGCCACATGCACGCCCCATGACCGTCCGGCGGCGCCGGTGGCGACCTCGTGCAGGAACACCACGCTGCCCTTCCATTCCTTCACGCGCATGGTGTGCGGCGTCATGCGCGGCAGCCGATCGGCCAGTTCGGCCAGTTCATGAAAATGTGTGGCGAAGATCGTGCGGCAGCGGATCGCCGAATGCAGTGCCTCCAAAACAGCCCACGCAATCGCCAGACCGTCCAGTGTCGCGGTGCCTCGCCCGATCTCATCGACCACGACCAGCGAGCGAGGTCCCGCCTGGTGCAGAATGGCCGCGGTCTCGGTCATCTCCACCATGAATGTCGAGCGTCCACGCGCGAGATCATCAGCGGCGCCGACCCGCGAGAACAGCCGATCAACCACACCGATCGTGGCGGCCTCTGCCGGGACCGGCAGCCCGGCCTGGGCGAGCACCACGATCAAGGCGTTCTGCCGCAGGAAGGTGGATTTGCCGGCCATGTTCGGGCCGGTAAGCAGCAACACGCGCTGCTCTGGGGACAGGTCACAATCGTTCGGGACGAACTGCGTTTGACCGGCGAGTGCCGCTTCGACGACCGGATGCCGGCCGGTGCGGATCAGAAATGCATCGTCGTCGGTGACCTGCGGACGGCACCAGGTGCCTGCTTCAGCGAGCTTCGCTGCGGACTGGGCTGCGTCGAGCAACGCTAAAGCATCGGCGCAGGCGGCGAGCGCATCGACGTTGGCCAGCGCCATCTTCACAAGGTGATCGAACACCATCCGCTCGCGCGCGGCGGCTCGCTCGCCAGCTTCAGCGATGCGCCGATCGAGATCCGATAACTCCCCTGTGGTGAAGCGGGCACCATTGGCCATCCCCTGTCGCAGCGTCAGGTCCGGATCACTGCGCAGTCTTTCCACCGCAGCGGCGGGAGCCTCGATGACGTAACCAAGCTGCGCGTGATGCTTGATCTTGAGGCTGGCCACACCGTAGCGCTGTGCGTAGTCGAGCTGGAGCTTGGCCAACACCCGACGACTGTCGTCGCGCAGGGTTTGTTCGGCGTCGAGCTCGGGATCGTAATTGGGGCGGATGGCATTGCCGTCCTCCAGCCGGTGGGGGGCTGGATCAGCGAGTGCCGCAGTCAATGTTTGCTCAAGAGCAGGATCAAGCGATAGCGACATGGCCGCCGAGTGCAGCAGAGCTGGGAGTGCTCCGCTGAACTGCCCCTCCCCTGGCGGGAGGGGGATGGGCGGAGGGGATTGGTCCTGGTTCGAGACCCCCTCCCCCCTCCCCCCTCCCGCGAGGGGAGGGGGAGGCTTCTTGGTCAGTACTCCCGCCGCCGTGCGTGCCGCGGCCAGCCCGTCGCGGATTGCCGCAAGATCACGCGGACTGCCCCGACCGACGGACAGTCGCCCAAGGGCTCGTGCGATATCCGGCGCGGTGCGCAATGCGGACCGCAGTGAGTTCGTGGTGTCGCGTTCCGCAACAAGCCACCCCCAGGCGTTCTGGCGCTCAGCAATCATGCTTGTGTCCCCGAGCGGCGCGGCGAGCCAGTTCGACAACAGGCGCGCACCCGCGGGGGTCAATGTCCGCTGCACCGTGCCGAACAGGGTGTGCATGGTGCCGCCATCGCGGGCGCGGTGAATCTCAAGGCTGGCGCGGGTCGCCGCGTCCATCGCCAGCAGCCCGGTCTGACCCTGTGGTGCCGGTCGCGCCAGCCGCGGCAGTGTGCCTGCCTGCGTCGCCCGCACGTAATCCACGGCCATCAGCGCGGCGATTGCTTCGGCATCGCCGAAGCTGCCGAACGCATCGACGCTGGCGACCCCGAATGCCTCAGCCAATCGGCGACGCGCCACTAGCGGCGGCGCCGGCACCACATCCGGTGCACGCTTATCCTCCCACTCGCCGAGCGCGAGCCCAGTGGGCGCCACAATCTCCGCTGGCTCCAATCGTCCGAATAGGGACGTGAGCTCCGCCGGCACCAGCCCGACGGTTTCGAACAGTCCGGTGGACACATCGAGCCACGCAGCGCCGATACCGTCGCCATGCTGCGCCAGAGCCAGCAGCAGGTTGGCGCGACCTGCCTCCAGCAGCGCTTCCTCGGTGATTGTGCCGGGGGTGATCAGACGCACCACTTCGCGGCGGATGGGTGCCTTGCCGGTGCGCGACTTGGGGTCCTCCACCTGTTCCGCGACCGCAACGCGGAAGCCGCGGCGGATCAGACGGGCGAGATAGGCTTCCGCGGCGTGCTGCGGCACCCCGCACATCGGCACCGGCGTTCCGTTGTGCTCGCCTCGCTGGGTCAGCGCGATGTCGAGCGCCGCGGCAGCTGCTTCCGCATCGGCAAAGAACAATTCGTAGAAGTCGCCCATGCGGAAGAACAGCAGGGCGTCCGGATGCGCCTCCTTGGCCGCGAACCATTGCGCCATCGCCGGCGTCGCACCGGCAGCATGCGGGATACGGGACGAGGCGGCCATCCGGGCGGTTTAACCGGCAACGGCGTGGCTGGTAAGCTACTGGGTGCGATCGGCTGAGCGCTATTCCGCAGCGACGTGACTCGGTGGAATTCGTTCCAGCCGAGGGTCATGGCCCAGCGCGACCAGGACGATGGCGGATATGACCGGCGCGGCACCAATCGCCAACAGAGCGATAAGGTCGCTGCCCCCGGTCGCGTCCTTGATCAGGCCGAACATGTAAGGCCCAAGGAACCCGCCAAGATTGCCCACCGCGTTGATCAGCGCGATGCCCCCCGCCGCGGCGACCCCTGACAGCATGGCGGTCGGCAGCGGCCAAAAGGTCGGCGCGATCGTGTACTGGCCCATGATCCCCAGGATCAGCACGAGCATCATCCAGACAGGATGGGAGGGGCCGATGAAGACGCAGGCCATCAATCCTGCGCCCGACAGCAGGCACGCCGACGCGACATACATGATCCGTGCACCGGACTTATCCGAGCGCAGGCTCCAGTAGATCATCGCGATAGCGGCGAACACGAACGGCACAGCGCTGATGACGCCATTCATGAGTGTCGATACGCCGAACGACTTGACGATGGTCGGCAGGAAGAACAGCAAACCGTAACCAGACACGTTCTGCCCAAAGTACACCAAGGTCAGCCACCAGACACGCGGGTTGCGCATCGTTTCGCCGAGATGGAAGTGATGCACCGACTCGCGCTGGGTTCGCTCGGAGTCGAGACGCTGCTGCAGCCATGTCCGCTGGTCAGGGTGCAGCCAAAGCGCCTCCACTGGCCGGTCGGTCAACAGTATCCAGGTGACCACGCACATGATGATGGGCGGCAACGCCTCGATAAGGAACAGCCACTGCCACCCCTGCAGTCCCAGCCAGCCGTCCAGGGTGAGCAGATAAGCCGATACCGGCGGGCCAATGATCAACGAGATGACACTGGCGGCCTGAAAGATCCCCATCATGCGAGAGCGGTAATATGATGGGAACCACCAGGTCAGATACAGCACGATGCCTGGATAGAAGCCTGCCTCCGCCAGGCCCAGCAGGAACCGGATGGTGTAGAAGGTCCACTCATTCCAGACGAAGGCAGTCAGTGCGGATATGATGCCCCAGGTGAGCAGGATCCGGGCAATCCACTTTCGCGCACCGACCTTGTTGAGGATCAGATTGCTGGGGATTTCCGCGAGAAAGTAGCCGACGAAGAAGACGCCGGCGCCAAAACCGAATACCGCGTCACTCATACCAAGCGCGTTCTGCATCGTCAGCTTGGCGAAGCCCACATTCACGCGGTCGAGATAGGCGCAGAAATAACCCAGCATCAGCACCGGCATCAGGCGCCAGGTGACTTGCCGTATGGTCGCATGCTCCAGCGGCTCGACTTGTGCGGTCGTTGCTGATGCCATGACGTTTCCCTTCTTTGTGTCATAGAGGCTTGGTCGAATTATCACGAGGTTAACGTGCGCATCCAGGGCCGGCCTTCCATTGGGCAATGGGCGCCGGCATGATCGATGGGGCGCAGGCGCGTTCACAAGAGGAAGCGACAATGGCAGACGGCAGCATCGATACGAGGACGGCACATATATCCGCCGAAGAGGCGCTTGCCCTGCATGCCACCGGGCGACCCGGCAAACTGGAGACCCGCATATCCAAACCGATCACGACTGCTCGTGATCTGTCGCTCGCCTATTCGCCTGGCGTGGCAGAGCCTTGCCTGCACATCCAGCGGGATTCCGGACTCGCCTATGACTACACCGCCAAAGGCAACATGGTGGCCGTCGTATCCAATGGCACAGCGGTGCTGGGGTTGGGCAACCTGGGCGCCGTTGCTGCGAAGCCCGTGATGGAAGGCAAGATCGCGCTGTTCAAACGTTTCGCGGATATCGACGGGATCGATCTGGAAATCGGTTCCGAGGACGTGGACGAAGTTGTGAACGCGGTTCGGTTTCTTGTCGGGTTCGGCGGCATCAACCTGGAAGACATCAAGGCGCCCGAATGTTTCGTGATCGAGCAGAAACTTCGCGAATTGATGGACATTCCAGTATTCCACGATGACCAGCATGGCACGGCGATCGTGGCGGCGGCAGGGCTGATCAACGCCTGCCATCTTACCGGGCGCGATCTGCGCGAAACGAAACTGGTGGTCAACGGCGCCGGAGCGGCCGGCATCGCGTGCGTCGAGTTGTTGAAGGCGATGGGTATGCGTCCGGAACATGTCGTGCTGTGTGACACCAGGGGCGTGGTTTATCAGGGGCGCACCGATGGGATGAATCAGTGGAAATCTGCGCATGCCGCGGCCACCAAGGCACGAACGCTGGCCGACGCGCTGGACGGCGTCGACGTGTTCTTCGGACTATCGGTGAAGGGAGCGTTGACCAAGGAGATGGTCCGCTGCATGGCGGATAAGCCGGTCATCTTTGCCATGGCCAATCCTGATCCGGAGATCACACCGGAGGAGGCGCGCCAGGCCAGCCCTCAGGCCATCATTGCCACGGGCCGTAGCGACTATCCGAATCAAGTGAATAATGTTCTCGGCTTTCCTTATATCTTTCGGGGCGCTCTTGATGTGCGTGCGTCCACCATCAACGAAGCAATGAAGATCGCCGCAGCGGAGGCACTGGCAAACCTGGCGCGTGAGGATGTGCCAGACGAGGTGCATTCTGCTTCGGCAGGACGTCGGCTGACATTCGGGGCGGAGTACATCATTCCGAACGCCTTCGATCCCAGACTGATCTCCTGGATACCGCCGGCAGTGGCGCGCGCCGCGATGGAGAGCGGTGTCGCACGGCGACCGTTGATTGACCTGCGTCGCTATGCCCGTGAGCTGTCAGGGCGACTGGATCCGACTGCCGGCGCCCTCGATGCGATCATGGAAAGCGTGCGCACCAATCCCCGCCGCGTCGTGTTCGCCGAAGGCGAGGAGGAGAAGGTGGTGCGCGCCGCAGTTGCCTATCGCAATGCTGGGTACGGGCGGCCGGTGCTGATCGGACGCGAGGATCGCGTAAAGGCAACGATCGCAAGTCTCGGACTTGGTATTGTTGAAGGGATCGAGATCCACAACGCGCGCCTGTCCAGCGCCAACCCCAAATACGTCGAGTTCCTTTATGGCCGCTTGCAGCGGCGCGGCTTCCTGCAGCGGGACTGCCAGCGCCTGGTCAATCAGGATCGCAACGTGTTCGCAGCATGCATGGTTGCGACCGGCGATGCGGACGCGATGGTGACCGGGCTGACGCGCGCTGCCGCGGTCTGTCTGGACGACATCACCCACGCGATCGAGCCCGCAAGCGGTGGACGTGCCTTTGGCTTGACATTGGTGCTGGGCATGCGCGGCCGCACCATCTTCATCGCTGATACGCTGGTGCACTTTCGGCCAAACGCCGAGGAGTTGGCTGATATCGCCATCGGCGCGGCACAGGCCGCACGCCATCTTGGCCACGAGCCTCGCGTCGCGCTGCTGTCGCATGCCACGTTCGGCAATCCGACCCACCCGGCAAATGCGCCGATGCGGGATGCTGTGACTATTCTCGATCAGCGCAAGGTGGATTTCGAATATGATGGTGAAATGAGCCCGGACGTGGCGCTGGAGCCTTCAATCCGCGCGCTGTATCCGTTCTGCCGGCTGACAGCGGACGCCAACATACTGGTGATGCCGGGCCTGCATTCGGCACACATCACTTCGAGCCTGGCAACCCGCCTGGGTGGTGGCAGCACGATCGGGCCGCTGCTCATGGGCATGGAGCGGCCTGTGCAGATCATGCCGATGGATGCTTCGGTCAGCCAGATCGTCGATCTTGCGTGCCTTGCTGCTTATCAGGCGGTGCGGCAATAGCCGGCAAGACGCGTGCGGAAGCACCCGCTTCTGTGCTGTCTCGTTGCGCTGGGCGGTGGCCTTCTGATCACCGTCGCGGAGCCGCGCGCTGCGCCGCTGCAGTGGACTTGGCACTATAGCGGCGCGGGCATTTCTGCCAGCGGTACGATGACGACCAATGACGTTGCGGACCGTGCGGGTTATTTCCAGATCATTGGGATCACCGGATCGCGGAACGGGGTCGACATCGTCCGATTGCAGCCAACGGGAACTGCGATCCCCGGTAATGAACCGTACGCGGTCGACAATCTGATCAGCCCAGTCGGACAGCAACTCACCGACAATGGTTTCGGGTTCGCACTCGCCGACGACACGTTTGTCAATCCGTTTTTCGCGCACGCCCGCGCGCCGCCGACCTACCTGGAATTCTTCTCTGGACCGCACCGCGTGCCAGGTGACGCCGGTGCTGGTCACTCCGAATTGCCGGTGACCTTCACGGCTAAGCTTGCAGAGCCGGCAGGAGCCACCACTTCTGGCAGCGCGCACGCGCACTAGCAATGCGATGGAAGGTCAGCAGTCTAACCGAGTTCTTGCGAGACTCTGCGACCAGGAGGGGCGCTCTCCCACGTAGCTTGACGGCCTAACCTCCGGCCAACGCCGCCACGAGCACTCCAACCACGCCCCACACCACCGCTAAGAAGATGCACCATCCGAGCAGCGCGAACGATCCAGTCAAACTTGACTTGGCGTGGCGAGCGACGGTGAGGGCAATCACAGCCAGCACAGGCAGCAAGAAGATCACGCTGTCCTCGCCGAGCGCATCCTCTATCGCGGACCAGAGCAGCCAAGCGGAGCCGGCCAGGATTGCCAGCAATGGCGGTAGGATGACCAGGCGGGCGATCAGGCCTGCCGTGCTATAGTTTCTTGCGCGCTGGTTGGTTGTCGCAGCAGAGCGTGATTGCACGTCATACCGCTCAGCGCCGTCTTCGCCGAAGGGGATGGGGTAGGGCATGTTCAGCATCGTAGCGAGGGCAAAGCGTGCACAGATAGGGGCAGCGTCTCTCGATCACGCAGATGTAAGTGCGTGCTTGGCCAACCAGCCTGCCGCCGCTTGAGGCGTCCGCTTGTACTCACCGCGAAACCGCCATGCCCACTTAAAGAGGACGGACGCTATCGACTGTCTTCGGTTCGCTCGATAGCGTTTCATGTGGCTGCAATCAGGTTCGCCGAACCCCCCAGAACAGCACCTGTGCGCACTGCACAAAGTCGGCCAAATCCTTCCGCACTGCCCACGGATAGTACCATTGCCCGACTGGCATAAACGGCATGCTCTGGAACGCCTGTAGCTGGACTTGCTCGCAGATCTTCTTCTGCTCGGCCATGTCGGGTGCATCGAACCACTGATCGCGCAGTTCCTCCAGCTTGGCGTCGGTCGGCCAGCCGAACCATCCTTTCTTGCCGTTGCCACGCAACGGAAACGAACTACCGGGATTCGACGTGGCAAGACCACCCCAGGTGGTGTGGAATACGTTCCAACCGCCTTGCGACGGCGGGTCCATCTTCGCGCGACGCGCGACCAGCGTACCCCAGTCCATCACCTGATACTCGACGTTCAAACCAAGTTTGGTGAACAATTCGCGCGATACTTGTGATGGCGCGACCAACGATGGCTGGTCGGATGGTGCCATCATCACAATCTTCTCGCCGTTGTAGCCGCTCTCGGCGATGAGCTTTTTTGCGGCGGCCAAGTCGCGCTTCGAGGTAAACGCCTCCATGCCGGCGTTGTTGGCCATGGGCGAATGTGCGGTGAAAAAGCCCACCGGATACGTGCCAAGATCCTGCTGCTCGCCAACCCAGGCGGTGACATAGTCCTGCTGGTCGATCGC
The DNA here is from genome assembly GCA_046732975.1 of Pseudomonadota bacterium. Lineage (GTDB taxonomy): Bacteria > Pseudomonadota > Alphaproteobacteria > Acetobacterales > Acetobacteraceae > JAMXLO01. The sequence continues at coordinate 10,559 of JBKPOG010000196.1, forward strand.
CGGCAGCAGCGCGCGCAGCAGCTTCGGATTATCGAACGGCGGATACAGGTGATTGAACGCGATGATCGCCAGCGCGCCGAGTGGATCGTAGCGCACCACATCGCACCCAGCCGACTTGCGCAGCATCGGCAGCAGGTCGAGCATCGGGAACTCCAGCCAATCCACCTCACCGGTCTGCAATGCTGCGGCGGCCGTGGCGGGGTCAGGCTGCGTATGCCATTCCACCCGTTCGAAGTACGCCACTTTGCCGCCCGAGACGTACTCCGGCTTCTCCTGGCGCGGCACGTATCCCGGGTTCTTCACGTAAACCGCCTTCGTACCGGCCTGCCATTCATCCTGTTTGAAGATGAACGGGCCGGAACCCACGAATTCCTTGATCTGTTCGGTCGCCGGCGTCTTCGCCATGCGCTCCGGCATGATGAAGCAGCCCTGCGCGCCAAGCGCATAGGTCATTTGCCGGAAACGCTTTTTCAGCCTGATTTGGAACTGGCTGTCATCCAGCGGCTTCATCTCGTCCGTCTGGGCCACAAGCTGTTGGCCGAACGGGTTCTTCGCTGCCCAGCGCTGGATCGAGGTGACGCAATCGATGCCGCGTACCGGGGCGCCGTCGGTGAACTTGAGGCCTTCGCGCAATTTGAACGTCCAGGTGAGTTCGTCCGACGAGACCTCGTGTCCGGCGACCATCTGCGGCTGACCAACCAGCGCGTCGTTGATGCCGTACAGGGTGTCCCAGACCATGTAGCCGTGATTCGTTGCGACGGTCGCCGTGGTCCAGATCGGGTCGGGATTGGCGAGATCTGCCTGCGGCACGAATTTTAGCACCTTCGCCGATGCGCCCTGGGCAAGCGCTGGTCGCGCGAGGCGCGTCGTGCCAAGTGACGCCAACGCGGCGCCGCTTGCCAATAGGTGTCTGCGTCTCATGATCGGCCTCCTTTACGCCACCAGGTCCTGCTGGGCCTTTGGGTCGTAGTTCGCGTCGTACCAGTACTCCTGCCACGCCGCATAGGTGATCGGTTCCCAGCGCGGCGGATTGTCGGGGCCGGTGCAGGTGGGCAGGCATTCGATCACCCAGTCAAATTGTGGGCCAAGGAAGAATGGAACCGCGTAGCGGTGCCGTCCGACCGGAGGCAGCGCGCGGTGCGGTGTGGACTTGAACCGCCCGTTGGTCCACCGGCGCATCATGTCGCCGGAATTGACGGCAAACGACCCTGGGACATACGGCACATCCAGCCAGTCGCCGGATGGCATTCTCACCTGCAGGCCGGGCACGTCAGTCTGTGCCAGAAACGTCAGGAAATTGCTGTCGGCGTGCGGAGCGATACCGAACTGATTGGCATCGGCCTCGACCGGCGGATAATGGGACAGTCGCAAGGTGAACTGACTCTGTTGGAAGGCCTCTGCGAACCAGTCGGGCGGCAGATCGAGTGCGACGGCCATCGCCGGCAACATCCGGCGGGCAAAGCCATCCATAACGTCGGCGTATTCCAGCGAGCGCTGACGAAACCTGGGCAACGCTGTTTCATCCGGCCAGACGTTGGCGCCGACAAACCGTCGGCCGGATCGCAGCAGCGGATCGTCCGGGGTGCGCTCGCGCTTGATGAAGAAGGCTTCGTTCAGGTCGCCCTTGTCGTTCCTGTTGACGTCCGAAGTCCACACGGCATAGCGACCCATCGCCATGTAGCCGTTGTTATGTTCATTGAGCCGCAATGCCAACTTGCTGGCCATCGGCAGATCATGCAGTCGCTTGGCCTCGGCAAAGGTCTGCGCGATCAGACCCTGCGGGACATCGTGTCCGGTGAGCACGAGGAAGCCCACCGTGGTCAGCGCGTCGTGCAGTGCACGCGCCGTGGTCTGCAGGGCGCCCGGCCGTCCGGCCAGGTAATCAGTGACGTCGATAACGGGAATGGTATCGGTCATGGGGCATTCTCCATGCGGACACTATGCCCATTGCGGCCGGAAGATGACAGGAGTGGCAACGGCTAGGGTCTGGCCCCCGGTCGGGGGCCATCGGCCGGGCGCTGATTATCTTGGCGGCGCCTCTTGCCACCGATACCGGAAGTCGCAGTGGCTGGCCCTGCCCATCAAGGTCTGAGTTCGCTCGAGCTTCAGCCTTGGATCATAACCTTCGCAAAACGCGCCATCGCGGTTGCACGACAGGAGTGCGCCGAGTTCCGCCAGGCCCATGGCGCGATACATCTCGGCATAGCGGCAGCGCGTCACGTTGAAATGAAACTCGCTGTCAGTGGATGCGACAACGTCGATACGCAGCGCGTCCTCAGCCGTCCAACGTGGCTGGATGGCACGGAACGCGTCGAGGCTTGGCTCGCCGTCCGGAGCCTGCTTCGCCATCTCTGCCGCTGCCTGCCTGGCAAGCTTGATCACCGCATTGGCCAGGATGCGCTTGGCCGCCGCCTCGCCAAGCTCCGCCTTCATCTCGTCGAAGATGCCCTTGGCGAACCCCGCCTCGATGCGGCGTTGCGTGAGAATGGGCAGTGACTCAGTCATCGTCCCGCTCGGGCGCCACTGCGCGAAACCGCGCACGGTGCACCATCGGCGGACCGTACAGCGGCGCCAGCACCATCGCCTTGCGTAGGAACAGGCCAATATCGTACGCGTCCGTGTAGCCGATACCGCCGTGCAACTGGATGCATGTGCGAGTCACCACCATGGCAGCGTCCGACGCGCGCACCTTGGCGCGCGAGACCGCCGCACGGCGCTGGGCGAGGGTCGGCGCGTTGTCCAACGCATAGGCCGCGGACGCCACAGTGGCACGGGTCAGCGAAATCTGAATCTCCATGTCGGCGGCGCGGTGCTGCAGCGCCTGAAAGCTGCCGATCTTGCGGCCAAACTGCTCGCGCGTCTTCATGTAGTCGAGCGTGATCTTGAACGCGCGATCCATCAGGCCGAACAGATAGGCGGAGCTGGCCATGATGGCGTGCTCCAATGCCTCCTCGGCATCGCCGTCGATCGCGTCTGCCGGTGCACCATCGAAGGTCAGCGTACCGAAGTTGCCGCCGTCCTGCGTCTGCTGCAGTTCCAGCGAAACGCCCGGTGCATCGCGTTCCACCAGCGCGAGGCCACCCGGCACGCTCACCAGGAACGCATCGGCCCCAGCCGCCATCGGCACGAACAGCTTGCGTCCGCTCAGTCTGCCATCGCGCAGCACCGTATCGCCGGTCGGATCGATGCTGTTCGGCTTTTCCTGCCAGGCAGCGAGCACGATACGCTCGCCGGCCAGCACCGGCGCGAGTTGATCCGAGGGTAGCAGCGACGCGGCCATTGCTGCGGAGATCAGCGGCTCCGGCACCAAGGATGCTCCCAGCTCCTCTGTGAGGCCGCAGAACTCGCGCGCACCCAGGCCGGAGCCGCCGTCGCTCTCGGGAATGCGCAACCCGAGCCAGCCCATTTCGCACATCTCGCGCCAGATTGTCCGATCAAACCCGGGTTCGGTGAACCGCAGCGCCCGGATCCGCGTGAGATCGCCTTGGCGCGGCGCGATTCCCGCTGCGCTGTCCTTCAGCATCTGCAGATGTTCGAGCGGATCCATCATCTCTGGCATGCAGCTCGCTCCGTCAGGCGCTGCGGTGCAGCGGTGCGTCGGTGCGCGCCTGCAATGCGTCGAATGTCACTCCTGGCGCCATGTCGATCACCACGAAGCCGCGATCGGTGACATCGAGCACCGCCAGGTTGGTATAGACCCG
>JBKPOG010000197.1:0-15728 GCA_046732975.1 Pseudomonadota bacterium
CAGCATAGAGCGGCCGGCGATCTTGTGCAGCGTCTTTGGCAGCGCCGACTTCATGCGGGTGCCCAGACCGGCGGCGAGGATCACGGCGGTGCGCGCCATTGTCGTTCCCTGTTCTGGTGTGTCGGTTTTGGCGGTGTAGGCTACGCGGAGTCAAAGCCTGTCGCTATCCTATCGAATCAAATCCCGTTTCGGAGTGCAACATGTGATCCGCACCCTTCTGCTCGACCTGGATGGAACATTGGTAAACACTGTCCCAGACCTGACAGCCGTGCTGAACCGACTGATGCGGTCGCGTGACCTTGCCGGTTTCACCCAGCCGGAGACGGCGCGCATGGTGGGCGATGGTGTCGCCAGGCTGGTCGAGCGGGCGTTCGCTGCCCGCGGTCGTTGTCCCGACCCCAAGGCGGTCGCCGATTTTTCCGCCGACTATGGCGCACATGCGGCGGTGGAGAGCCGGCCGTATCCCGGGGTGGTCGCGGCACTGCGCGAATTGGTCCACGACGGGTGGCGGCTAGGAGTGTGCACCAACAAGCCCGAGGCTGCGGCCAGGACTTTGCTGGCGGCGCTCGGGCTGGACAGTTGCTTTGGCGCGATCGGTGGCGGCGACAGCTTCCCGATGCGCAAGCCCGACCCGCGTCACCTGCTCGCCACCCTCGAGGCGGCTGGTGGATGTCGCGAGCTGGCGGTGATGGCGGGCGACCACGCCAACGACGTGGCGGCCGCCACCGGGGCAGGGGTGCCGTGCGTCTTCGCCGCCTGGGGCTATGGGCCGCCGGAGATGGCCCAGGGTGCTGTCGCAGTGGCGCAGGATTTTACCGAGCTGGTGGCGATCGCCCGGCGGCTGCTGAAGTAGACCGCGCGCTCAATGTGCTCCGGCGCCCCCGCCCGTGGTCTGACGCATCAGCACCGTGGCGATAATTGCCAGCAGGAGCGTGGCGCCCATGAGAAAGAACGTGTCGCCATAGGCCAGGAAATACGCCTGCTCCCGCACCGTGCGGCCGATCGCAACGACCGCATCATGCCAGGCGGTCGCTGGGTCAGCGGTGCCGGACGACATGAAGTACTGCTGCATCATGGCAAGCCGCTGGCGTGTCGCCTCGTTGAGCAATGACACCGTCGGGGTGATCACAGAGGAGTGGAACTGCTCCCGCCTTGTCAGCAATGTCTGCAAGGCCGCAATGCCGACCGAACCGCCAAGGTTGCGCATCATGTTGAACATCGCCGAGGCAGAGCCGGCCTGTTCGCGTTCGATCCCGCCGGTGGCCAGCACCGACAGTGGGGTCATCACCAGCGCCTGACCAAGCGCGCGCACGAGGTTGGGGAACAGCAGCTGCGGGCCGCTGTAGTCCTGGTTCAAATCGATGTTGAGGAAGCAGCTGGCGGCGAACAGCGCCAGGCCGACTGCGACCAACAGGCGCGCGTCGAAGCGACGCATCAGCCGGGGAACGAAGGGTATCAGCACAAGCTGCGGCAGACCGGTCCAGGCCAATACCTCGCCGACCTGCTGCGCGTTGTAGCCCTGCATCCGCGACAGATAGCTGGGCAGCAAAAACACCGAGCCATAGAGCGCCATCCCGAGGATCACGTTGGCAATGCTGCCGAGACCGAAATTGCGCCGCAGCAGCAGGCGCAGGTTCAGCAGCGGCTTTTTGGCCGTCAGCTCGATCCAGATAAACAGCGAAAGTGCGACAGCGGCGACCAGCGACAGGCGCACGATGAACGGCGAGCCGAACCAGTCGTCCTTGTTGCCTTCCTCCAACACCGTCTGCAGCGAGGCAAGCCCGATGCCCAGCGTCGCTATCCCTGGCCAGTCGCCCTCACGCAGCAGCCCCAGCCGCATCGGTGCACGCGGCAGCGAGGGCAGCAGCGCGGCCAACATGATCGCGCCGGGCACCAGATTGACGTAGAAGATGTACTGCCAGCCGTAGGTTTCGGTAAGATAGCCGCCGATCGTCGGCCCAATCGCCGGCGCGAAGGTGGCCGACAATGCGAACATCGCCATACCCACGGGTTGTTTCGACCGCGGCAACATGGTCAGGGTGATGGTGAAGGCGAGCGGGATCAGCACGCCACCGAAGAAGCCCTGAAGCGCTCGCAGTACGATCATTTGCTGCAGGTTCCCGGCAAAGGCACAGGCGACCGACATCGCCAGGAACAGCACCGTATTCGCAATCAGATAGCGGCGCAGCGAGAACACCGGCGCAAGAAAGCCGGTCAGCGGGATGACCACGATCTCCGCTACGAGGTAGGACGTCGAGATCCAGCCGCCGTCATCGATGCCGGCGCCTATCGCGCCCTGGATGTCCGGCAGCGACGCATTGGTGATCTGAATGTTCAGTACGGCAATGAATGCGCCGATGATGGAGCCGATGACGGCGAGCCACACCTTCGCATCGGCGCGTGGCTCTGGCGCTGGGCCTATGGCCGTGTCCATGGCGATCAGCCTCTCCGCGTATCGATGGTCGGCTCGACCGACATGCCAGGGCGCAGCAGGCCGGCGAGCGCAGTGTCGTCGCGCAGCACGATCTTCACCGGAATGCGCTGCACGACCTTGGTGAAGTTGCCGGTGGCATTGTCCGGCGGCAGCAGTGCGAATTCCTGGCCGCTCGCCGGCGCGATGCTGTCGACCACGCCACGCGCGGTCTGACCCGGGAAGGTGTCAACCTCGATATCCACCGGCTGGCCGGGGCGCACGTCGGTGAGCTGCGTCTCCTTGTAGTTGGCCACCACATAGACTGCGTGCAGCGGCACGACCGCCATCAATTGGGTGCCGGCCTGAACGTACTGACCCACCCGCAGCGTGCGGGCACCCACGGTGCCGTCTTCCGGCGCGACGATGGTGGCGTAGCTCAGGTTCAACTTGCCCTGCTGCTCGACCGCCTGTGCATGTGCCAGCGCGGCCTTCGCCTCGGACTGCGCGGTGCGCAGCACGTCTACTTGCTGGCGGCTGCTCGTCACGGTGGCGCGGGCACGCTGCAGATCGGCGGCGCGCTGCGCAAGCAGCGACTGGGTGTGCTGTGCCTGCTGGACACTGCCCGCCCCTGAATGAGCAAGATCGGCGTAGCGCTTCTGGTCCTGCGCGGCGAAGTTTGCAGCGGCCTCGGCCGAGGCAAGCTGCGCCTCCGCTTCGGTGATCAGTGACTGTTGCAGTTGAAGCTGCGCCGCCAGATTGGCGACCTTGTGCTCAGCCGCTTCGCGGTCCGCAATCGCCTGGTCCAGCGCCGTCCGCAAGTCACGATCGTCGATTCGCGCAAGGACCTGGCCGGTCTTCACCGGCTGGTTGTCATTGACCAGCACCTCGGCGATGTAGCCGGCGACGCGGGGTGCGATGATGATCGAGTCAGCCCGGACGTATGCGTCGTCGGTTTCGACCTCAAACCGCCCAATCTGCCAGTAATGCTCGCCGTAGGTGGCGGCAGCCGCAAGGCCGAGCGCACCTGCCATGCCAAGCAATGCCTGCTTCAGGGTCAGGCGGCGACGTCCAATCCTGGCTCGGCCCGCATCAATGCCGGGCGCGCGCTCGACCAACCCACTCATGGCTCTCTCCTCGTCGTGGCAGTCTCGCTGCCATTTCGGCGCAATAGGTAGAGCGCGATGCTTGCGGCATTAATGCCGGTTCAGCCGATATGACTTTTGCGCAGGACGAGGAAGTCGCTAGTTCCGCGGAGGCCCGGCTGAATTTGGTCCTGTGGCTGCCGTCAGGTACATCGTGGCTGGCCCGAACCATCTGGTTTGGAAGGCAATCCGCACCGGCAGTACCGGCCCTTCGTGTGCCAAGGGGGCCAGCCATGCCGAGCCGTGGAGCGGCCGTCTGTGCTCCGGGTCGTTGTCACCCAGGAGAAAGCCCGCCACCTCGCGGCCCTCGAAATGGCAGCGTAGCGCCGGTCCACTGAACATCGAACGTCCGGTCGGCTCCAGCCGCTCCATCCCCCCGGTCTGTGCCTTAACCTCCAACATGCGCCGGCCGTCATAGGTGTGGACGCTGGTCTCACAGGTCCGGTCGCGCTCAACCCGACGCATGAGCTGCGCCAGTGCGCTCAACGTGTCCATCGTGTGGAGCTGCAGATCCCGGGGAACGGGTTCGCGTTCGCTCTGCTGCGGCGGCGCGAGCTCACGCACCTCCGGCAGCCCGTTGTCGTAATCGATCAGGGTGCGGCGCTGCTGTCCGCGCCACTCGCCTTGGCCGAAAAACTCAATAGGTGCTGCCCGATTGTCCTGCCATACCCCGCGAACGGTGTTGACCTGGTGGCCCCGATAGAACAGCCCGACGAGACCGGTGGTGTGATAGTCGATCCGGATCTGATAGTTCCACGGACCGATCCCGAAATAGGCAGTCATCTGCATGACTTCGATGCCGGCGGCGTAGGTGTCGTAACTCAAACGGATCTGCTCCGGTTCTGCCAATGCGGCCGGACTGACCATCAGGGTCGACACGAGCGAGACTGCTGCGAACAGTCGCATGCCGGATATGTTGCGCTGCGACATTGCCTTGGCAAGTGTGATCGCTGGCTTGACACCCCGAAGAGCAGCCGCCTATCTGACCGCCTCAGGGGTGCGTAGCTCAGCGGGAGAGCACCGTCTTCACACGGCGGGGGTCACAGGTTCAAACCCTGTCGCACCCACCACCTTGCAGGGACTTGGACGCGCGGCTGTCGGAACAGATCGCGCCAGTATAGCCTGAGAGGCCATCGGTCAGGGATTAGCCGCGTCTGCTTGCGGGTCAACGAAGGGCTCGGTTCGGTGCACCGTGTTCTCCGCGTACAGGCTGTCGATCTCCGTCGTGCTCAGACCCAGCAGGGTGGATAGAATATCGGTCGTGTCTTCGCCGATCGAACCTGCACCGCGCCAGATGCGGCCGGGGGTGAGTGACATCTTTGGAACGACACCGAACACACGGATCGGCACGCCTGATTGCCGGTCGAGCACCGGGACGGTCATTTCGCGTGCGGCGTAGTGTGGGTCGACGTATTGTTCCCGTACTCCAAAGACGCGCGAGCAGGCGATCTTGGCGTGGTTGAGTTCGGCCTCCACTTTCGCAGCTGGTCGCGCGGCGCAGTATTCGCGCAGGCGACGGTCGAGTTCGCGGCCCTCGGGGGAGTTGACTGCCGCAGCATCTTTTGAACAGGCCTCGAAACTGTACTCCTTGGGATCGAGGCCGAGGAAAATTGGAACTCGTGCGTAAATTGCACCACCGAGGGCGCCGATGAAGACCCAGCCATCCGCGCATTGAAAGGTATCATAAGGCTGGAACCCGGGTGCGCGATTCCCGGTATGGCCATAAGTGGCACCCTCGGCTGTGTAGAGCGGAAGCGTATTGCCGCCGGTTTGCGCTACCGCCTCGTACTGCGCCAGGTCTATCACCTGACCACGTCCGGTCTTCTGAACTTCCCACAACCCCATCATCGTCGCCGCCCAACCAGTCAGCGCGGTGATGTAATCGCCGGTGTATGTCTTGGCACGCTGAGGCGGCCCGGCGGGATCGCCCGTGATGCTCATCATGCCGCCATATGCCTGCGCCAGAGCGTCATAGCCGGGACGGGCGAGATAATCCGGCTCTCCGTATTGGCCGTACGTGCTGATCCGCACGATAACCAAACGCGGATTGACGGCGAGCGCCAACTCGTTGGTCAGCCCGATGCGTTCAAGCGTGCCAGGCGCGGAAGATTCCATCCATACATCCGAAATCTTCCAGAGCGCCATCAGCACCTCGCGCCCGCGCGCGTGCCTCAGATCGAGGCCAAGGGATAGCTTGTTCTTCGCCACCTCCGCCTCGTCTGCCCCGTGCGGACGACCGCCGCGTGTGATGAAGGGCGCTGTGACGCGGAAAGTATCACCACCATGACGTTCGACATGGATCACCTCGGCGCCAAATTCGGCGAGCTTGGTGCCGATATACGGCTGCGCCACCAAGATACCGGTACCGACTGCGCGGATGCCTTCCAGTGGCCCAAAGCCTGGCATCAGCGACGGTGTGGGCGGTCGCCGCATGTGCCTGATCCAGTCGGGAATAGTTTGGCGCAGGACCTCGATCTGAGCCTCGTCGCGGACAATACGCGGATCGTGCACCATGACGTTTTATCTCCCCCGCTTACACCGACTGTTTCATCTGGCGGCTTCACCGGGCGGAAGTAGACCACAGTCGCCAAGCTTTCGACGCAAAAAAACAGCCGGCTTTTACACGGCGGGGTCACAGGCCTCAAAACCCTGCCGGACCCACCATACCCTCCGGCAGTGGCGGGTTGTCCGGCGATGCTTGGGATGAACGTCGAGGGGGCGGCGGGATACTCGTTACGGCGATCGGATGATCGTGGAACCAGGTGGTGGTGGAGGCGGAGGCGTCGTCACAACGGTGCCGACCGAGCCGGGAGCCGGGGGCACGACGATCGTGGTTGGCGCGGGCTGAGGCGCGGGTTCATAGGTGTGCACGGTGCAGGCCGCGAGACAGACGCCCAGGGGCAGCAGCACAAGGCGCATTCGGCTCCTCCTTAATGAGTCGGTGGCCTCCGACTGGTATCTCGGAGGTGAGCAGGTTCATAGATTGCATATGTAACGGCAGGATTTTGGCGACAGCGATTACGTTTCGGTGAGGTTCTGTTGGGGGCACTGCTGGAGGGATCGCGGCTGTCTGCCGCAAGATCCTCTATAAGCTCGCAACGGCGCGGCGGTTGGCCTTTCCCGCGATATAGGCGACGCCTTCCGGCCCCACCTGTTCGCCATGCACGCAGCCCGCCGGCACTTCGCAGTGGTCGCCGGCACGGAAGGTTTCGGGCTTGCCATCCCTGATGAGGGTGATCTCCCCACCCAGAACCATAATCCGAACGTCGAAATCATGTGCGTGGGGCTCGCCGACATGACCTGCCTGTTGCCCGCCGTGCACGACCTCGTACCCTTCGCGCCGCAGATCACTTTCAAATGCCTCACGGGTCAGCGGTCCGCCATTGCGGCGGCGCCCGGACAAGAAGGCCACGCCCTCGGGACCGACATATTCGGCGTGCATGCAGCCCGCAGGCACCGCGCAGCACTGGCCCGCGCGGAACGTCTCCGGCTTGTTGTCCCGGGTGATGGTGATCTCACCGCCAAGGACCAGAAGCTTGGCGTCGAAGTCGTGGCAATGGTTCTCTGCCACCATGTTCGGCTTCAGGCTGCTGTTTACAATGCTATAGCCTTCGCGCCGCAGCTCAGCCTCGAATTCCAGACGATCCATGGACGCTCTCCCGGAGTATTGTGGGTTCAAGTACAATACAAATTCCTACGTGACGACCGAATTGATGCAAGAGCTGGTCAAGTCTCCATACGCCTTTGACGCTCGAACAGGAACGGAGCGGCAAGTGCTGTATCCTGCCACCCAGTCTCGTCGCTCCGCCTAGCGGTCGGAGGTTACCGGCCTCAGCTCATAAAGTTGAGTATTCGAGCGGATGGCCTCATTCCAGCCTTTCTCACGGACGTCGAAGTGCACCCAGTCGGGTCCGATGAACTTCTCATTAGGCGCATTCCTGATCAGACTGGTCCTTTGCTGACCTGCTGGATTGTCTTGCACGTGAGGAACGTTCGACGCCTCCAGTTCCGCCACCTTTGCCCGCTGATCGTCCACCATGAAACCGATATGGTGAATGCCGCAGTAGTCCGAGGACTGATCAGGCCCAAGCTTGGGTGTATCGGGACCATGCTTGAGGATCGCGAAATAGATGTAGCCGTCGCTGAGCCAGACCCCGTCCTCGCCGGTGTCCTTCGGCTGTCGATACAGCTCCTTCAGGTCGAAGTGCTGCTTATAGAACTCGGCGGTGCCCGCAGGGTCCTTGCTCGCAATAGCAACGTGCCGGATAAATGCCATGGATTTTCCTCCTTTCGGTGATGCCGGAACCGAACGCAACTCCCGCACACCCGCAGCCTATAGCGGATAATCCCTCGAGGCTATCAGCGGCCGGGTTCACCGGGTCGGCTCTGGACAACCCTCCTCGGCATGCTCAAATGCCGATCGGCGTTTGTTGAGGCGCGAGCAACAAGGGCATGCCTTCGCCACGGCTGTTGGGCATAGTGAACATCACAGAGGATTCGTTCTCCGACGGGGGACGTTTCCTCGACCGACGGGCTGCCATTGCACAGGCAGACACTCTGCTGGAAGCAGGCGCCGACGTTATCGACCTAGGAGCGATTGCCAGCAACCCAGATGCTGCTCGGGTCTCGGTCGACACCGAGATAGAGCGTCTCGCCCCCGTCATATCGCATCTTCACACGCGTGGCGCTTTGGTCTCCGTCGACACATTCAGGCCGGAGGTGCAGCTCTACGCTCTATCGCGCGGTGTGGCGTTCCTGAACGACATCCATGGCTTTCCGCACGCGACCATCTATCAAGCGCTCGCCGCATCGTCATGCCGGCTGATCGCGATGCACTCGTTGCATGGCCCGAACCGTATCACACGCGCGGACATACCAGTTTCGGATGTCGTTGATACCATCATTCGCTTCTTCGAAAAGCGGCTCATTGTCCTGGAGGCTGCGGGTGTGGCGCGTGAGCGTGTGATCGTTGATCCTGGGATGGGGTTCTTTCTCGGCGCGAACCCCTATGCGTCGTTCGCTGCACTTGCCGGGATCGACCGTATCAAGCGTGCCCTCGATCTGCCGTTGTTGGTCTCGATGTCTCGCAAGTCGTTCCTGCGGAACGTAACCGGGCAGTCTGATGCGGCGCGAACCGGTTCGGCGACATTGGCGGCAGAAATCTGTGCCGCCCTGCGCGGTGCAGACTTTATTCGCACACATGATGTCGGGGCATTAGCGGATGCGATGAAGGTACTGCGTGCGGTGCAGTCAGCCGAAGGGTCGCTGGCACACAGCACAACAGGAAAGCGCCATCGGCCGCTCGCCGATGGCGCATAGCGCGCCTCGTTAGGCTGCCTGTTGGACCGCTTGCTGATTGATGCCACGCTTCGCCAAATCGTTCAGCAAGCTATCGGCCTTCTTCTTCTCCTCCTCCGGTGTCTCCTGCATGAGCTTGGCAACCTCTTTGGCGCCGACCGCGTTCGCCCCTGCTCACGAGACCGTTCTCGCTGATCCCCGCACAACCCTGTGTACGGGGTGCCGTTCTACACCGAAGCAACGAAGATCCTGACCAGAGGAGTAACCTGCATGCCCGGCGGCCGATTTGTTGAAGGCTATGCGATCGTATCAGAGGACGGGATGCTGGCAGATGCCACGCGCCACATGCCCGATGCACTCAAGTTCAGTGCTGATCAGCGTTTCTTCGAGCAAGGTCTCGATGCGGACGATGTCGTGGTGCATGGACGGCATTCGCAGGATCGCTTTGCACGTTCGCCACTGCGTCAGCGACTTATCCTGACCACGCGAGTTGCGGGCGTCGAGCCGCATCGCTCGAACAGCAGGGCGCGGTACTGGAATCCTGCGGGGGCGTCGTTCGATGAAGCCCTGGCTGACCTGCACGAGCCGAAGGCTCGGATCGGGGTCATCGGCGGAACCGATGTGTTCGGTCTGTTCCTAAGCCTGTTCGACGTATTCCATCTGACCCGGGCGCCTGGAGTTTGGCTGCCGGGTGGCCGACCCGTGTTTCCCGAAGTGCCGGCCCGGCGGCCCGAGGAAGTCCTGGCTCAGCATGGGTTCCAACCCGGCCCGGTTCAGTTGCTGGACCCCGCGCACAATCTGACCCTGGTCACCTGGCAACGTGCTGAGCCAAGCAACTAGCGAGCGTTCTCCCGCGCCCTGGGCCCCGGAAGCCGCTGACCGCCGGGTTGTTGCTTCGCCTGCGCCAGGATGCGATCGCAGTGATGATCATCGCCAGTACCGAACTGAATGGTCGGCAGCGCGGCAAGCGGTGGGAGTATCGCCGCGAGTCCGGCAACAAGCCCGCCGCGTACCGCGAGCTCGGCCCCAGGCATGATGCTCGGATGTTTCAGCGTGCCGCCAATGTTTATCGGTGCCGGCAGCGAGCCGATGGTGAAGTGCTTGGCGGCGGTGCGCAACTTTACATCGACAGCCTCATTGCGCAGGTCCGCCCCACCGGTGCCGGTCACGATGGCCTCGTCGGTATCCAGGATAAATGCATGGAGCTGAAATTTGCCTCGCTGCAAGCCTGCATCGGTGATGAAGCACTCGACCCGTGTCCGTTGCGGCATACCCAGCGCAGAGAGCAAGGCGTTGCTGAATTCCAGGCCCGAAAGATCGACCAGCACCGCACTGAGATCGCCGCCGACCATCGCCAGTTTCAGATCGCCAGTGCCATTACCGAGCATCTGGGCGAACGAGCTCCCGGCGCCGTCAACCTTGGCGGAGCCGCTGATTGTTCCCACACCCTCAAAGGCATGAGTCGCTGCCATCAATCGAGAGACGTCGACTCGCTGAAATTCAATGGCCGCCCTGGCATGGGTTTGATCACCCTCCGGTGCCAACCCGATGTCGCCGGTGATGCGACCTGTGCCAATGCCGAAGCTGAGCGGATGCAGCGAGACCTGGCCGTCAACGATGTCGAGCTTCAGGTCAAGGTTGTCCAACGGCATAGACCGTCCTTGGATGGACTGGCCCTGGTACTGTAGGTGGACATTCGCCCACCGCAGCTTTGGCACGCTGATCGGTGTGTCCGGGATCAGCCTCGGGCTGCTTTCCGCCCGCGCCACCGCCGTGCGCTGCGACGGTGTTTCACCCGCGGTATTCGTTCGTCCCGGCGTGGTACCGATGAAGCCGCCGAGATCGGCAAGATCGACACTGCGCGAGTGCAGATCGGCCGTCATTTCCGGTGGCTCGTTGTCCGCGTTGACGGCGATTGTGCCCGCCAGATCAGAGTTGCCGACACGCGCGGAGAAGTCGCGCAGTCGCACGCGGTGCTCGGCGAAGTCGAGCTGACCAGTCACTTGGTAGCGTGGAGTCTGCGGCAGGGGCAAACCGGTGATCGCGCGAAGCAGCGACATGTCGGGTCCAGCAAAGTGCAGCTTGAGATCGGCACCCTGCATCGCCAGCGGATCGCGCATTGTTCCGACCAGACTCACTTCGGTCGGTCCATTCTGCACGCGAAGGTCGATTGGCCAGGGATGCGCGGTGTCTCGCAGCGACAAGAGCGCACCGCCGACCATGTGTCCGGTGATCGGTTGGGCATTGTAGGTGCCCCGCGCGTCCGCCACGATCTGAGCCTGCTCGCCCTGATCTCGGGTTGCGATGCCAACGGTCACATCGGCCTTCAGCTTCGCCAGACGAATGAAGGCCTGCCCATCCTCGATGCGCACTTCGCCAAGCTGCGCGCCACCCCCGCTGCTGGCCGCCAGTTGCAATTTGTAGTTGACCGCTCCGTTAGGCAGTTGGGTCGCAGCGACCTGCGGGCGCTCAACTGCGACAAGGGGGACCACCAGCCTCCCGTGGCGCAGGTAGTCCCAGGCGTCGATCTGCACGCGCAGGCTCGGTATCCGTGCCAGCGGCTCGCCGGTCCAATCCGGCGGGTTGCCAATGGTCACGTCCTGCGCGGTGACCGTGACGATCCGCCCAGGCCGAATTTGCAAATGCCCGATCGACACCGGCCTTCCCAAAGCGGCGCCGGCGCGGGCAGCGACAAGAGGGATCAGCAGATCGCCGCCCCAGATCACGGCGGCGGCAACGATCGCCAGAACCGAAAGGCCCAACCCCAGCACCCAGGCCAGGGCACGGTGTCGGCGAGCCATAGCAACTCCTGTCGTGCACGCCGACAACGAAGCGGCGGCCCAACGGTTGCGCGGTCTCCCTTGGCTATGTCGTGCGGGCGACGTGCGGGCGAACGGCCTCAAACAAATGCGACGATGGTGCGAGGCGAGGCCCTTCGCCCGCATCGACAGGCGGCACAACGGTCACCCCCCACCGGGCCAAGGTCTGGAGCGACGCCTGCGCCACAGGGTGATCCAGCAGTGGCTGGTTCAACGACGGGCCGACGACAACAGGAGTGCCGCGCCCGATCGCTTCGGCCACCACGGACAGCGCCAGGCTGTCGGCGATGCCGTGTGCCAGCTTGTTCAGCGAGTTGAAGCTGCACGGCGCGAACAGCACGACGCCACGTGGCGGGCGCGGGCGGATTGCGAGGTCGAAATACGACTCGACCACCTGCGCACCCTGCACATCCGCAAGCTCGCGCGGCGCGACGACCCGCGAGGCGTTCGGCGTCGGAATGGCGATCACGCTGGCAAAGCCCAGCTGAACCAGGCCGTGCAGAATCTCGGGGCAGCGGGCGGCGGTCGAGGTGCCGCTGAGCACCAGATAGACGACATCGAACCGTTCGGGTTCAGCACTTGGCACCGCGTGTTTCCTTGCTCCCGGCGCTGAGGTTACGTCGTCTGCCGCCGCGTGCGAACCTTTTCAGCGGACCTTTCCGGCGAGCATAAGCCCATCACCAATGAGCACGGCCTCCGCATCTGCCTTGTTGCCCTTGTTGCGACGGCTCGATCCGGAACGGGCACACGAGATCGCGCTGTTGGCGCTGCGGCTGGGGCTCGCCGGCCGCGCCACCACCACCGACGATCCGTCCCTCGCGATCGAGGTGCTCGGCCGTCGTTTCGCCAATCCGATCGGACTCGCGGCGGGGTTCGACAAGAATGCGGTCGCGGTTGCTGCACTGGCACGGCTGGGCTTTGGATTTGTGGAAACCGGCACCGTCACGCCGCGACCGCAATCGGGCAACCCGCGGCCGCGGCTGTTCCGCCTGCAAGAGGACAGTGCGGTGATCAACCGTATGGGCTTCAACAATGCCGGCATCGATGCCTATCTGCGGCGGCTTGCGCGCCGGCCGCGTGGGTCCACGATCGTCGGCGCCAATGTCGGCATCAACAAAGAAGGGGCCGATCCCGAACGCGACTATCCCGCGCTGATCGCCGCGGTGGCCCCACACGCAGACTATGCGGTCATCAACGTGTCGTCGCCGAATACGCCTGGATTGCGAGACCTACAGGGCGAGGCGCAGTTGCGCGGCATTCTTAGCGCCGTCGCCGAGGGCGTTCCGCAGCGGCCGCCACTCCTGGTCAAGATCGCGCCGGACATTGCCGGTGCAGCCCTGGAAGCGCTGGTGGAGACTTGTGTCGAGCATGGCGTGCAGGGATTGGTCGTGTCGAACACAACCATCTCGCGCCCGGCTGGCCTGCTGTCGCGATATGCGGGCGAGGCCGGCGGGTTGTCCGGCGAGCCGTTATTCCGGCTGTCCACTTCGGTCCTGGCACGCGCGTATCTTCTGGCGCGCGGCCGACTCGTGCTGGTCGGCGTCGGCGGCGTGTCCAATGGCGAGCAGGCGCTGACAAAGCTTCAAGCGGGTGCGTCGCTGGTGCAGCTTTATACCGGGTTTGCCTACTCTGGGCCGGCCTTGATCCCACGGCTCAAACGCGAACTGGCCAACCGCATGCGCAGCGCAGGATTCCATCGCGTGGAGGACGCTGTGGGCAGCGACGCGCGACATCTGGCAGAATGACGCCAATGGAACATCTGCCCGGTTTCGCTCCGCTTGCCGATCGCTACGACGGCTTCATCCTCGATCTCTGGGGCGTCATTCATGACGGAGTGAATGCGTTCCCGCATGCAGTGGACTGCCTCACGCGGTTGCGCGACGCGGGGAAGCGCACGCTGCTGCTGTCCAACGTCCCGCGGCCGAACGACGCTGCGCAGGCGCTGATGCAACGGATGGGGATCCCGGACGATCTCTATACCGACATCCTGACCAGCGGCGAGGCGGTGCGTCGCGCCCTGCAGCGTCCGCCTGATCTTTGGTGGGCGGAACTCGGAACACGCGTGTTCCATCTCGGTCCCGAGCGCGATAATGGCGTTATCGAAGGCCTGCCGCTGAGCAAAGTCATGCAGCCGTCGGATGCCAACTTCGTGCTGAATACCGGCCCCGACGACCACCGGAACCCGACGGATATGGCGGAGTTCGAAGAGTTGCTGCAGGACTGCGCACACCATCATCTGCCGATGATCTGCGCCAATCCCGATCTGCAGGTGATCCGAGGCGGTGTGCGCGTGCTATGCGCCGGATCCTTGGCATTGCGCTACCAGGAGCTCGGAGGCGATGTCCGGTCCATCGGCAAGCCGGATCCGGCGATATACCAGCCTGTGCTGCAAAGCCTCGACCTTCCCGTCCAGCGTGTTCTGGCGGTCGGCGACGCGCTGCATACGGATATCGCTGGCGCGGCAGGCGTTGACCTGGCCGCCTGCTGGGTGCTCAGCGGCATCCATGCAGATGCATTGACGAACGGAAACGGCGGCTACGATCTCGCGCGTGCCGAAGCCATTGCAAGGGATGCGGTATTGGCGCCGATTGCATCGGTTCCTCGCTTCGCCTGGTGATTGGCGCGTACCGATCGCAGCGGAGCGGCCTCAGCTCAACTCAGCGCGGCCGCCGATACGCTACCACCAACGTTACGATGGATATGGCCGGCGCGATGACGTCTATGAAGAACGGCGTGCCCGCATTGCCCGGCGCGAAATTGCCGGCCGCCAACATCTGGTGGACATGGCCGACCGCATCCCCCAGCAGGAATATCGACGACGCCCACACGATCGCTGCCTTGAAAGGAAGACTGCACCAGAAAGATGCGACCGCAGTTGCTCCGATCGCCAGGTCAGCCATGCCGACTTCGAACTGGAATGGGCTTGGTTGCCATCCGATGTCCCCGGCGGACACGTCGGGGAAGAAGAGATGGAATATGGCTGCCCATAGACCGCTAACGCCGACCGGCAGCAGCAGGATCCATGATAGGAGCCGTTCCGCCGCCGGCTGGCGGTCATGCCGCAGTGCGCCGATCACGAGTGCCGCTGCCATCAGAAAGGCAGGCAGATTGCGCAGGATGAAGGTTATAGCCTCCGCCATTATCGTGATTACTCGTGAAACGGTGATGGACGTGTCCAGGCCTCTGTCGGATCGGAGCCCTTAAAGTCGAGTATCACGCGCCAGAGTGGCCCCGGTCCGCCGTCATCGATGCGCTTGGGTGACGCGGCGGCGCCATCCGCTCCGAGCAATGTCCTTCGCCCTCTTGGTCGTAGCAACTAGTGCGAGAACAGCACCGGCGCCGTCATCTCTGCGATAAGGGTGCGGGTGACGCCACCGAACACCAGCTCGCGGGCGCGCGAATGACCATAGGCGCCCGCGACGATCAGATCGGCACCAATATCAGCGGCATACGACAACAGGGCCTCGCCGTCGGCAATGTCCCTTGCGACGGTATGCGCCGCTTCCGCCTTCAACCCGTGCCGGGCGAGGTGCAGTGCTATATCGGCGGCCGGGACATCGCCGTGGACGCCGACCCCCCGCTGTGGGTTGATCGCCAGGACGGTGACCCGCTTGGCGTTCAGCAGCAGGGGCAGCGAATCGTTCAAAGCGCGGGCGGCCTCCCGGCTCGCATTCCATGCCACCAGGACATGCTCGCCGATTATGGGAAAATCGCCGGCGAACGGCACAGCCAACACTGCGCGACCCGAGGTCATGACCGTCGTCACCAGGACAGCGTCCGCGTCCTGAGGTTCCTCGCGGTTGGGCTGGCCGACGATGGTAAGGTCCGCATAGCGCGCATGCAGCGCGACGGTGGCTGGCGGAGGCCCCTCGACCAGGCGCCACTCACCTTCGATGCCGTTGCGGCGCAGGCTTTCGCGGAACGCGGCCTCGACTGGCTTGGCAGCTTCGACCGCTTCAGCGCGGATCCGCTCGACGATCTCCTCCGGATTGGTGGGCACGAACGGCATGGCAGCGCCATAGAAGTAATTGGCCGACGGAATGTCGATGACATTCA
>JBKPOG010000198.1:0-7296 GCA_046732975.1 Pseudomonadota bacterium
ACGGAGACCGATGCATGCGCGAGCGTCACCGTGCCGGCTCCACGACCTGTTGGCCAGCCGATGTTCTGTTGCAGCGCGACGAACAGCAGCAGCAGCGACAGGCCGGTGATCACCTCCGGTATGACCAAGGGGGCCGCCAAGGTTGCGGTCAGCGCCATACGGGTGCGAAAGCGGCCGAACCGCGCCAGCGCGTAGCCGGCCAGCGTGCCAATGATCAATGCCAGCGTCGCCGAGGCTGCGGCGATGCGCAGCGACAGCAGGGCGGCAGAGATCAGCGCGTCATCGTGCCAGAGGGTGGCGTACCAGCGAAGCGAGAAGCCATCCCAGGTAGTGACCAGCCTGGAAGCGTTAAAGCTGAGCGCGACCAGAAAACCGATCGGCACATACAGGAACGCATAGCAGATGATGAGCCAAACGATCAGCGCGGGAGGAGTGCGTCTCAAACCACGCGATGCAACAGCGGCTCGCCGGCAGCGAGGCGACGGCAGTTTTCGGCCGCCAGCGCAAAACTGCGATCGAATGTGCCGGTGGTCAGCCAGGCGATATGCGGGGTCAGCACGACGTTCGGCAATTGGAACAGCGGTTCGGATGCGTCATGCGGCTCGTGCACAAACACGTCCAGTCCCGCGCCGGTAAGCCTGCCGTTCGCCAAGGCTTCGGTCAGGGCTGTCTGATCGACCAAACCGCCACGTGCGGTGTTCACCAGCACCGCAGCGGGCTTCATCCGCGCCAATGCCGCTGCGTCGATCAGGTGCTCCGTCTCGGGAACCAACGGAACGTGCAGGCTGACCACGTCGGCCTCGGCCAGCAGTGCATCCAGCGGGCGATAATCGCCGATCGCGTCGGACCGGGGCGTGCGAGAGGTGTAGATCACCCGGCAGCCGAGGGCGATCAGCACCGGTGCGAGCAGGCGCGGGATGGCGCCGTAGCCCACCAGCCCGACTGTGCGCCCGCCGAGTTCGCCGATGCCATCCTGCAGGTCGGGGTCCGACCACTCGCCGCGCCGCATGGCTCCGTCGAAGCGCGGCAGCCGGCGCAGCACCGCAAGCATCAGCCCAAGGGTTAACTCTGCCACTGCGCGAGCGTTGGTGCCCGGCAGATTGCACACGGCGATGCCCCGCGCCTTCGCGGCGTCCAGGTCGATCGTGTTGACGCCGACGCCGATCTTCTGGATCAGCCGCAGCTTAGGCGCGGCCGCGATCATGTCTGATGTGCAGCGCTTCAGTACATGCCAGAGCACGTCGGCATCCGGCAGGGCCCGTGCCAGCACCGCGTTGTCGTGTTCGGGGCAGACGATGATGTCCAGGTCAGGGATGGCGGAGAGCCGGGCCACGAGATCCGGTCCTGCGGCGTAGTGGAACAGGACATTCAAGGCGCCCCCTCCCCCCGGCCCCCTCCCGCGAGGGGAGGGGGAGTTCTTCCTTTCTGTAGACCCATCTACTTCGAGCGTCCCAGGACGCTGCTGCCGGCGAACCGCGCGCGGGAGCCGAGTGCCTCCTCGATGCGCAGCGCCTCGTTCCATTTCGCCATGCGTTCGCTGCGGGCGAAGCTGCCGACCTTGAGCTGGCCGACGCTCCAGCCGACCGCGAGATGCACAATCGTCACGTCCTCCGTCTCGCCGGAGCGCGCGGACACGATGCCGGCGAAGCCAGCCTCCTTCGCGGCCTCCCACGCTTCCCGTGTCTCGGTCAGCGTGCCGCGTTGATTCGGTTTCAGCAGGACCGCGTTGGCAGCACCGCGCAATGCCGCCTCGCGCACGCGCGATGCCTTGCTGACCAGGAAGTCGTCACCCACCACCTGCACGCGCTTGCCGACTTCGTGGGTGAAAGCGGCAAAGCCGACGTCATCGTCCTCGGCTAGGGGGTCCTCGACGGACACGATCGGATAGCGGCGAATCCAGCCGGACAGCAGCTTGACCATCCCGTCGCTGTCGAGTTCTTTGTCCTCCAGCGCCAGCTTGTATTTGCCGCCGCGACCGAACTCGGAAGCTGCGACATCGAGTGCGATGGCAACCTGGCTGCGAGGGGTAAAGCCGGCGCGCTCGATCGCGCGTACCAGCATTTCCAGGGCTTCTTCGTTGGTGGAGAACGCGGGCCACCAGCCGCCTTCGTCGGCAACGCCCTGCAGCGTTCCTGCTTCCTTCATCAATTCCCCGGCGGCGCGGTACACTTCGGCGGTCCAGTCCAGTGCCTGGGCAAAGTTAATCGCTGCGGGACAGACAATCAGGAAATCCTGAATGTCGACGCGCCGCCCGGCATGCGCGCCGCCGCCAAAAATCTGAATCTGCGGCAGCGGCAGCATTTGCGCATCGGGGCCGCCGAGATAGCGATACAACGGCTGGCCGACAGCTGCGGCGGCGGCGTGGGCGACCGCCATGGAAACGGCCACAACGGCATTGCCGCCGAGGCGTGACTTGCTGGGTGTTCCGTCCAGGTCGATCAGCCGACGATCCAGCGCCGCCTGGTCCGCGGCATCAAAGCCCGAGATGGCGCGGAAGATCTCGCCGTTCACATGCGCAACCGCGCGGGTCACGTCATAACCACCGAACGCATCGCCGCCGTCGCGCAGATCGAGTGCCTCGCCGGTGCCGGTCGATGCGCCGGCTGGCGCGATCGCACGCCCGACGCCGCCGCCTTCGAGCAGCACTTCGGCTTCCACTGTCGGTCGGCCGCGGCTGTCCCACACGCGGCGGCCATGCACAAACGCAATTGTCGCATCGGTCATCCGGCAAGTTCCTTTGTCCAGGCACGGCGGACGTCGCCGAGAGTCTCCACCGGGTGGGTGAGCAGCGCCCGTGCGACACGCCTGACCCGATTCCTGTCCTGCTCGGTGGTGATGTATTCGACCGGCGACTTGCCATCCACCCTGGCAAGGAACAGCCCGGGCAACAGGTGTGCGGCACGCGTCTCAAGAGCGCTTGGACCTTCCCAAGTGACGCGCGCAACATATGCGTTGGCCATCGCGTCGAAGCAGGCAAGGAAGCCAAGCGTGGCAGAAGGTGTCCACAGGCACTTCAGCAGCAGGTGATTGAGGCAGAACGCCAGGTCAAAGGCGGGATCGCCCCACCACGCACACTCGGCGTCCAGGAACACCGGGCCATCCGATCCACGCAGGATGTTCTTCGGACTGACGTCGCCATGCACCAGCGCGTGCTTGTTGACCTGCGTCGTTGTCACGAGCGTGTGCAGTTGTTGCGCTAAGTCCGGGTGGGCGCGCGCGGTGGCGACGAGATATGGCTCAAGCCGGATGTCATAGAAGATGGCGTCGGTGGGAAATGCCGACGCGACGCTCAGGTCCGCCGCCGTTGCGGCATGGATGCCGACCAGGGCTTGTGCCACCCGCGCGGCGAACTTCGGATCGGCATTGCCATCGCGCAGTTGGGTCTTCCACAGGGCGTAGCGATCCGTGGGTAGAAACTCCATCGCGAGTGTCCCGCTGGACTCGTCCACGCCGAATAGCCGGGG
The DNA here is from genome assembly GCA_046732975.1 of Pseudomonadota bacterium. Taxonomy (GTDB): domain Bacteria; phylum Pseudomonadota; class Alphaproteobacteria; order Acetobacterales; family Acetobacteraceae; genus JAMXLO01. The sequence goes on from JBKPOG010000198.1 coordinate 3,465, forward strand.
CGCCGCACCGGGCACGGCAGCGGCCGCGCATCGCATCCAGCGCGCCTCGTAACGGTTGCGCTCGACCGGCGCCTGCCAGTCCGCTGCCACGCGCAGCTTCGCCAGTGCGCGCTTGACGCAGACAGGCCCAGCAGGGAGGTCGATCCGCCAGATATCGGATGAGACGCCACCCGTCAGTCGTTCCCCGCGCGCGGTTGCATCGGCCTTGAGCAAGCCCATGCGGCGGAGGGCGGCGAAAAGCTCCGCCGGCGGGACTTCGGCCATGAGCGTCGTATCGCATGCATCGCGGCGCGATTGAACCGCTCAGCTCTCCAGTTCGCTGTCCCAATACAGAAAGTCACGCCAGCTTTCGTGCAGGTAGTTCGGTGGGAAGGCGCGCCCGTTGTCCTGCAACTCCCAGGTGGTCGGCTGGCGCGGGCTGGAGCGCGGGAACATAGCGCACTCGCGCGGCAGGCGGGAGCCCTTGCGAAGATTGCAGTCACCGCAGGCGGTGACGACGTTCTCCCATGTCGTGCGACCGCCACGACTGCGCGGCACGACGTGGTCGAACGTCAGATCATGGGCAGGGGATCGAGCGCTGCAATACTGGCAAACGAAGGCGTCGCGCAGGAACACGTTGAACCGGGTGAAGGCTGGGCGTCGCGCCGACGGAATGTAGTCCTTCAGCGCAATGACACTCGGCAGCTTCATGGTGACGGAGGGGGACCGCACCTCGGTTTCGTATTCCGACAGCACGGAGACTCGGTCGAGAAACACTGCCTTCACCGCATCCTGCCAGCACCAGAGCGACAGCGGGAAATACGACAGTGGTCGGAAGTCCGCGTTCAGCACCAGCGCAGGATAGAATTGGCCACCGTCTGGCAAACGCCGCTCCTCTGCGTCGGCAGCGCAAGGGCTGGGGGCAAGCTCGTGAGCGACCCGCCAAATATTGTGCGCCGCCGAGAACCGTTCCGTTTATCGCAGAGCGCGCCGCGTGTCGCAAGCCAAGGCAGAGGTGGATTCATACCGTCGTCATGGACTTAGCCGAAGTGTCATTGAGGCAATGGAATATACTCCGTCGCCGGCCTCCTTGCCGAAGCGGCCGCCTGTCCAGTCGACCTTGGCCTGCTCGATCCGCTCGCGGCTGCAGGAAACGAAATTCCAGAACAGATGACGTGGTCCATCCATCGCCGCACCGCCCGGCCACAGGATCCGAGCGCCCTGCGGACCGGCGCGCAGTGCCAACCGATCCCCTGCACGGCGGCGAGGGGCAAACGGGCTCCGCGGCAGACTGCTCGATAATCGTCCCACCTCCGCAAGCGTCAGACAGTCTCAACCAGAACGATCTCCGCATCTTCGATCGCTCTGACCTGCAGCAATGTCTCATCCTGGATAGCGGCGCCGTCGCGAGCCACAACGCGCGTGCCATTCACCTCAACGATGCCCGAGGCCGGGACCAGGTATGCTTTGCGGCCCTTGCTCAGGTCGTACTCCGCGGTCTGGCCAGCCGCCAGCGTCGCCCCGGATACACGGGCGTCCGCACGGATCGGCAGTGCTTCATCGTCGGATGCCGTACCGCTCGCGAGGGGAACGAAGCGCCCGGCCCGATCCGATTTTGGGAAAGGCTTGGCACCCCATGATGGTTCGCCCCCCTTGCCGCGCGGCATGATCCAGATCTGGAAGATTTTGGTGGTCTCAGGCTCCAAGTTGTACTCCGAATGCTGGATGCCGCTGCCGGCACTCATCACCTGCACGTCGCCAGCCTGGGTACGCCCGCGGTTTCCCAGGCTGTCCTGGTGTGTGATCGCACCCTGCCTGACATAGGTGATGATCTCCATGTTGGCGTGCGGGTGCGGCGGGAAACCGCTCTGCGGCGCGATCTCGTCGTCGTTCCAGACGCGCAGATCGCCCCAATGCACTCGGTCCGGATCATTGTAGTCCGCAAATGAAAAGTGGTGCTTGGTGTTGAGCCAGCCGTGATGGCCGCCTCCCAGACTGTCATAGGGTCTCAGTTCGATCATGGCATCTCTCCTTAGCCTCTCTTGGCTCCGCTTAAATCGGGCTGGTGGGAGAGCCACAAAAGAGAAACAATGGAAATCCATCGTTTCTGGAATGCTATGCCCCGTCTGCCCGACCTGGAGGCCTGGGCGGTGTTCGCGAAGGTGGCGGAGACCGGTTCGTTTGCGCGCGCCGCAGCCGATCTCGGGCTATCAAACGCGACGGCGTCAAAGGCTGTGGCGCGCTTGGAGAGGCGGATCGGCGCATCACTGCTGAACCGCACATCGCGGCGCCTGGCACTGACCGACACCGGACGCCGCGCTGCGGCCAGCGCCGCGCGCATTCTGGCCGATGGAGAGGCGCTGGAAAACGAGGCCATGTCACAGGCCGATATGCCTCATGGCTTGGTGCGAATGGCTGCGCCTATGTCGTTCGGGATCGCGAACGTTGCGCCCCTGCTGCCGGATCTATTCGCTGCCTATCCGCTGCTATCGGTTGACCTGCATCTGGCGGACGAGCAGGTCGATCTGATCGGCGGCGGGTTCGATCTTGCATTGCGGATCGCGGCGCTTGCCGACTCGACCTTGAGGACCCGGCGCATCTGCCAGGTCCGACGCCTGCTGATCGGCGCGCCCACGTATTTCGAGCGCCACGGGCGTCCATTACATCCGAGGCATCTCGCCGGGCACGCCTGCCTAGGATATGCCAACCTGCCAACGCCCGATCGCTGGCGTTTCACGCACGCCTCTGGCGAGCAATTTTCCATCTCGCCGCATGGCCCGCTTCGAGCCAACAATGGCGATGTGCTGACACCGATGTTGCTCGCGGGTCTGGGCGTGGCGGTGCAGCCTGAATTCCTTGTCTGGGAGGATCTCGCAGCCGGAAGATTGCAGGCGGTGATGGAGGACTGGTCCATGCCACCGGTCGCGCTGAACATCGTGACCCCGCCCAACACTCATCGCCCGGTGCGGGTCGATGCGGTGATCGAGTTCCTGGCGCGGCGCCTCTCCCGTGCGGCGTGGGCTCGGTCCGTTTCAGGCGAAGGCGCACTGCAGGCCAGAGATAACCCGGTGTCGTCGATGCCGTGACCAAGTCGCGGTACATACACTGCTTCAACCGGCAAACTTGCCGCACGCAGCGCTGCTTCGGCGTCGCGTGAGCGCTGCGCTGGCACCACATCATCCGCCTCGCCGTGCACCAGCAATACCGGTGCGTGGTTGGCCAACTCAGCCTGCAGCTTTTCCGGCGCGATCAGAGCGCCAGAGAACGCCAGAATAGCACGCGGCGCGCTGGTGCGGCGCAGGCCGGTGAACAGCACCGTCATGGCACCCTGGCTGAAGCCCATCAGTGCATAGTCCTGTGCCTGCAGGTGCTGCCGCGCCAACTCCGCGTCGATGAACGCGTTCAGGAACCCGGCGGCGCTGCGCACGCCGGCCTCGACCACCGGCGGCGAGCGATCCTCTACGCTCCACCACTGCCGGCCGAACCCTGAGGCGTGGGGGAATGGCGCATCGACCGAGACGAACAAGGCATCGGGCAGCGCGCGCGACCAGGTGGGCGCGAGGTCGATGAGGTCATGGCCATCGGCGCCAAACCCGTGGCACAGCACGAAGTGCTGCTTCGGTGCCGTCTTCGATGCGGGACCCCATCGCGGCCCATCCAGGTCGGCCATGCCACTCTTCCTCCGGCGGTGAACATACTATTTGTGGCGCATCCCTATGTCAGTCGTCACCCGCTTCGCGCCCAGCCCCACCGGCTACCTGCATCTCGGCAGCGCCTTCAGCGCACTGACGGCGTGGCGCCGTGCGCGCGAGGCCTGCGGAGTCTTCCTGCTGCGTCTAGAGGACATCGATAC
>JBKPOG010000199.1:0-9833 GCA_046732975.1 Pseudomonadota bacterium
CGTCCGACAGCGCAGTTCGCGTCACGCCCGGGCAGATCGCGTTGACATTGATGTTGTGGTGGCCGAGTTGCAGTGCCGCCAGCTTGGTCATGCTGATCACCGCACCCTTGCTCGCGGCGTAGGCAACGTTCGACGCGCCTGCATAGCCTTTCCCTGCGATGGAGGCGATGTTGATGATCCGGCCGCTGTGCCGCGTGATCATCTCCTGCGCCACGCGTTGCAGGCAGAAGAATACGCCCTTTGCATTGACGCGATGGATGCGGTCCCAGTCTGCTTCGGTGATGTCCATGATATCGGCGCGACGTGTCACGCCGGCGTTGTTCAGCAGGATGTCGATCTGGCCGAACTGATCGAGTGCCGCGCGGACCATGCGATCGATCTGCTGCAGATCGCCGACATCGGCCTGCACTGCCAGCGATTTGCGCTGCGTGGACATGATGGCGTCGGCGGTCGCTTCCGCGCCCTGACGGTCGATGTCGGCAACCACCACGTGCGCACCGGCTTCTGCCAACGCGAGCGCCGAGGCTTTGCCGATGCCCTGGGCCGCGCCGGTGACCAGCGCGACCTGGTTGTTCAGGTTCATCCAACGCCCTCCCGTCCGATCAGTGGACAGTCAAGCGACGATTCCCTCCGGCGTCCAGCGTGTCGTCGGAGTCCAGCCGAGGTGCGCTGTTGCGGCAGCATGACTGATAGGTGAGGCGCGGTCGTTGCGCTGGAAGTGTGCCCGGTCGCGCACCGGAATGGGCGTGTCGTAGAGGGTCTCCAGCCGCGCGACGGTGGGTTCGGCGGCAAAAGTGTCGGCAGCGGCGAGGAAGAAGGTCTCGAAACCGGCATACGCGACGCTCACAGTTGCAGCGAAACCGCGGGCGCAATCCTCGGGACTGACATAGGTGCGCAGGTACGGCAGCGGCTCACAGCGCCCTTCCGGCCCCGACCTGCCGCTCATGAATGCTGCCATCTCGGGGAATGCCACGAAGCATGGGCGGATGACGATCACCTCCAGACCGCGGCGCGAATATGCTTCCGCAATCCGCTCACCGCAGAACTTGCTGAGACCATAGGCATCCGTCGGACGCAGTTCGTGCGTTTCATCGATTGGCAGATAGCGCGGCGGAAGATGTGGATTGCTGTGGTCGAGTCCAAGCACAGAGCTGCTGGAGCAGTGGACGACACGGCGAACGCCTTCTTGCAGGCTTGCTTCGAACAGGTTCCAGGTGCCCATCGCATTGACCTGCATGGTCTCTGCATCATCGGTGGCAACCGAGCGATCGATGCCGCCGAGATGAACCACCACCTCGCTGCCGCGCAGTGCTGTACGGAGCGCGGCAATGTCACGAAGATCGGCATGAACGCATTCGCCTTCGGTGTCGATATCGAGCACGCGCACATCGTGCGATTCCAACGCGCGCACGACATAACATCCGAGCCGCCCCAGCCCACCGGTCACCGCAATCTGCATCAGGCCTCCTGCAAGTGTTCGCGCAGTGTCCTGCCGGCGTAGTCATGGCGGAACAGTCCGCGCGCCTGCAACAACGGCACGACAGCGCGCACGAACTGTTCGAACATGCCCGGCATCAAGGTCGGCGTCAGGATGAAACCGTCACAGGCATGCGATTCGAACAGATCCTGCAACTGGTCGGCGACAGTCTCTGCTGACCCAACGATCTGCGGGCACAGTTCACTGGTGGCAAAACGGCGCGCCGCCTCGCCCAGCGTCAGCCCCTGCGCCTGGGTGCCCTGCAGGATGACCTCGAGCGAGCCGCGCGATCCGGCCTCGATTTCCATGTCAGCTAGTGGCTGATCAGGCGCAAAGCGCGACAAGTCGATACCGATGTGGCCGGACATCTGCGCCATGCCGGCCTCGCTCTGCACCAGGTCGTTGACATATTCCTGCCGTTCGCGCGCGATCGCATCGGTTTCGCCAAGGATGACGTCGATCGAAGGCAGGATCAGGCACTGCTCCGGCGCACGCCCCTGCGCGACGGCACGTGACTTCAGGTCCTGATAGAAGGCGTGCATATCGGATTTGCTGTGCTGCAGGGTGAACACCAGCTCGCCCCAACGGGCGGCAAAATCGCGGCCGCGTGGCGAGGAGCCTGCCTGCATGATAACCGGCCGACCCTGCGGCGATCGCGGCACGGTCAGCGGACCGCGCGTATTGATCCAGCGGCCACGGTAATTGGCATAGTGAACCTTGTCCGGATCGGCGAAGACGCCAAGCTGCTTGTCCAGCACCAGCGCGTCGGCGTCCCAGCTTTCCCACAGCTTGCAGACCGCCTCCACGACCTCGTCTGCGTAATCGTAACGCGCATCACGGGCGGGCAGCTCGTGCAGACCGAAGTTTTGCGCTTCCAAATGGCCGTGCGAGGCGACAACGTTCCATGCAACCCGGCCGCCGCTCAGCAGATCAAGTGTGCCGAGCGAGCGGGCAAGATAGTACGGCGGATAGAAAGTCGAGGAGAGCGTCGCTCCCAGGCCGATGCGGCTCGTCACGCGCGACATGATCGACAGCGTCGGGATGGGATCGAGCAGCCCCATCTGACCACCGCAACGCAGGATGCTGGCGAAGTTGCCGCCATACAGATCGTACAATCCCAGGATGTCGGCAAAGAACAGACTGTCGAACTTGCCCGCTTCCAGCACGCGCGCAATGTGCTCGTGCCATTCAGGCGTGAAGAAGCCGAGATCCGCTTCGGGATGACGCCAGGCGCCATGGTGGTGCGCGGTGGGTCCCGCCAGCAGGAAAGCGACAAAATGCATCTTGCGGCGGCTTGGCATCTTGCGTCCTCGTCCGCCGCAGAATAGTGCGCTGATCGCAGCAGGCAACCGGTATGTCAGGCCTTGCCGGGATAGTCCGGATCGTTGACGAAGGGATACGGCCCCGGATAGTCATCGACATACACAGTATGCGAGACAACACCGTCCGCATCGGTCCAGCGGTGCAGCTGAAACGCTGGGGGCTCGAAGATGAAGGCTCCGCGATCATTCGGGTTCAGCGTCATCTCTACCTGGTGCGCCACCGATGGGCAGATCGAGGCAACTGTGTACCCAACGCGCGCCACGATCGGCCGGTGATGGTGCCCACAGATGATGCGCTCGACCTGTCGATGCCGCGCGATGATGGCGGCGAATCCTGCTGCATTGCGCAGATTGATGCGGTCCATGTGCGCGATGCCGCACGCAAATGGCGGGTGATGCATGGCGACGATGGTTGGCTTGTCCGGCGCGGCCGTGAGGCTGCGGTCCAGGAATTCCAGCTGTTCGGGACGGAGTTCGCCGTGGCCAGCGTCCGCTACGAGCGTGTCCAGCATGATCAGCCGCACCGGATAGTCATCAACCGTGTACTGCACATAGCGCGCATCCGCGGTGACGCCCGGCAAGTGCTTCAACGCCTCGCGCAGACTGCCGCGTCGATCGTGGTTGCCAGGAATGACGAACACCGGCATCGGCAGGAACTTGCGCAGCAGCTGATTGAGATTGGCGTATTCGGCGTCGAGGCCGCACTCGGTCAGATCGCCGGTGATAACGACCACATCTGGACGGGGGGTAAGCCGCGCCACCGCGCGAAATGCCCGCTCGGTGAAGACATTGGTCTCTGAGACGCGGTTCGCAGGCTTCCCCACCGGCCGTACGTGCAGGTCGGTGAGCTGGCAGATCAGCATGGAGGGCTCCTTTGGGCCGGCCGCCGTCATACTGGCCGTTTCCGTCGATTTATTCCACAACCGCGCGCATGAGCCAGTCCACCTGTTGCAACACAAACGGGGGGCTTACAGGATAGCCTATGTCCTTTCGCGGCCTGTCACTACCTCGCCTTGAAGACGCGCGCTTTCTCAGTGGGCGCGGGCAGTATGTCGATGACATCGACCTGTCAAATCTCGCCTGGATGCAGGTTGTGCGCTCGCCACACGCGCACGCCCGTATCGAGAAGATCGATGCCACGGCGGCACGCGAGGTATCCGGCGTGCTTGGGGTTTACACCGCGGCCGATCTCGCGGGGCTAGGAGCGCTGCCGTGCACAGTGCCAGTCGCCAGCGTGGCGCCAATGGTTGTTCCGCCACGCTTCGCACTTGCCCTGGAGCGCGCGCGCCACGTTGGGGACCCGGTGGCATTCGTGGTGGCAGAAACGCGGGCCGCCGCACGCGATGCCGCGGAGGGCGTGTTGGTTCAGTATCAGCCGCTGCCTTCGGTGGTTGACGGACCCGCGGCGCTGCTGCCCGGCGCGCAACAGATCTGGGAGGCGGCGCCGAACAATCTCTCATATCGCTTCCAGAAGGGCGACCAGGACGCAGTACAGGCGGCAATCGCCGGCGCGGCACACGTGGTCGAACTCGAGCTGGTGAACAACCGCATCGTGATCTCGGCGCTGGAACCACGCGGCGCGATTGCACACCACGATGCGAATGGATTCCACCTGCTGTTCTCCGGAGCTGGGGTGCACGCGTTGCAATCGCAGCTCGCTGACAGCGTGTTTCGCGTTCCCGCCGAGAAGATGCACGTCGCCTGTCCCGACGTCGGCGGGGGCTTCGGTGTGAAGAACGCGCTGTACCCCGAGTGGCTGATGCTGCTATGGGCGGCGCGCGCGCTAGGTCGTCCGGTGAAGTGGATGAGCGAGCGGGCGGAGGACTTTATCACAACCGCACAGGGGCGCGACAATGTCACGCGTGCGCGGCTTGCGCTGGATGCGGAAGGGCGCTTCCTCGCCTTGGATGTCGCGACGGTGGCGAACCTCGGTGCCTATCTCTCTTCAGGTGGCCCGGGCAGTTCGACCAACGCACCGGCAAACGCGATGGGCAGCGGCTACGTCATTCCGGCGATCTTTATGGATGTACAGGGTGTGTTCACCAACACCGTGCCGATCGACGCCTATCGCGGTGCCGGCAAGCCCGAAGTCAACTACATGATGGAGCGCCTGATCGATGCCGCCGCCCAGCAGTGCGGATTCGATGCGATTGAGCTGCGTCGGCGCAATCTGGTGCGCGAGTTCCCGTATCGCAAAGCTCTAGGCACCGTCATCGATTGCGGCCGGTTCGCCGACAACCTGGACGATGCCATCGTCGCTGCGGACCGTGCAGGCTTTCCGACGCGCAGGGCGCTGTCGGAGCGGAACGGAAGGCTACGCGGCATTGGCGTAACCTGCTTCATGGAAACCGCTCGTGGTGCGCCGAACGAGGGTGCGGAACTGCGGTTCGAGGATGACGGTGCGGTGTCATTGCTGGTGGGAACGCAGTCCAACGGCATGGGCCATGAGACGGCCTATGCGCAGATCGCCGCCGATCTGCTCGGGCTGCCAATCGAGGCATTCCGCTACGTGCAGGCGGACACGGCGAAGGTGCGAGCTGGCAACGGCCATGGTGGCGCGCGCTCGATGCATATGGGTGGTGCGGCACTTTGCAAGGCGGTGGACGCGATGCTGGCAAAGGGGCGCGCCATTGCCGCGCGTTTGCTGCAGGCATCAGTGCAGCAGGTGGCGTTCGCCGACGGGCGGTTCAGCGTGCGGGGCGAAGTGGATCGCGGCATCGATCTGCTGGCGCTTGCGCGTGCTGCGTGCGATCCCGCAAACTTGCCCGAGGGCATGACGACCGGGTTGGATACCTACGTCTGGAACCCGCTGGACCTGATCACCTTTCCGAACGGCTGCCACATCGCCGAGGTGGAGATCGATCCCGAAACCGGCGCGCTGACCCTGGAACGCTACAGCGCAGTCGACGACTTCGGTACATTGATCAATCCGATGCTGACGATCGGGCAGGTGCACGGCGGCGTGGCGCAGGGTATCGGCCAGGCAATGCTTGAACACACGGTGTACGACGCCGGATCGGGTCAGATGCTTAGCGGGTCGTTCATGGACTATACCATACCGCGTGCCGAGGACCTGCCAGACTTTCATGTGACGTTGTCAGGCGTGCCGACGAACGCCAATCCGCTTGGCGTGAAGGGTTCCGGTCAAGCGGGCGCCATGGCATCGCCGCAGGCGATCATCGCCGCGGTTCTTGATGCACTGGCACCTCTTGGCGTGACGCATATCGACATGCCGGCGACATCCGAACGCATCTGGCAAGCCATCAGGAGTGCGGCGAATGGATAACGATCCTCAGACCCGCATCGCGGCGGAAGACTACCTCGATGCGCTTGCGGCGCACGGCATCGACTACCTGTTCTGCAATCCTGGCACCGACTTCGCGCCGATTGTCGAGGCCTTCGCCCGCGCCGCACGCAGCAACCGGAAGGTTCCGCGCCCTATGGTCGTGCCGCACGAGAATGCTGCGCTGTCCATGGCACATGGCTACACGATGGTGACCGGCCGGCCACAGGCGGTGATGCTGCACACCAATGTTGGCACCGCCAATTCGATCAATATGCTGATCGATGCCAGCCGCGACCGCATTCCGGTGCTGCTGACATCTGGGCGCACGCCATTCACCGAAGCCGGCGCCGAAGGCTCGCGTAGCGCGCACATCCACTGGGCGCAGGAGATGTACGACCAGGCTGGCATGCTGCGCGAGATGGTGAAATGGGACTACGAAATGAAGCGCGGCGATCAGGCTGCAAGCGTGGTGGATCGCGCGCTGGAACTGGCGATGACGTCACCCAAAGGCCCGGTCTATCTCTCGCTGCCGCGCGAGGTGCTCGGCGAAGTGGTGCAGATGCCAGCGGAAAGCGCTCGCGCCCATCGCAGCGTGCCACGTGCGCCGGTGCCGTCGCCGGCGGATATCGAGCAGCTTGCCGAATGGATTGGCGAAGCGCGCGCCCCGGTGGTGATCACCGGGTTGCTCGGGCAGGATCCACGCGATGCTGTGGTGCTGTCGCGACTGGCAGAGCAGTGGGCGTTGCCGGTCATCCCCTACACCAGCCGGTACTTCGCCATCGCGTCCAATCATCCGATGTTCCAGGGTTCGATGCCGGGGCCACTGTTGAACGAGGCCGATCTGGTGATCGTCATCGAATCAGATGTGCCCTGGCTGCCGAGCAAGGAGTCGCCTCCGGCTGGCGCGCGCGTGGTTCAGATCGGTGAAGATCCGCTCTACGCCCGCTACCCGATGCGTGGGTTCCCATCCGACCTGACAATCACCGCAACCGCGTTCTCGGTACTTGAAGCGCTGGAGCAGTCATTGCAGGGACGCAGTGGAGCGTATGTCGAAGCACGCCGCGTCCGGCTTGTTGCGCGCTCTGCCGAATTGCGTGCGCAATGGCGTAGCGAGGCGGAGAGCGCGGGTCGCGGTGACCAGAATACGTTGGCTTGGCTCAACCACTGTCTGGCCGAGGTGGTGGATCGCGACACGATCGTGATCAACGAGTACTCGTTTCGCCAGGAATACTGTCTGCTAGAAACGCCAGGCAGCCTGTTTGGTGTCAGCAACGCCGGAGGCCTCGGCTGGGGCTTCGGTGCCTCGCTCGGGGCAAAGCTTGCCGCGCCTCAGCGCCAGGTGGTTTCGTTGCTGGGCGACGGCGCCTACATGTTCGCCAACCCGGTCGCCTGCCACTACATGGCGCAGATGCAACGCCTGCCGGTGCTGACGGTGATCTTCAACAACGGCCTGTACAATGCGGTGCGGCGTGCAACGCTGGACATGTACGCGAATGGTGTGGCTGCCGATGGCGATGGTCGTCTGCTCGCCGATCTGCCGGCACCCAACTTCGAGAAGATTGTCGCGGCGCATGATGGTCATGGCGAACGCGTCGAGCGACCGGCCGAACTGCCGGCTGCGTTGCGGCGCGCAGCGGAGGCGGTGCGCGGCGGCCAGCAGGCGCTGGTGAACGTGATCTGCCAGTCCTGATGGTTCTTGCAATCGCATCTCGCGACGTACGTGATGGTGGGATGTGCCGGTCGCATTGGTTTGACTGCGCGGGCGTTGCCAACGGGAGGCTGCGCAGCGCGCCTGGTTCTTTCTCGGCATTTCAAGGATCGATCAAGACCCCAGGGTTCAACAGGCTGTTCGGATCAAGCTCTCGCTTGGCGGCACGCAGAGCGCGTGCGAACAGTTCCGGTCTTTGTTTGTCGTAGAATGGCCTGTGGAAGCGACCGACCGCATGGTGGTGGGTGGTTGTGCCGCCGTGCTCTACGGTGGCGGTCATGCAGGTCGTCAATATCGAGATGCATTGATCAAGCATCACTCGCTTGTCGAGGATGCCGCCCAAGGTGAAATAAAGGCACGGCCCATCGGGATAGATATGCGTGAAGCGGCAGGTAACCGTGCCATCCCTGCCTGTGACCTGCTTTATCGCCTCGCGCGACACCTGCATGATTGTGGCATGAAAATCGCGGAAGCGCTCCCAGGTCATCGAGGTCTCGAACGTGGTGGACAGAAGCCCGCGCGCTACAGCGTGTTCGGTGTAGTAGGGGGCTCGAATGAACCTGTTGCGCCATGCACCGGCAGCACCCGATCGGTGAGAATTTTCATCTTCCAGCGCCGACCGATCTGCGACGCCGCCACAGTCTCGGCAGATTTCCAGCGCGCGGGCCATCGAGGCGTCCTGCGGGCGATCGGCTGACTCGAACGTGAGAACCAGGACGGACTCTTCGCTTTGCCACGGCGTGCCAGGAAGTCCCTCGCGGGCCTCCAGCAGCCGACAATTGGCAGGATACAGACCAGCCTGCGCAATGCCGCGCACTGCATCGGCCCCAGCGTGGAAGTTATTGAAACGTACACTGGTGGCTATCCGGAACTTGGGCTTCTTGCGCAGCCGCACCCAAGCCTCGGTGATAATTCCAAGGATGCCCTCGGAGCCGATCACCATTCGATCCGGGCTCGGTCCTGCACCGGATCCAGGAAGGCGACGCGTCTCGAGCGTACCAGTTGGCGTTACCGTCCGCGTGCTCTCCACGAAATCATCAATGTGGGTGTAAAGCGTGGCGTAATGACCGCCAGACCGCGTTGCGATCCAACCACCCAGCGTGGAGCAGCGGTAGGCCTGCATGTAATGGCGCATCGTGAACGGAGTATCGCGCAGTTGGTCTTCAAGATGGGGTCCGTAGATCCCGCCTTGGATGCGGGCGGCTTGGCTTACAGGATCGACCTCGAGCACCTTGTCCATGTGGCGCATCGACATCGTCACCACTTTCTCGAACTGCTCGGCGGGCTCTATTCCCTTCACAACGGAAGAACCGCCTCCATACGGAATGACCTTGGCGCCGCTCTGCGCACACCAATCGAGCACACGGATGACGTCCTGCTCTGTTTCCGGGAAGGCAACCGCATCGGGCGGATTGGGCACGGAGCGCATGAACATTCGGCAGGCATCAAACCATGCCTTGCCGTAGCTATGTTCCAGACGGGTAAAGTGGTCTGTGCGTACTATCCGCTGAAGCGCCGCAGGAACCACGATCCGTGATGGGCGCAGTGCAATCTCGTCTGCCTGCGGCGGCGGCGAAACGTCGAAGCCGGATAAATCGTAGTGTTGGGCAACGTCGCCCTCCCACGATTTGATTTCGTCTGCACTCAGCTCCTCGTCCGCGTAGCCCCACGCATAAAACTTCTTCTGCCGTCCCATGTTGCCTCCTCCTCACCCGGCGAGCGATCGGTTCAGATTGCTTTCGCTCGACAGGCTGCATGGCCGCCCGCAGTCGGACCAGAAGCAGCAACGACGCAGGACGACCGAGATGGCCCGAGTGCCGTCTTTTATGCCCAGAACTTACGGCACCGGTTCGAACTTGAAGCCTTCTCCCCAGCGCTTGATATGGCCCGAGGACGGCGAGGGGAAATGTGCCGTGCAAACCAAGGTAGACGTATCGCACAGGCAGCCGAACAGCCTGCGGCGTGACTCTCCCGCTTGCTCGGAGCTGTAGTCGACCCGCATGCCGAGTTCAGGGTGGCGGGCTTGCAGTGGCGAGTGAA
>JBKPOG010000200.1:0-9275 GCA_046732975.1 Pseudomonadota bacterium
ATAGTATGGAGGCCGGCTTGAATGACATTTCACCGACTTCAGAGTAGGACATCAATCCCAAATACTATAGTGAAAAGAGGCTCCTCCACAAAAGAATCTATTTTACGCTCGGGCTTCTTGACAAAATTGAATTCTGGTAGAGAGTTGTCTCCAGCGCACAGACCTGCTGCGCCATTTAGACACGCATCGCCGTGATTCGCCTCTCCTAAGATGTGCTTGGGAAAAGCGCGCCTGGAACGATGCTGCGCAGTGGGTTGTCATGCGCCTAAGTGCTAGAAAGACTAGAATCAAGCATAGGTATCATGGTGCTTCTATCTCGATGTAATCCGGTCTGAAGACCACGCGAGTATCGAAACGACGCTACTTTCGCCGACAGAACACGACAAAACAGGGATGCGACAATGACGTCGGCAAGTCGCACTACGGATCAGGCCATCTCGATCCAGCTTCGCTCGGAAGACCTCGATTTCCTCTTCACGCAAGTGAACGACCCGGCTCTGCACACCCGGCACGTCGATGGCTTCGCCAATAATCTGATCCCGGGCCGCGCGTTTTGGGGCAACGCTGACCAGCCATTCCTTCGCCTCGCGTCGGTCCAATTTGAGCCGCAGGCGGCAACGCAGACCAGCCCCAACGCGGTCCGGGTCACCTCCGTCGATGGCAAGGCGCCTCTTCCGAATCCGCGGCTGATCAGCGACGTGATTGGTCAGCAGGCGCTGGATGCGGACGGGAACACGATCAGCACGCCGAACTCTTATGGCGACAATTTGTTCCTGATGTCCTTCGGCCAGTTCTTCGATCACGGCCTCGATTTCTACGCGCGCGGCGGCGGCTCTGACCTGGTTCCGATCGCCGACATGAACGAGCAGCTCACGGCGGCTCAGCTGCGCCTGAACCGAATCCGCGCGGCGGAAGGGCTTTCTCCCGTCCAACTCGACCTCTCCGACAACCTTCTCGCGCAGCTTGAGGGTAATCCGCCGGCGTTCGAGTTCCTGGCCGGCAACCGGGCCGGCCGGTTCGATGAATTGGCAGACGGCAGCGTGGCGACCGACGCCGATGGCGTCCCGATCATCAACAACGCGACTGGCGTCACGCACCTTAACAGCACGTCGCCCTTCGTCGATCAGAGTCAGTCGTACGGCTCGTCTCCAGAGATAACATACCTTCTGCGCGAGAGCGCGCGGACGCCGGGCGGCGATCTAATTCCGGACGGTCATGGCGGCTGGGTCAAGACCTATCGCCTGCTCGATGGCGCGGCGGAGGTGGGTCCTGACGGGATCGCGCGAGACAGCCTGCCGAGCTACGCCGACATCCTTGTCAACAACGGAGTTTCTCGCGATACCATTGATAAGCTGCTGGCCGATGTCGCTAGCGGCAGGATAACCAATGCCGAGGCTTGGGTCGAACTGAAGTCCCTCAAGGGGTTCGTCGATTTCGGTGATCTCGGCCCCAAGCATCTGATCCTGCTCGGCGACAAGAACGATAAGAGTGCCTCTCCGGTCGGCCCGGATGGCGCGCCCAACCCGAATTTTAGTCTGGAGGAGCTGCTTTCCTATCACATCGTCGGCGACCACCGCGCCGACGAGAACGTGGCGATCACCGCGGTCCACACCGTCTGGCACCGCGAGGCCAATTTCCAGGCCGAGCGGATCAAGGCGCTTCACCCGGAATGGAGCGACGAGCAGATCTTTCAGGCCGCGAAGATCGTCCAGACCGCCGAATACCAGCGGGTCGTGTTCACCGAGTTCGCGGAAGCGATGTCCGGCCCCATCCCCGGTCCGTCACATGGTTTTTCCGGCTACAATCCGGACGTCAATCCCGGGATCTCCGAGGAGTTCGCCGGTGCGATGTATCGCGTCGGCCACTCGATGATCGATGAGACCATTCCGTTCACCGATGGCGTGGGTCATACGCAGAACGTGCCGCTGTTTTCGGCGTTCCTGAACCCGGCGATGTTTGACGGCAAGGATCCGCTGACGCATGGAGTAGGCGGCGCGGCGGCCATCATTGCTGGCGAGGTCCAGGTCGCGCACCAGCGCATCGACCCGCAGGTCGTCGAGGTTGTCCGCAGCCATCTCCTCGGGGTCCCGCTCGACCTCTATTCGGCGAACATCGAGCGCGGCCGCGAGGCTGGCATCATGACGCTGAACAAATTCCGCGCCTATGTCAGCCAGAACGCCAGCCTCGTCCAACAGGCCGGCCAAGCCTCGGACTATGTCACGGCCCATCCCGGGCAAATCCCGGACCTCGCGCCATACGCGACATGGGCAGAGTTCGGACAGCACCTGCGAGGAACGCCCGTGGAGCAGACTAAGTTGTTGGCGCTCTTCAGGGCCGTGTATGGCGAGGACGACATCCACGTCAACGACGTCGACCTGTTCGTAGGCGGACTTGCGGAGGCGCCGGTCGGCAAAAGCCAGATGGGCTCGACTTTCACCTGGATCTTCCAAGAGCAGCTTGATCGGCTGCAGGAAGGAGACCGATTTTACTACTTCAATCAGCTCAAAGATGCGCCGCTGCTTCTGGCCGACATCGGATCCCAGCACTTTTCCGATATTGTCATGCGGAACACCGGGCTCGACCACCTGCAGTACTCCATATTCAGGACATCCGAGCGGGTGGATCTTCAACCGGACGAGCGGGGGCGCGACTTCAGCGCGTATCCCGCCAACGACGACAAGGCCTTGGTGATCGTCGGCAACGCGCATTCCAACGTCGTCACAGGCAGTAATGCCGACGATACGCTCTACGGCGAGGACGGGAACGATCAACTGAACGGCGGCGGCGGACTCGACGCCCTACACGGCGGCGCTGGAAACGATTTGCTCGAAGCCGAAGAGGGCTCGCGAGGGCTCTTCGCTTATGGAGATGACGGCGACGATACGCTGCGCGGCGGGCCAAGCGATGACAACCTGATCGGCGGGACGGGCGACGACCTTCTCGACGGCGGAGCGGGCAAAAATTTCCTTTCTGGCGGCTCCGGCGACGACTGGATCTTGGTCGGCGCCGATCCCGAAATCATCGACGGCGGGAGCGGAACCGACACCGTCGTTTTCATCGGCTCGAAGGAAGGGGTGAAGGTTGATCTAGGCGTCGCATTAAAGCCGATTCCTGGTCTCGGCGGGTACGCGCAAGGGGACCTGATCAGTGGCGTGGAGAACGTCATCGGTTCGGGCTTCAGCGACACGCTGATCGGCGATGCGGGGGACAATCGCCTCGATGGCACCCGGGGCGACGATGTGCTCGAAGGCCGCGGCGGCACGGACACGATGATCGGCGGCGGCGGCGACGACCGGTTCCTTTTCGCGCCCGGGTTTGGCAATGTTACGATTCAGGACTTCGAGGCCAAACTCGATGGCGGCTCGGATTTGCTGGATATCTCGGCCTTCGGAGTCGCAGCGGACGAGTTCAGCGCCCGCGTGGCGGTCGCCCGCATCGGCGCAGATGCGCTGATCACAATCGACGGTAGTCCAAATCAGACGATCCTGCTTGCTGGGGTCGGAATTGGCAGCGCCATCACGCAGCAGAATTTCGTTTTTTGACCGGCTTGGCGCAGATTCCGGCGATAGGGCGTAAAACGTCGCGTCCGGGACAGTCGCGCTGACCAGCACCAGGGTCTTGTCACTCAGCGCAGGGCTAGTCCACGTCACCGCCAGCCAGTGTCGCGAAGCGCGCATGCGAGCCTTCGAGATCTGGGCCGAGATTACCAGCCCTTCGTTCCGTTGTAATCGCCCATACACTTCGCCCAGCCCAGGGCTGCCTGGTAAATTGACGGCGCCCTCCGAACGTCAGCACGCAGCACCCCGTGAAGGCCCGCTTCGATGCCTGGCTGGCCGAAGACAGCCAACACCAGTCCGATGCGCCTCCCACCCATGGTGGTTTTCCATGCAAGGCCGGGCGCATAGACTTTGCCCGGCGGCGATGTAGAATTCTTGCATTAGGATGGAGCTGTAATGAGATCAACGTCACTTACCATGTTGGTGGTCGGCACTCTGTTGAGCTCGCATGGGTCATTGCACGCTCAGACAAGAAGTGGACAAACTGGCGCGCAATCACCCGCGATCACGAGCCGTGCCTCCGAATGGCCGGCGAGGGAGAAACTCAATGCCTGGACGGTTGGCTTGGCCGGGGGCCAGCTTGAGGGAGCTCCGATTCGCTTCGCGACGGACATCGCCCGCGTCGTGGACGACGGTGACAATCTGCATGTGCTCCCAATCGTCACCCGGGGCCCTGCCGAGAATGTCGAGTCGTTGCTGTATTTGAAGGGGGTTGACGCCGCCATTATCAATGCGGACGCCCTGGAGCAGTTTAGGTCGCTGGTCCCCAACATCCAGCAGCGGATTACGTACATCCTGAACCTCTTCCCTTCCGAGCTGCACGTCTTCGTTCGTCCTGAGATCAAGTCCTTGGACGACCTCAAAGGCAAGAAGGTTAACTTCAATACGCCCGGCACCGTGGCCGCTTATTCGGGTCCGCCCATTTTTGAGCGGCTGAAAGTGGATGTCGAAAAGACGTTCATCCCCCATCAAGTCGCGCTTGAGCAGATGAGAACAGGCCAGGGAGATATGGCTGCCGTCGTGTTTATCACGTCTAAGCCGGTCGAAGCTTTCACGCGTGGACGCTGGGATCCCGGCTTCAAGTTTCTGCCCATCGAGTTCGAGGATCTCGGCTTCTATTTGCCCTCCACATTGAATTCCAGCGATTATCCGCAGCTGATCTCACAAGGCCAGGAGGTGCAGACGATTGCCATTCCCACCATCCTGGCCGCATTTAACTGGCCAAGGGGATCGGACCGTTACAACCGGGTTGCCCGGCTTACGGAATATCTGTTCGATCGCTTGGAAAGACTGCAGGAATCCGGCTTCCACCCCAAGTGGAAGGACGTCAACATCGCTGCGAGAGTCCCTGGCCTAAACCGCTTCCCTGCTGCCCAAGAATGGCTCGACAAGACCGCTTCGCTCGGTCTGGCGGAGACCTCTCCAGGTCTTCCCCGTGGCACTGATGCTGCGCTGTCCGCGGCCGTCGCCCGTCCTACCACGCCGGAGCAGGAGCGACTGTTCCGGGAGTTCCTGGAGTGGAAGCGCCAGCGTCCGTGAGGAAGGCTGATTCCTGCGTTTAGGTCAGTTCGGAGTGATCAAATGCACCTGTTGCTTAGAACCGCGGCCTTTGTGATTCTCGGCTTCACGCTGGTCCTTGACACGCCAATCCCAGTGCACGCCCAAACAAGGCCAG
Organism: Pseudomonadota bacterium; assembly: GCA_046732975.1. Taxonomy (GTDB): domain Bacteria; phylum Pseudomonadota; class Alphaproteobacteria; order Acetobacterales; family Acetobacteraceae; genus JAMXLO01. Next base: position 5,233 of record JBKPOG010000200.1, read on the forward strand.
CAACCGGCCAAGCTCAGACCAAGGCAAAAGCGACTCACCGGGTGGTCGTGCAAGTCAGCCAGAACGATCCGCAGGTTATGAACGTGGCGCTCAACAACGTTGAGAACCTGGTCAAGTACTACGAGGAAAAGGGCGAGGAGGTGGAAGTCGAGTTCGTCGCCTACGGTCCGGGCCTAAATATGGTCCGCAGTGATACTTCTCCGGTGAAGGATCGTCTCGCGGCAGTTAGCGGACATATGAAGAATGTGACGTTTTCGGGGTGCAGTAACACCCTTGGCACGCAGTCCATGCAGGAGAACAAGCAAATCACCCTGATTCCTGAGGTCCGGCTTGTGCCCGCGGGGATCGCCCGCATTGTAGAGCTCCAGGAGCAGGGGTGGACATATGTGCGACCGTAATGTTCGCCTGTTCGTAGGCGTCTCGTGGGGGGAACTTGGGGGAGGAAAGTGAGAGCAACAGCTCTCTTATTCTTAGTCCTGGGTGTATGCATTTGCTCAACTTTGGCGACCGCGCAAACTGCGGGCAGTTGTGCAGCCTGCGTCGACTCTTCCGGTTGTGACATAAGGCTTAAGTCGTGCGTGGCTGAGTGTAGGGCACGGCTTTTCACGGTGGATCCAAGACGCTCTGAGTGCACTAAGAACTGCTCGGCAAAGGCCTCTCAGTGCACTAAGACCGCGGACTCCTTATGCCGGGATCGGAACGGGTGTCGTTAGGCTGCCCAGAACCGCACAAATTCCGAGCAGCAGCTGAAAGCGCTGCAGCAGCAGATCGATGACGCGAACAAGGCTATTGCTGTTGCAAAGGCCACGCGGGACCAGGTGCAGGCCGATCTGCAGCGGACCGAGCGGCATACGCGCCTCGGGCGAGCCCGCCTGAAACGGTTAGCGCCACCCAGTGAGTCCGCTGCCGCTGCTTCCCCGACTCGCCCCAGCACGCTTACCAATCATCGAAGCTGCTGATCCAGCTATGCGCACTCGGGATCCTTCGCCTTCATCACCTGCCCATGCCGGCCAGCATGCACGCGACATCCGTCCTCCAAGCTCCTCCACGCCCTCGCCGGAGCATTTTCAAGTGTTCTGGATTGGCCATCTTCAGGGAGGTTCTCCGTCCACGACGCAGTCGGACTTCTAATCGGGCTTGCACCGGCTCGGACTGGGACACTTCACTCCCGGCCCATGCCCCGCAAACCCGCCGTGCCCTCGATCCCGGACAAGCCGATCGGCCGAACCAGGCCGGAGCGGCCCCGCGTAGAGCCCAAGCACCGTCCAGACGGGGGTCCGGAGCAGTTCGACATGTGGGGCGCATTCACGGCGTCCTTCGAGCAGGACAAGGCCCCCGAAGCGTCCCCGCCGCCGCCGCGGGCCAAGGCTCGCCCGCGCCGTGGCTCACGCACGTCCTGAGAGGCCGGAGAGGAGCTGCACCCCGGCGTGGACGTCCGTAGGACGGACCCCTTCCGGGCGCAGCCGTTCTCGAGATGGGCCGACTGCTCGCTGTTAAGCGGGTTTTTACGGGGTCGGGCAAGGAGGCTGGTAGCTCCTCCACTGTGAACCCGGGATTTGCTGCGCAAGATCATCGCCATCGCCGCCCTGATGAAGTGGTCAGTGCAAGGCGGCGCCGGAGTTTCATGGATACTGGGCACCGTCGCTGCGCGGGATTGCGCGAACGGATACGCCATGGGCTTGGATGAACTAGCCTAATGATCAGCGAGGATCAGCAAGCGTGGTACAGGCCCAGGTTCTCGTGTTAGCGGGATTGCTGGCTGCGGTTGTGCGTCGGTTTCCGAAAGAGGACCGGGATTAGCTTGAGCTTTTCCTCGCGAGATTGGCCAGGAGCTTAGACCCCCCGAGCACCATTTCGGAGATCGATACACCCGAGGAGCTGCCGAGCTACATCACCCAGCACGCGTTAGCCATTCTTGAGCTGATCCAGAATGGTTAGACAGCGCAATCGGCTTCAAAGCATGAGGTCATTGAGGATAGATCATTCATGCCGATCAGTCGTAACATCCAGGAATAACCAGTATTCAGCCGGCACTCACAGCAGCGATCGCAACCGCAACCGCAGAAACCATCCGCAACCTCGTCCTAGTAGCACCCGGCGCACAAAATCGGCGAGCGCTAAACCTTATCATGGTGCTTAGCGAATACCGCGGCCCGCCATCGCCTACGGCGGGGACTCTGCATCAGGCTGCCGTAAGGATGCGAGGACGGAGCAGGTCCAGATTGGCGCGACCAAACATCGTTCGCTTGATCATCTTGAGCCGATTGATCTGTCCTTCGGCTGGGCTGATTGTCCAAGGAGATCCAGCGCAGCAGTCACAGCCTCATGATCCTTACGCAGGCTATCCGCAAAGCCAGCAAGCAAACTTTGATCTGCTGCCGCCAGTACATCGGTATCCGCTGCGAGGAGCTTACCCGTAGAGGGCGGACTCAAATGGTCGTCGCAACGCCTTGAAGCGTGGTTGTTGCGATCAAGAAGCACAGGCGGCGTTCGGATCGGTCTGGTCGGGCGCCATTATTGTCACCAGGTCGACCGCCGTGGCAGGACGAGATGGCGGCGACGGTTCTGGGCGGCGATCGCGGCAGGCACGACGAGTGAGGAAGCAGCTCTCCGGCCGGTATCTTTCGGGTTGCGGAGCGGGAGGAGATCGCGCTCCTTCGTGCAGGGCTGCTCCATGCAGGAGGTCGCCGGCCGGCTCGGGCGAGCGATGTCGACGATCTCCCGGGAGTTGCGGTGCCGAGGGGGCGCGCACGCGCGGGCGAGGGAAGACCTTCATATGTCCCGAGATCATGATCAGCCCAATGTCCGCGGAAGCAGTTGATCGTGCCGTGCCGGGCCGCTGGGAAGTGAACCGCGCCGGGTTTGCCGGAGGCCGGTTGGTTTGAGTCAGGCCGCCAAGGCGGTCTCCTGCAATTGGGCGTAGTGCCGCTCCTCGGCTTCGGCCGGCGGCAGATTGCCGATGGGCTCGAGGAGACGGCGGTTATTGAACCAGTCTACCCACTCCAGGACGGCGAACTCGACAGATTCCAAAGAGCGCCAGGGTCCGCGTCGGCGGATTACCTCGGTCTTGAACAGGCCGATGATCGTCTCGGCCAAGGCGTTATCGTAGCTGTCGCCGACGCTGCCGACCGACGGCTCGATCCCAGCGCGGGCGAGACGTTCCGCGTAGCGGATGGAGACGTATTGCACGCCGCGATCGCTGTGGTGGACCAGACCGCCGCCCCGGATGGGACGACGATCGTGCAGTGCCTGCTCCAAGGCATCGAGGACAAATCCTGCATGGGCACTGCGTGACGCGCGCCAGCCGACGATCCGGCGGGCGAACGCATCGATGACGAACGCTACGTAGACGAAGCCTTGCCAACTAGCCACGTAGGTGAAGTCTGCGACCCATAGCAGGTTCGGCCGCGGCGTCCGGAACTGCCGGTTCACTCGGTCCATCGGATTGGGCATAGCCTTATCGGGCACCGTCGTCCTGGTCTCCTTGCCGCGAACGACACCGCGCAGAGCCATTTGGCGCATCAACCGCGCCACGGTGCAACGGGCGACGCACGTGCCCTCGCGGCCGAGCTGCCGCCACACCTTCCGGACGCCGTAGACTCGGAAGTTGGCCGCGAAAACGCGTCGGATCTCGATGCACAGCCGTGCATCCCGTCGGGCCCGGACTGACGCCTTCCCGGGGATCGGCCCGCCGCGCCGCATGAGCGTGATAGGTTGACGGGGCGATCGGCAGAACTCTGCAGATCGGCTCGACCCCGTACGCGGCGCGGTGATCGTCGATGAAGGCGATCATGACTTCGACCGGCGGTCGAGCTCCGCCATCGCAAAATAGGCCGACGCCTTGCGCAGGATTTCATTCGCCTGGCGCAGCTCGCGGTTCTCCCGTTCCAACGTCTTGATCCGCTCGCGTTCGTCGCTCGTCAGGCCGGGCCGCTGCCCACGATCGCGCTCGGCCTGCCGAACCCACTTCCGTAACTGTCTCTTATACACATCTGACGCTGCCGACGAATCGAGTCGCGGGGGGGGGGGGGGGGGGGGGGGGG
>JBKPOG010000201.1:0-11037 GCA_046732975.1 Pseudomonadota bacterium
TCGAACATGCACCGGTCAACACCGAACCCTTCGATGCAGCCTTCGATATACGGCCGCCACGCCGCGGCCAGATCCTCGGAGGTGGGCGGCATGTCACGTTCATGAAAGTCGAAGCCGACGGACACCATGCCGAGACCGCCAAGCTTGCAGTAGACGTTCGGATGTTTGGCGAGCTCGTTGATGTCCTTGCGCCAGGTCGCGAGGATTTCCTCACGATGACCGTTGTACGGGCCTACCCCAAGGATACCGCCTACATGGTTCAGAATGATGGTGGTGCCCGGAAAGGATCGCGCGAGGTCTACCGCGTCGGATAGTTGCGGATGATACTGCCAGGACTCGAAGCTCAGCCCTAATGGGGCGAGTTGGGCGAACCCCTCGCGGAATTTCGGGTCCAGCACCAGGTGCGGTGGAACCACGCGGGAGGCGTAATTGCCAACAGACGCGTTGCCATCCCAAGCGACACCATGGCGCAGTCCGCGTAACCGGCCGCCCGCGGCCCGCACCTCGGCTTCCAGCAATTCACGGACGCGCGCGCCCACGGTGAGATCGCCTCCGCCCACGATGCCCTCGGCCACGCGGCAGGGGCCATAACCGCCAGAGGCGCTCATCGCCGCGATGCCGGTGACGAACTCGACCTCGCCCAGCGCTGCCATCTCGCGTGGCCCATCTTTGCGATACATCGCGCGGCATTCGAGAAATACCGTCGAGACGATATTGTGGCCGCCGCCGATGTCGGCCAACAGTTCGGGCAGTAGATAGTGGCCGCGATGCGGTGTATCCCAGAAGTGATGGTGCGGGTCGATGATCGGCAGATCCGGTTCCAGCGCGGCCTCTGTGGGACGCTTCGCGAGCCATGTTTTCAGTGCAGCATCGTCACGATGGACGCCGCCACGATATTCGCCTTTGGAGTCTCCGAATTGCGGCATGTGATCTCCTCCATTATGTTCTGTGCGACCCCGCTCTGGTGCCCGGAACCGGCGCGAGACGCCATGCCTATCATAATGCGGCGGATCGCGGCAGTATGCCGGCCACCAGTGAGGAAGAACGCCAATGATCGAGCTTTATTTTTGGCCTACAGGAAACGGCAAGAAGGTTGTTATCCTGCTCGAAGAACTGGGCGTTCGCTACACCTTCAAGCCCATCAACATCGGCCGAGGTGATCAGCTCACTGCGGCTTTCCTAAAAATCTCCCCGAATGGCCGCATGCCGGCGATCGTGGACGACGAACCGATGGGCGGCGGTGAGCCCATCTCGATCTTCGAGTCCGGCGCCATCATGACCTACCTGGCAGAGAAGCATGGACGGTTCCTCCCAACAGATCCGCGCGGCAAATATGACGTTGCGCAATGGGTAAGCTGGCAAATGGCAAACCAGGGGCCGAAGCTGGGTGAACAGGGGCATTTCCGTCGCGCGCTGGCCAGCGGCAAGAGCGGCGATCTTTCCTACGCGATCCGGCGCTTTGACAACGAGGCGCATCGCATCTTCGGCGTGATGAATCTGGGCCTGTTCAACAAGCGCTATTTCGCCGCAGGACAGTACACTATCGCCGATATGATCTGCTACCCATGGGCGTCAAGCTGGTCCACACGCGACATCGACATCGACGAATTTCCTAACGTCAAACGCTGGCTTGAAGAAATCGGTGACCGACCTGCGGTGAAAAAGGCAATGGCACTGGGACCGGAGTTCCGCGAAAATCCGGCCTCGATCAGCGCTGAAGAGCAAGCCCGCCGTCAGAAGCTGGTCGCAGACCAACGGGCACAGCCGATCCCGGCAGAGTGGACCCGCGCCGCGGCGGAGTAGACGGAGCGGGCCACGGCACAGGCGCATCGGTTCGCCGATCCGCCTGGTGCTGTTGTCAGAAGAAGATGCTCAGGTTCTTGGACGTCAGCACGTTCTGATCCAACACCATCCGGCGGCCTGAAATCCGCCACTCACCGTCGATACGACGCAACCTGTCCTGGCGGGCGCCGACGTAGAAATCCTGCTCTGTCTCGCCGCGGCTTCGGTAGACGATGAAATTGCAATGGACCGTCACCCCTCCGTCCTGCGTTTCGGACGCAACCTCGACGTTGGTGATCAGATGGCGTGTCCGCGATGGCGGATCCTCCGCCCAGGCCATGCCGGTATCAAGCCGAGCCACCCGTGCCCTGAGTGTCCCGATGTCCTCGTCGAACAGTCCGAACTCATCCGCCGCCTCCGCATTTTCGTCGGTATAGCGGTCCGCGTCGAAGATCGCGATGGCCTTGCTGGACCGGGGATAGCGGTTCGTTCGCGCCGTCATCCAGTAGTGGATGTCATCAGTGAACAGATCGAGCCATTCGTGAAACCGCCTCTCATCCAGCAGGCGAGCCTCACGATAGAGGAACTGCTCGACACTTCGGATCGTCTCCGCGTCAAGCATGTTCGGCTTGCCGCGCAGTGACGCAACCCACCGAGCCCCAGTCCGCCGCCTCGATCAATTCGGCCCATCGCCGATAGAACCGTCGCTGATTGCTCTCGCTGAACCGATAGTCGCTGACCCAGGCCCCGAGATCAGGATCGAAGCGGTCGTGTCCAAGTCCCATTCGGTTGTTGATCGGCATGCGCCGTGACACCACACCACGGCAGGTCTGCGTACATTCTTGCCAATTGTCCATGTCGTCCTGTTCGAACGAACCAGATGGGCTGAAACCGCGGATTCCCGCCTGGCGGATTGCCCGCTTGACCTCGGGCGGTGACGTTTTATCCGCGAAGACGAATGACCGAACTTCGGTCTTCTCGGGACCTCGCGGCTGCCAGACCCGGAATGTGCGTGAGGTGCCACGTAGCAGCGAGAAATTCGGGAAGACGGTGGCGACGATCGGATTGATCAGATTGGCACGCGGCCCCAGACGCCGGCGAACGGCGGCCGCGATCTCCTTTTCATACGTCTCGATTTCGGGCATCGGTGGATCGCCGACGTCATCGGGGCCGACGCAGATCAATGCGTGGCCATTGCCCGGCGATACCATACGCTGCGTACTGTGCGTATTCGCGGTAACGCCACGGCTCAATCCAATCTTGACGGCCGACAGGTGATTCCATTGGACATGGTACGCATCACCGCCAAAATTCTCGGCTGGGAACTTCCAGTTGCATGGCATAATCCACTTGTGGGTTGCTATTACTTCGACACCTCCGTCGCATCGGTCGACGAACGTGTCGATGTACCATGCCATCTCGCCGAGATATTCGCGCAATGGCGGCGCGTCGGGGTCGAACGTGGCGAACCAAAGGCCTTTGTAACTCTCGACTTGTGCAACAGGTATGAGGCCAAGACTCTCCCGGTCGAGATCACCGTGGTAGGCTTCACGCAGATTCGGCACACCAGTCAGCCGCCCGTCATTGGCGAACGTCCAGCCATGATAGGCGCAGATGAAGCTTGCTGCGTTGCCATCGTTTGCACGACACAGCCGGTTTCCGCGATGGCGACAGACATTGAGGAATGCGCCCACGCTTCCGGCGCCGTCACGTACCACCAGAATCGGATCCTCTCCCATATAGGTCGTCATGAAATCGCCTGGATGAGGAATCTGGCTGTCATGACACAGGAACAGCCAGCAGCGTGCAAAGATCTGCCGCAGCTCCATGTCGTAAATCTCCGGCTCGATGAAGATACGGCGGCTGATCAACCCGTGCTCAGCATCGACGAGTGCGGCAATCTCTGCTGTCATGACGCCTCCAATGGTTTGGGTCGGTGGCCGGCTGGCCGGCAAAGCCTAAGCATGCGGCGCGCCAGTGACCAGTCTCGGCCGGGGAGGCAGCAATGCGTCGATGTCTCGCCGCGGGTGCGGCGATAATCCTGTCCCTGATCTGGCCAGCATGGGCCGATGATACGCCGAAGCACGGCGGGACCCTGACCTTCATGATCCCGGCCGACACGCCGCCGAGCTTCGACGGCCATCGCGAGAACACGTTCGCCACCATCCATGCGGTTGCGCCCTTCTATAGCGTGTTGATTCGGGCGAACCCGGAGAATCCGGCTGACACGACACAATTCGTCTGCGATGTCTGCACAGAGATCCCAAAGCCGACTGACGACGGCAGGACCTACGCCTTTCAGATCCGTAACGATGTGCGGTTCAGCGATGGATCGCCGATGACGGCCTACGACGTGGTGGCCAGCTGGAGCAAAATCGTTGATCCGCCGGAGGGCGTGATCAGTGTGCGTCGCGGCTACTACTCGATGATCGACAGGATCGAAGCACCCACCGCAAACACGGCAGTGTTCCACCTCAAGTTTGCGACTGCAGCATTTCTGCCGGCCCTCGCTGACCCGTATGCCTTCATCTACAAGAAGGACATCCTCGACCATGACCCGCATTGGTTCGAAACCAAGATCATGGGTTCGGGGCCGTTCCGCTTCAAAGACTATCAGGTGGGGCAGTCGATTTCTGGCGTGCGCAATCCCGACTACTACCGACCAGGACTGCCGTATTTGGATGGGTTCATCGGCATCTTCGCTGACAAGCAGGCGGTGCGAGTGGCAGCGATCAAGGCCGACAGGGCGGCGATCGAGTTCCGTGGCTTCCCGCCGGCAACGCGCGATGAGCTTGTGTCCGCCTTGGGTGATCGGATCGCCGTGCAGGAGAGTGACTGGAATTGTGGGGCCCTGGTCACGCCCAACCATGCACGCAAACCATTCGATGACGTGCGTGTCAGGCGGGCTTTGACACTGGCGATCGACCGTTGGCATGGCGCGGCGCCGATGTCGCGTATTACGCTGCAGCGGACGGTCGGTGGGATCGTGTTCCCGGGCTCACCCCTGGCTGCGAACCGCGAGGAGCTGCAGCAGTTGGCAGGATATTGGCCGGATATCGATGCCTCGCGTGCCGAGGCGAGACGGTTGCTTAAGGAAGCAGGCGCGGAAGGGCTGACGTTCGAATTACTCAATCGGAATGTGGATCAGCCGTACAAGTTCAACGGGACCTGGGTTATCGACGAATGGAGCAAGATCGGTCTACACGCAACCCAACGTGTCGTACCGACCGGGCCCTATGAGGAGGCGCTCCGCAATGGCGACTTTGCGGTAGCGATCGATGCGGAGTGCCAGAACATCGTCAATCCGCTACTTGATGGCACCAAGTATTTGCCGCACTCAGTGTCGGATGCCAATTATGGAAACTACGAAGATCCGACCGAAATCGATATCTATAATAGAATGTTGCGTGAGACGGATTTCACGCAGCAGCGTGATCTGATGCGTCAGCTTGAGAAGCGGGTGCTCGATACAGAATCGCACGAAGCGTTCCTGCTCTGGCGTTACCGCATTGTGCCATATCGGAGCTACGTCAGAGGCTTCAAGATCAGCCCCAGCCATTACGTCAACCAGGATCTGGCGACGATCTGGCTCGACAAGTAACCGCCGACAGGGTTGCAGTTACAAAGTCGGGTGCAAATAGGAGGACTCTATCATGAAGCGGCAATTGCACCTGAATCTATTCATTCACGGACGAGGACATCACGAGGCGTCCTGGCGGCATCCAGCCGCGTCACCGTTGGCACTGACGGACATCCGCTATTACGTGCACGTGGCACAGCGCGCCGAAGCCGCGCTGTTCGATTCCATTTTTCTGGCCGATCAGCTGGCGCTCGGTGGGGACGTGGCCCAGGCGCCGCGCACCTGGCTGGAGCCGATCACGGTACTGGCGGCTCTCGCCATGGCAACCCAGCGGGTGGGTTTGATCGCTACCGCGTCCACAACGTACACCGAGCCCTTCAATCTTGCTCGTCAGTTCGCTTCGATCGATCATATCAGCAACGGGCGTGCGGCCTGGAACATCGTGACTTCGTGGCTTGCGACCGCAGCTGAGAACTTTGGCGCTGCCGGGCAGGTGAGCCATGGCGACCGCTATGACCGCGGCGAGGAATTCATGGAGGTCGTGAACCAGCTGTGGGATAGTTGGTCGGATGACGCGGTCATCGATGACCGCACCAGCGGCGCGTACGCACGACGTGATCGCATCAGGCCCATCAGCCATCGTGGCGAGTTCTATTCGGTTGCTGGCCCACTCAACATGCCGCGTTGTCCACAGGGTCGTCCGGTTCTGGTTCAGGCGGGGTCGTCAGATACCGGCCGCCGCTTCGCCGCCCGACATGCCGATGCGGTGTTCACTGCCCAGATGGCAAAAGAAGCGGCACAGGAGTTTTATGCTGATTTGAAAAGACTGGCAGCGGGCGGCGGGCGATCACCGGAACACATTCTCATATTGCCGGGGCTGAGTCCGATGATTGGCTCAACCGAGGCCGAGGCGCAGCGGCTTGCGCAGGAAGCCAACGAATTGACCGACCCAGAGGTGGGACGCAAGCGGCTATCAGGTCGATTCGGGGGTTACGATTTCTCGCATTTGCCATTGGACCGGCCACTCGTGCCCGAGGACTTCCCTGACCCGCAAACAGTTCAGGCCGCACGCAGCCGGACCGAGGTGATCATCGATCTGGTCCGGCGGGACAAACCGACGCTGCGCCAGTTGCTTGGTTATCTGGCAGGCGCGCGCGGGCATTATGTTACAGCCGGTACGCCGGAGCAGATCGCTGCTCTGATCGAGGACTGGTTCAATACCGGCGCAGCGGATGGGTTCAATATTATGCCGCCCCTGCTTCCGGCTCAGTTGGAACCTTTCAGCAAGGGCGTTATCCCGATTCTGCAGCGTCGCGGGCTCTTTCGCACTGAGTATACTGGAAAGACTCTGCGCGAGCATTATGGCCTGCCATGGCCTGTGAGCGTCTTCGACGATCCTGCCTGGACAGGCGAACTGCGAGAGTCAGCTGCCGGCGTTTGAACGTCGGTGGCGGGATCGCTTGCTGGGCCAGCCAAAGCGGGGCCACCATGAACGCCGGTACCTCACGTCCGCTCAGGTTCGCCGCGATCGGATTGGACCATCGACACATCTACGAAATGACCGGCCGTCTGCTCGAGCTGGGCTGCGAGTGTGTCGGCTACTGGACCGAGGGAGAGCCACAGCCGCTCGAGGGCTTCGTCAGGAGGTTCCCGCACATTCCGCGAGTCGCTGCCAAACTCCGACTGCGGCGGCAGGGGCGCAAGCCGTCACCTCATATGCTGATGTGTTGCGTCGTGACGATATTGACCTCGTTGACATCTGGCTTCGCCAAGGCTCGCGACAAGAGTGGACCCGATCGAGACCGAGGATTGTGCGGCCATCGCGTTTGAAATGGTCTCGGGTGCCCTGGTCACATCATCAGTCACGTTGGGCGCGGCAGAGGAGCTCAGCAAGTTTCGCTTCTGCTTCGCCAACTTGACCGCGGAAAGTCCAGGTGTGCCTCCCTACCGTCCAGCCGAAGGGGATTGGCGCTTCGTGCCGCGTGGCGCGCTCACGGACACGGAGATCAATGCTGCACTGCGGGGGTTTGTGCCTCGCCAGGAGAGCTTCGCTGGTCTGCTTGAGGCGCTGCATCCCGCCCTCGATGGCGCGGACAGCTGGCCACTGACGCCGCAGGATGCCGAGCAGTCGCTCGAGTTGATCTCTGCCATCTATTACAGTGCCGCCACCAGCACAGCGGTGGAGCTACCGCTGCCTCAGGATCATCCGGTGCGTAACGGCTGGGCGGCGTGGCTGCCATCGCGGTAGGTCCTGGTCTGCTGATGGATGTTCGAGATTGTCACGGCGGGCACCGAAACTGACCAGCCGCCTCATGAGGTCTGCTGTACGACCAGCGACAATTAGGCGGAAGCCTCTGGCCGAGTTATTCTCAACCATCCAGATATAGCCAAGCCAAGGACTGAACCTTATGCGTCCATCTGGTCGCGCCAACGACGCTCTGCGCCCGATTTCACTCACCCCCGGCTTCGCGCGTCACGCCGAGGGATCCTGCCTGATCCGCGTGGGCAACACCGAAGTCCTCTGCGCCGCCAGCGTCGAAGGTCGCGTGCCGCCGTTCCTACGCAACTCTGGCCAGGGTTGGGTGACGGCGGAATACGGCATGCTGCCTCGCGCCACTCACACGCGTGGTGAACGTGAGGCGGCACGTGGCAAGCAGTCAGGACGCACGCAGGAGATTCAGCGTCTGATCGGCCGCTCGCTGCGCGCCGTGGTTGACCGCACGCAGATGGGTGAGGTGACCGTGACATTGGATTGTGATGTGCTGAATGCCGATGGCGGCACGCGCTGTGCTGCGATCACGGGTGCATGGGTGGCGCTCAGCCTCGCTTTCCACCAAATGCGGAAGATGAACGTGATCAAGACGCTGCCGCTGACGGGTCAAGTCGCCGCGGTTTCCTGTGGCATCATTGGCGCGGGGCCAGTGCTCGACCTGGACTATGCCGAGGATTCTTCGGCTGAAGCGGACGCCAATTTTGTGCTGACCAACAGCGGCGGTATCGTCGAAATCCAAGGTACAGCAGAGCGTGGTGCGTTCACCGAGGCGCAGTTTCTCGGGATGCTCGCCCTTGCTCGCCAAGGCGTCGCGGTGCTCTTCGAGGCGCAGCGCCGGGCGATCGAGACGGGGTGATGGCGCGCCGCCTGCTGCCCGGCACACGGCTGGTGCTGGCAAGCCACAACTCCGGCAAGCTCGCTGAACTGGTGGAGCTGCTGCAACCGCACGATGTGGCTGTGGTCTCCGCCGGTGCGCTGGGCTTGCCCGAACCTTTGGAGGACGCGCCCGACTTCGTCGGGAACGCACGCATCAAGGCCTTGGCCGCGGCGTGTAGGAGCAGCCTGCCGGCACTGGCGGACGACAGCGGCTTTTGCGTTGCCGCCCTGCGCGGGGCACCCGGCGTCTTTTCGGCACGCTGGGCTGGACTCGCCAAGGATTTTTCCGGTGCGATGGAACGCGTCAACCGCACGATGGGCGACACGGCTGATCGTCGCGCCTGGTTCGTCGCGGCGCTATGCCTGGCCTGGCCAGACGGCCAGGCCGAGACCTTCGTAGGCCGGGTGGATGGTCTCGCCATCTGGCCGCCCCGCGGCAACAACGGCTTTGGCTATGACCCCATGTTCGTTCCTGCTGGCCAGACGGTTACATTCGGCGAGCTGACCTCGGCGGACAAATATGTCATCAGCCATCGCGCGCGAGCCTTCGCCCAGTTCCAGGCCGCGTGCTTCAGTCCACCCGTATCGCCGCCACCTTCGCTCCGGTAATCCGAACAAGTTCGGCGGTCGAGGTCTGGAACACGTGGTGCGGTGAACCGGCCGCTGCCCAGATCGGGTCCAGCGCCGTCAGGTCTTCGTCCAGCAGTAACATCGGCTGGGACGCGTGGCCCACCGGTGCAACACCGCCGATCGCGAATCCCGTCACCTGCCGCACCCAGTCAGCGTCAGCGCGTCCCAGCTTCACACGCAGCGCTGTCTCGGCTTTCGTCTGGTCGACGCGGTTGGCACCCGAGGTAATGATCACCACTGCGCGCATCCCGGAGCGGAACACGATTGACTTGGCGATCTGGGCAACGGTGCAGCCGACCGCGGCTGCGGCGTCTGCCGCAGTCCGCGTTCCGGCCGGAAATTGCGAAATCGTGTCGGGATGCCCGGCGGCGATGAGTGCCGCACGCACGCGCTCGACCGAGCCGCCGATTTCGCTGGCGGACATCCTATATCTCCCCGCAATGGAACCACTCGCCCTCTATATCCATTGGCCGTTCTGCCTCGCCAAGTGCCCTTATTGCGACTTCAACTCGCATGTGCGGGAGCGCATTCCGCAGGCGCGCTTTCGCGCCGCCCTCCTTCGTGCACTGACCTGGGAGGCAAACCGTCTCGGTCCCCGCAGACTGACCTCAATCTTCTTCGGCGGCGGTACCCCCAGTCTGATGGAACCCGAGACCGTTGCGGCGCTCATCGACGGCGCCCACCGACTGTTCCGGCCGGCGGAGACCATCGAAATCACGCTCGAGGCCAATCCCACCAGCGTGGAAGCTGGCCGTTTCGCGGCGTTCCGCGATGCCGGAGTGAATCGCGTCTCGATCGGTGTTCAGAGCCTGGACCAGCAGGCGCTGTCGCTGCTCGGGCGACAACACTCGGCGGCTCAGGCGATCGACGCGCTGGAAACGGCTCGGGCCATTTTCCCGCGTATCTCCTTCGATCTGATCTATGCGCGCCCGGGTCAGACGCTGGCGACCTGGCGGGCGGAGCTGCGCCAGGCGCTGGCCCTCGCGGCGGATCATCTGTCGCTTTACCAGCTGACGATTGAGCCGGGCACAAAGTTTGCCGCCATGCATCGGCGCGGCGAGATCAAGTTGCCGGATAAGGATGAGGCTGCAGCATTGTATGAAACGACCACGGAAGAAGCGGCGCGTTTTGGCCTGCTGGCCTACGAGGTTTCCAACTACGCTGTGCCCGGCAGCGAGAGCCGGCACAACCTCACTTACTGGCGCTACGGCGACTACGCCGGCATCGGGCCAGGAGCGCATGGCCGGATCACGCCGATCGGAGCAGCCTTCAGTTGCATTTTTGCTACGCGCTGTCATCGGGCGCCTGAACCATGGGCGGAACTGGTAGAGCGTGACGGCCACGGCATTGTGGAGGAATTGGCGCTGCAGCCCATCGAGCGAGCCCGAGAGATGCTGTTGATGGGCCTGCGTCTGGTCGAGGGCATCGATCCGGCGCTATTCGCCACGCGCACCGGCATCGCGCTCGATGACGCGCTGGACAAGCCAATTCTTCAGCGAGCCGTGGAGGAGGACTACTTGGCATGGCGTGACGGCCGTCTCGCCGCGACGACGGCGGGGCGCCTGCGCCTGGACGCGCTGCTCGCTGCTATTGTCCACTGACTGGCCTCAGACGCCGCCTTCAGTAGTTGTGGGATCCTGATTTGGCAGAATACGGATTTGCCGGGTCTGATGACAGTACGGCGTCACTGGGGATGGGAGCCTACGTCTCCTCCTATGTCATCCTCTTCACCGTGCTCGTGGCTGGCGAGTCCTCCCGCCAGGATCGCAGCAGTCCACGCCGCGAGTGAGGTGCCGTTGCCCAGGTGACCATTGATAACACTGGCGTCCCGTACGGGATTCGAACCCGTGTTACCAACGTGAAAGTTCCGACGGTCGCTTCCCGGCAATAGTGATCC
>JBKPOG010000202.1:0-19477 GCA_046732975.1 Pseudomonadota bacterium
GCGATGCCCGAGCATGATCTAGAAGCGCTGTGGGAAGAACATTGCCGCCACGAGTTCGAGACGCGCGATGTCGATGCGACGATGGCGACGATGGTGGCGACCCCCTACGTCAATCATGTGCCGACGATGGCGGGAGGCGTCGGCCATGATCAGCTGAAGCGCTTCTACAAATACCACTTCATCGGCACGAACCCTCCCGACACGACGATGACGCCGGTCAGCCGCACGGTCGGCGCCGATCGCGTGGTCGATGAAATGGTCGTCCGCTTCACGCACACGACGATGATCGACTGGATGTTGCCCGGCATTCCGCCAACGGGTCGGGTGGTGGAAATCCCGCTGGTAGCGATCGTGCAGTTTCGCGACGGCAAGGTGGCGCACGAGCACATTTATTGGGATCAGGCCTCGGTACTGGTGCAGATTGGACTGCTGGACCCACAAGAGCTGCCCGTCGCTGGTGTAGATACAGCACGAAAGGTGCTCGATATAAGTCTGCCCAGCAATGCCCTGCTTGGTGACCTCTGGCAGAGCAGTGAGGGCAAGCCGATCTGACTGCATGATCCGCGACCTGTCAGCAGTCGCGCGCCAGCGAGCGCATTTCTTGCGCTGACACGCCATTTGGCGATGATCCTCTCGTCGCGAAACGCATCAGAAAAGCCACACCTTAGCGATCAGCATGAACGACCGTGGCCTGCCGGCACGTTGCGCTCGCTATCTCGTTTATATACACGAGCAGATACAGGCGCCGGACGTTGAACGCGGCGCGCCGGCAGGGAGGGGGGACAATGAAGCGGCGGATATTTGCTACGCTTGCGGGTTCGACTCTTGCGGCCTCGACCAGGATCGCCTGGGGGCAGGGCGGCGCCGATGCAGGCAGCAGCGATATGCTGCGCAGTGGCATCAGCGGCGATCTCGGCGCGGCGCTGCGGCGCTATCTCGCCCTGCCAGGGACCAAGAGCTACCTGGTCCACGCCGGCCCGAGCGGCGGGCTTGGCCGGCTCTCGCACCAGCCCAGCCGCTTCCTGTTCACCGCCAGCGCCTACAAGACATTTGTGCTCGGACAGTATCTGCGCGACGTGGAGGCGGGCTTGCTGTCCGAGGATGAGCAGCTGGCCATCGACGACGGCGTGCGCATGCTCGCCAGCCCGGTATTCCTCGAGCTCGACGGCACGACGCAGGCGCGCTCGGTGTTGGACGCGATGATCGCCTACAGCGACAACACCGCGACCGACCTCGCGACCGGAAAGGTCGGAGCCGACCGGGTGCGCACGCTCGTCGCCGAGCTTGGTCTCTCCTCCATCCGCATCCCGGACTCCACGCGCCGCTTTTTCTCCTATCTGCTTGGCGCACCGGCTGGCGTGGACCTGGGCTGGTCCGGCATCGTCAACATCCTGGAAGGGAGCAAAAGCCCACCCGGCGCCCTGCGTCCTCCGCTCAACGATGTGATAACGCTGGCCGGCAACGCGCGTGACTTTGTCTCCTGGTACGAGCAGGCGCTTCTGGGCGCGGTGTTCGCCAAGCGTGCGACGCTGAGAGAGTTCAAGCGCATCCAGGCGGGGTCCGTGCAGATTCCGCTGGCTGTGCCTCTGGACACGCCTGCCTATGCAAAAGGTGGCGAGTTCCCCACGACCCTTGGGTTCCCACTCAATGCCAAGAGCTTCGCTGGGCAGATGATCGTCGGCCAGGGTGAAAAACAGACGCCGGTCACGTTCTGCTTCGTTGTGAACTGGGATCAGTCGGCTGGAGATTTTCCCGTAATCGAGATGGAGTTCTTCGCGGCGATCCAGGGCATCCTGGCGGCCATAAAGCAGGCTCTGCAGTGACCAGTACAGATCGCGGCGGGAAGCGTCTCGCCATAGCCGGTCTGCAGTACGGCCGACGGCTGATTCTTATAGGCTGTGCATTCCTTTTCATCGCATCGTCCGTCCAAGCTCAGACCGTGGTGCTGGGCCCCGAAGGAGTCGCGCGCAGCGAGGGGCTGGGACGCGCTTTCCAGACCTTCTCAATCTTCGGTGGCACGCCGGGGGTCGCGGCAGCAAGATTCTACAGCGACTTTGACCTGAACAACTTCCAATTGCCCGTCACGCACACATTCGAGCCTTTCGAGGGCGGTTACCTTGACGGTGTCGCCCCTTATGCCGAGCTTACGCTGGACTATCTGACGGGAAACCAGACCTTCCTCCTGACGCCCAGTCCCAACTCCCCAAGCAACGTGAAGCTGTCGTTCGACGCTTGGTCCGCCCTTGCGGGCGGCGGGTTCGACATACCGCTTGGTAACGGCTTCCGGTTGCGGCCAATCGTGCTCGCCGGCTATTCGCACGTTGGTGGCGACGCCAATTTCTTCGGTCCAAACTCCGCGCTGTTCCGCTCGCTCGTAGGCGGCGTTTTGAGTAATGCGTCCCTGGATTCTGCTCTGGTGGGAGGTGCTGTTGAGCTTGTCTACGAGACGCAGTTTCCCGGCGATCTGACGTTAAAGGCACAGCTCCGCTACAACGAGCTCGCCGCCCTGGTGACGAGTGCTTCGAGCAACCGGTTGAAGCAGAATAGCAACTTCGGCGTCGCGAATGCCTCCGTTGTCTTCTCTGGACCAACGGATTGGCACATCGCTTCAAATGCCATTCGCTGGCTTGGCTATGCAAAGGGTACGTGGCTGCCCAACACCGACCCCGAGGTCTTGGGCTTCAATGCCTTCGCCGAGATCGGCGGCGGGTTGCAGCTGATAGCTCCGAACGTTATCCGCGGCGTGCAGGGTGGGACGGTGCGTGCATCGGCGATCGTCGGACCCGGTGTCACCGGCTGGCTGGTCAGCGCGGCGCTCGACTTTTAGGTTGTCCCGGCTTGCTGGGGATGACGAAGCGGTGGGATGTTTGGTAAGCCTTTGACATGCGAGCAACAGACAAATCTGGCAGCCGGGTACTGCACCGTTCCGGCTCCATCCCACCAACTGCACTCGGTGGTGAAGGCATTTATCTGCATCTCTCGGATGGCAGAAAGGTCATCGATGGCTCCGGCGGCGCAGCTGTTGCCTGTCTCGGCCACGGCAACCGGCGCATCGCCGATGCTATCGGCAGGCAGGCCGCCAGCATGGCGTATGCACATACGGGCACATTCAGCAGCGAACCGGCAGAGGCACTTGCGCACATTGTGCTGGATGGTGAACCGGGCGGACTGACACACGCGTATTTCTGTTCGTCCGGCTCGGAAGGTACGGAAGCGGCGCTGAAGCTCGCGCGCCAGTATTTCGTCGAGATCGGTCAACCGCAGCGCACGCGCTTCATTGCGCGGCGCCAGGGCTATCACGGCAACACCCTGGGTGCACTCGCCGCCGGCGGGAACATGATGCGGCGCAACCTGTACGAGCCGATCCTGGCGCCGGCGTTCAGCCTGGTTTCACCCTGCTTCGCCTATCGCTTCAAGCGGGACGACGAGAGCGAGCAGCAGTACGTGGATCGGCTGGCGGATGAACTGGAAGCAGAGTTCCAGCGGCTCGGCCCTGACACGGTGATTGGATTCATCGCCGAGCCGGTGGTCGGGGCCACCACCGGGTGCGTCGCCGCATTGCCGGGCTACTTCCGGCGCGTGCGCGAGATCTGCGACCGTCACGGCGCGCTGCTGATCCTCGACGAGGTGATGTGCGGCATGGGCCGCACCGGGACCATGCATGCCTGGGAGCAGGAAGGCATCGCCCCGGATCTGCAAGTTGTGGCGAAGGGGCTTGGCGGCGGCTATCAGCCAATCGGCGGCGTGCTGATCGGCGGCAAGGTCGTGGACGCGATCGGCGCGGGCTCAGGCGGATTTATGCACGGGCATACATATCAGGCGCACCCCGTTGCCTGCGCGGCTGCGCTGGAAGTGCAGCGGATCATTCGCGACGACGACCTGCTGGCGAATGTCCACACCATGGGCAGTCGGCTGGAAACTGCACTGACCGAGCGCTTCGGCAACCATCGACATGTCGGCGACGTGCGCGGCCGCGGGTTGTTCTGGGCGCTGGAGTTCGTCACCGACAGGGCAAGCAAGTCGGTGTTCGATCCGCAGCTGAAGATCAACGAGCGAGTGAAGCGCGAGGCACTGGCGCGGGGCCTAGCGATCTATCCGATGGGCGGCACGATCGATGGCATCCGCGGTGACCACGTCATCGTCGCGCCACCCTACATCGTGACGGAAGCCGAGATCGACACCATCGTCGATCGGCTCGGTGCGGCAGTGGACGCCGCCCTCAGCATCTGATCCCCGGGCCAAACCTGGGGACATGCCTGCTGTTGCGAAGCACTCGCAACGTTACGCATATCACTTGACGACAGCTCTTGGGCGAACAAAGTGCCTGCCATGCGAAACTTCTCCGATCTGGCGGAAAAGGAGGTCCTCGCGCTGGCGATCGCCAACGAGGAGGAGGACAGTCGTATCTACGCCGACATCGCCGAGGGCTTGCGGCAGGACTACCCGGCCAGCGCCAATGTGTTCGCCGAAATGGCTGGGGAGGAGAGTGATCATCGGCGACGGCTCATCGAGATTTATCGCGAGAAGTTCGGTGAGCATATTCCGCTGATCCGCCGCCACGACGTGCGCGGCTTCCTTCAACACAAGCCCGTCTGGCAGCTCCAACCGCTTAGCCTGGACTCCGTGCGCGATCTGGCCGAGAGCATGGAGACCGAGACCAAGCGGTTCTATAGGCGCGCCGCCGCCCGCACGACCGACGCATCGATTCGCAAGCTGCTCGGCGACCTGGCCGAGGCCGAAGCCGTGCACGAGCAACGGGCCGACCAGATCGTCGAGGAAAACCTCCCCGCCAACGTGCGCGCCGGTGAGGACGCACATGCGCGGCGCAATTTCGTGCTTCGGGTCATCCAGCCGGGGCTTGCCGGGCTGATGGACGGCTCCGTATCGACTCTGGCCCCGCTGTTCGCAGCTGCATTCGCCACCGGCCAGTCATGGAACGCGTTCGTGGTGGGGTTGGCTGCATCAATCGGCGCCGGCATCTCGATGGCGTTCGCCGAGGCATTGTCGGACAATGGCAGCCTGACCGGCCGCGGCGCCCCGGTGGTTCGTGGTGCGATCACCGGGATCATGACAACTCTGGGCGGCATCGGGCACACGCTGCCGTATCTGATCCCGAACTTCTGGACCGCGACTTCGATCGCTTGCTGTGTGGTGGTGTTGGAACTGGCGACCATCAGCTGGGTACGCTGGAAGTACATGGACACGCCGCCAATCTCGGCCGCATTCCAGGTGGCGTTTGGGGGCGCCCTGGTGTTTGCTGCGGGTATTCTGATCGGCAGCAGTTAGAAGCTATTGCCTCCGCCGAAGCCGCGTGAGCCGACCGAGAATGTCAGCAGCGCTATCGCCCAGAAGGACGCCGCGCACGAATCTCGGATGAGGACGTGTCAAGACGGAAACGATGCTCAGGAATTTCGGTGAAAAGATCAACATAGCGCCGAGGCACAGGGATGTCGCTCAACGCACACACGCGCCCCGCCGCATCGACGCGCACAGCAACCAGGAAGCGGCTCCCGGAATTGGCGATTTCCTCAAGCGCCGCGTGCATTTGAACTTCGTCATCGCCATAATACCTCGGTGCAAATAGCCGCTCTGCTGTATCTGCGCCGATCACAAACGTAGTTCCGGGAAACAACCGCGACTTTTGAACAAACGTCGGCGCCCGCGTGAGTTCGACCGGCCATTTCCAGGCGAATTGTGTTAGCCGGTGACGCACCGTCTCGCGCGCCAGTGGTGGTTTGTCGACATTGGTAACAGAGATTTCGAACGTCAACGGTTGCTGCCTGAGTTCCTCGGCGACTCGTGCCAGCAACACATGTCCCTCGTGCAGCGGGTTGAAAGAACCTGGGAACAGCAGAGGGGGTGGCGGCGCCGACAACACGACTTGGCCATCGGGCTGAACGGTGATGCGGTCGAACTCGCCGGCAAGGAGCTGATCGATCTTGTCCAGCGTCGCGACCACAGCTTCCGAAAACTGCTCATCAGCATCGAGCAGGCTGCGTGGCGATGGTGGGGCTATTCCGCAGACGGTGGCCAGCCACAGGATGATTGCACGTGATACGACGTCTTCTTCAGCGGCCCGATCGCGCCGGCCCTTGGCCAGCACGGCCGTGCAGTGTGCCAGTCCGGCGGAGTTGGCGCATGCGATGTGAAACCGGTGCTCGCCTCTACGCGGACGATCGCTCACGAGTGCCGCCGTCGCGCCGAGGCCAACGAGATCGGTGCCCGCCGGCACCAGCTTGGCTGCCCGTGCTCGCACAGTGCGTGCCATCGCGATGGCGGTGTCAGCACTGCATGCCTGTTCGGGTGCAAAGCCGAGGAACACTTCAAGCGCCTGCGGGTCATAGGGAACTTGCGCCTCGATCAGGAGCCGGGAACCGCCGGGAACACGCAGCAGTTCGCCGATCGCCCCGCTACCGCCACCGGTGATCGCGAGCGCGGCCTTGCGGCCCGACGCGTGCAATCTGGAGATCAGTTGTTGCCACGCAGCGTCCGACGCGCTCATGGGCGTGTGTGATCCGAAGCTGAAAGTACTCTGCGAGGGTGGGAGACGGTTCGGATCGAGTCAACAGAGCGCGTCGGCAATGCCACGCGCAGCGCGCCAACCTCTGTTGACTCGGAGCGCTTAGCGCGTCGGTCGAGGCGGCGATACTGTATAGTCGTAAAATCCCCGCTTGGCCTTGCGTCCAAGCCACCCGGCCTCGACATATTTCACCAGCAATGGGCAGGGACGGTATTTCGAGTCCGAAAGTCCTTCGTACAGCACCTGCATGATCGACAGGCAGGTATCCAGCCCGATGAAGTCTGCCAGCTCCAGCGGCCCCATCGGATGGTTCGCGCCGAGTCGCATGGACGTGTCGATGCCTGACACCGACCCCACGCCTTCGTACAGCGCATAGACCGCCTCATTGATCATCGGCACCAGGATCCGATTGACGATGAACGCCGGGAAGTCCTCGGCCACCGCGGCGCTCTTGCCCAGCTTGTCGGCCAGGGCGCGCACGGCCTGGAACGTTGGCTCATCGGTGGCGATGCCGCGGATGATCTCGACCAGCTTCATCACCGGCACCGGGTTCATGAAGTGCATGCCGATGAACTTTTCCGGCCGATCGGTCGCCGCACCCAGCCGGGTGATGGAAATCGACGATGTGTTCGACGCCAGCATGCAGGAGGGCTTCAGGTGCGGCGTTAGCAGCTTGTAGATCGACCGCTTTACCTCTTCCTTCTCGGTTGCCGCCTCGATGACGAAGTCGGCCTCCTCTAGCGCCGCATAGTCCTGCTTGGTGTGGATGCGCGCCAGCGCGTCCACCCTGTCTTCCTCAGAGATCAGCTTTCGGTTGACCTGCCGGTCCAGGTTGCGTCCGATGGTCGCCATCGCTGCATCCAGCGCAGCCGCCTTCACGTCCAGCATGGTCACGTTCAGGCCGGCGAGCGCACAGACATGGGCGATGCCGTTCCCCATCTGCCCGGCGCCGATCACCCCCACATGCGCAATCTCCACCGGCTCCGCCAGCAGGGCGCCAGCGGCCGGGGCAGGCTTTACTTCGACATTCATTCAGGAGCGCTCCAGTTCCTCTTTCAGTTCGGGCAGAGCCTTGAACAAATCAGCCACCAGGCCGTAATCGGCGACCTGGAAGATGGGCGCTTCCTCATCCTTGTTGATCGCCACGATTACCTTGCTGTCCTTCATCCCGGCCAGGTGCTGGATGGCACCCGAGATTCCGACAGCAATGTAAAGTTCCGGGGCGACGATTTTTCCGGTCTGCCCTACCTGGTAGTCGTTCGGCACAAAACCGGCATCCACCGCGGCTCGGGACGCCCCGACCGCGGCGCCTAGCTTATCAGCGATTGGTTCCAAAAGATTAAAGTTATCCCCGGACTGCATCCCGCGTCCGCCGGAGATCACCACCCGCGCCGCCGTCAGTTCCGGCCGTTCGCTCTTGGAAAGCTCCGCCGAGACGAAGCGAGACATTTCCGGCAGGTCGGGAATGTTCACCGGCTCGACCGGTGCGTTGCCGCCGTCAGCGGCAACCGGATCGAAACTCGCCGCGCGCACCGTGATTACCTTCTTGGGGTCCGACGACTTCACCGTCGCCATGCCGTTGCCCGCATAGATCGGACGAACGAACGTGTCGGCGTCCACCACTTCGGCGATGTCGCTGATCGGCTGCACGTCCAGCAAGGCCGCGACCCGCGGCATAATGTTCTTGCCCACGGCGGTGGTCGCCGCCAGCAGGTGGTCATAGTTCGGCGCCAGTGCGATCAGGAGCGCCGCCGTCGGCTCGGCCAACAGATGATCGAGTGCCGGAACATCCGCCGTCAGCACCTTCGCCACACCCGGTAACTTCGCTGCCGCCTGGCCTGCGGCCTCTATGCCGCTGCCAGCCACCAGTGCATGTACGTCGCCCAGCTTCTGCGCTGAGGCCACGGCACTGCGCGACGGCTGCTTGATCCCGGCGGCGTCGAATTCCAGCAGAACCAGTGCCGTCATCGCTCAGATTACCTTCGCTTCCGTCTTCAGCTTCTCCACCAGCTCGGCCACCGAGCCAACCTTCACCCCGGCCTTCCGCTTCGGCGGTTCTGCGACCTTCACCGTGGTCAGCCGCGGCGCAGGATCGACCCCAAGATCGGCCGGCTTCATGTTGTCGATGGGCTTCTTGCGCGCCTTCATGATGTTGGGCAGCGACGCATAGCGAGGCTCGTTGAGCCGCAAGTCGGTGGTGATGATGGCGGGCAAATTGAGCGCCACTGTCTCCAGTCCGCCGTCCACTTCGCGCGTAACCGTGATGCCATCGCCCTCGATTGTGATCTTCGAGGCGAAGGTCCCTTGCGGCCAGTCTAGCAGTGCCGCCAGCATCTGCCCGGTCGCACTCATGTCATCGTCGATCGCCTGCTTGCCCAAAATGATCAGCCTGGGCTGCTCCTTTTCGGCAATCGCCTTCAGCAACTTGGCCACGGCGAGAGGCTGCAACTCGGCGTCGGTTTCCACCAGAATGCCGCGGTCGGCGCCCATGGCCAGCGCAGTGCGAATCGTCTCGGCGCATTGCGGCACGCCCATCGACACAGCGACAATTTCCGTGGCGGCGCCTTTCTCCTTCAGGCGCACCGCCTCCTCCACGCCGATCTCATCGAACGGATTCATCGACATCTTTACGCCGGCGGTCTCGATGCCCGTGCCGTCTGCCTTCACGCGGACCTTCACGTTGTAGTCGACCACCCGCTTCACCGGGACCAGAATCTTCATGAGCCCATATCCAGGAATGTTGCGTGTCCGTGCGGCGGTACGTCCGCCTGTTCGCACCTGCAATAGAGGGCGCGGACCATATGCACCGGCCGGAATGCTGTCAAACGCCCCTTCAAGAGCGGAGCAGTGTCATCAGCAGCAGGAAGAGCAACAGGGCGGCGCCCTGCAGAATGACCCGCCAGCGCATCAGCTGATTGGATCGTGCCGGATTGCCGTTGCCTCTGGCGAGGCCGACCAAGCCGGCAAACAGCACGCCCAGCGTGGCAAACATCAGCAGCGCCACGCAAAGGGCGAGGAACGTCTTCATGGAACTGATGTAGGACTCGGCATCGCCTGACCCAAGGCTCGCCCTTTTCTCGCCCGACCTCGCATGCTCGTGTGCCGCTCCATGGGATACCTGCCGCGCCTTTTGCTTCTCGCCTGGCTTGTGGTCTGCCTGGCTACCGCGCCAGCCACTGCCCAGACCACCAGGGAGGAAGCGCAGCACACGCTTGACGTGCTGCAGGATCCCGCCAAGCGCGATCAGCTGATCGAAACACTGAAGACGATTGCGCAGGCGCAGCCCGCGCCGACCGCATCTGGGGAACTCAAACCCAACAGTCTGGGTGCCGAGGTGCTGGTGGGTGCCTCGGGCTTTCTCAACCAGTTCTCCAACCAGCTCATCGCAACCTTCGGCGCGATCCAAAGCATTCCGCTGCTCTGGGTCTGGCTCAAGGTCATGGCGACCGAATCATGGGCGCACGGCGTCCTCCTGGATACCGCATGGCGCCTCGTTCTCGTCCTGGTGATCGGACTGCTCGTGCAGTGGGCGCTCAGTCGCGCCGTCAACCGGCCGATCCTGGCGCTCGTCCGCCGCGCTCCCGATGGCGGTCTCGCGGTGGACGAGCCCGACTCGGAAGCACGCGCCGAGCAAGGCGAAACCGAGCCGCCGCACCGCCGCCGGATCGCTGCGTTCACGTTGCTTTGTCGCGTGCCGTTGGTTCTGGCCCGATTGTTCCTCGAATTGCTGCCGGTGCTCGGGTTCCTCACCGTCACCCACCTGCTTGCGGCAACGCCTCTCGGTGGACGGCGCCTGCCAAGCCTCGTGCTGCTCGCGGTGATCGATGCTTATGCGCTGTGTTCGGCACTCCTCTGCGTCGCTCGAATGATGTTCTCCCCCGAGGAACGCCGTCTGCGACTGCTCGCAATTGGCGACGATACTGCCAGTTACGCCATGCGCTGGTCGCGCCGTATCGTGCTGGTGAGCGTGTTCGGCTATGCGGCGGCAGAGGTCGGGCTGTTGCTGGGAATGTCCGACTCGGCGCACGACGCTGTGCTGAAAGTGGTTGCGTTGGTCAACCACGTTCTGATCGGCATCGTCGTGGTGCAAAAGCGGCGCGCCGTCCGGCGTCGGTTGCGGGCCCCGCAAGGTGCAACCGGTCTCCTTGCGGCGTTGCGCAATTGGCTGGCGCGCGTGTGGCACTGGCTGGCGCTGATCCTGCTGGCAGGCCTATGGCTCGGCTGGGTCGTCGAGGCGCCGCATAGCTATACGCAGATGCTGCGCTATTTCCTCAGCCTCGTGGCGGTCGGGATCGTCACGCGGTTCGCGCTGATACTAATCCTGGGAAATCTCGATCGCGCGCTGGCGCTCGATCCCGACGTGACGGCGCGTTATCCCGGTCTGCAGTCGCGGCTTGCGCTCTATCATCCGGTGCTGGTCAGTGGCGTGCGTGCGCTCGTTCTGGTCCTTGCAGCAATGGTCCTGCTGCAGCTCTGCGGTCTCGGATCTTTCAGGTGGCTGTTCTCAAGCATCCTTGGTCAGCACCTGGTCTCCTCGCTCGCCACCCTGGTCGTCACCGCGCTGATCGCCATTGCGGTTTGGGAGGCGGTCAACAGTGCGATCGAACGTCATCTCGCCAAACTGACACTCGAAGGCCAGGCGGCACGGGCGGCACGCCTGCGCACATTGCTACCGCTCCTGCGCACCACGTTGCTGATCACCATCCTGATCGTTGGCGGCATGATGGTGCTGTCGGAAATCGGCGTGAACATCGGTCCGCTGCTGGCTGGCGCCGGCATCGTCGGCGTGGCGGTCGGCTTCGGGTCCCAGAAGCTTGTCCAGGACCTGATCACCGGCATCTTCCTCCTGCTCGAGAACGCCATGCAGGTGGGAGACGCAGTGACGGTCTCGGGTCTCACGGGCACGGTGGAGAACCTGTCGATCCGCACTATCCGGCTGCGCGCCGCTGATGGGTCGGTGCATGTCATCCCGTTCAGCTCGGTCACCACGGTCACCAACGTGAACCGCGGCCTGGGAAACGCATCCGTGAATGTCAGCGTTGCTGCTGCCGAGGATCCCGATCGGGTGGCGGAGGTGCTGAAGGAGATCGTCGCCGGGATGCGCGCCGACAACGAGTTCGCCTCTCGCATGCTCAGTGACCTGCAGCTTTGGGGCGTGGACAAGGTCGACGGCGCGTCGGTGACTCTCGCCGGGCAAGTGGTCTGCACGGATTCCGGCCGATGGAGCGTGCAGCGTGAATTCAATCGGCGGATGAAACAGCGATTCGAAGAGTTGAGGATTCAGCTCTTCAACCCGATGCAGCACGCGATCACGATGCGGCAGCTTAGCGAAGAGGCGGACCAGTGAATCAGTTGGCCAAGAGTTTGGCCGCGGATGGCTTCTCTTTCATGCGCGGCCACGACATGCGGGTACTGCTCGGCCCGATGGCGGATTGGGATGCCTTCGCCAGAAGTTGGGATGATCTCGGGCTCGATACCTACATGGCCGATGGCGGGCGCTACCGCAAACGGCGGTTTGCGGCGTTCGGTGCCCGGGCCAGTGAGCCGATCCATCGCAAGACGCACCAGCCGCACTATCAGAGCCGCGACTATAATCCGCTGAACGGGGGTATCGCCCGGTGGTTCGACCCGGTACTGCCGGAGATCGCTGCCAGTGACAGCATGACCGTGATTCTCGCGGCCTGCCGTAAGCTGTTCGAGCAGCTAGCGCCGACCCGCAACTGGCACATCGAAGTCCATCAGTTCCGCATCGAGACCGGCAGTGGAAAGGCGGGGCGTCCCACACCGGAAGGCATGCATCGCGATGGAGTGGACTATGTGCTGGTGCTGCTTATCGGCCGTCGCAACGTGCAGAGTGGCGTCACGTCGATCCGGGGCACCGAGGGCCCCGATCTCGGCACCTTCACCCTGACCGAGCCATGCGATGCAGCCTGGGTCGACGACCGCCGGGTTACGCACGGTGTGACGCCGGTCGAGCCAATCGACCCATCGGAACCCGGCTTCCGTGACGTGCTGGTCGTGACGTTCCGTCACGAAGTCGAGGCGGCCTGACGAGAAGCTACGGCCCCCCATTCTGGTGCATCATCAGCATCAATGCCCGGCGCAGCCGAAGAATGCCGCCACGCGTCTGACCCTGGTCGCACATTCGCTGCCCTTCGCTCGATAGATAACCGACCTCCTGAGGCGGAGCGGCCCCAGCCGAGCGGACCATATTACTGACCCGGTCCAGCAGTTGCAGGCAATATGCAGGAGTGTCGCTGGTGATGTGCTGCGGCGGTGATTGGCTGGCCACGGGCATCAGACCGAGCCACACAATCAATCCAGCGACTCCAACTGCGAGCACGAGCGAGCGCATGGCGCCCATACTGGCAGTGCCGTGCTCTCCCGCCTGTGGTGGTCGCATGACAATGGCGTTAGCCACGCGCGGCAGCCTCCTCGTGCCCCGCCAGCGTCAGAATCGCCGTCACGCCCGGCGAAGTGTCAATCAGCCGCAGGCTTCCGCCATGCAACTGCGCCACCGCCTGGACAAGCGCCAGGCCCAGTCCCGAGCCAGGCGTATGGCGCGCCGTCTCTCCCCGGAAGAACCGTTCCGTCACCCGCTCCCTGTCGGCCTCAGGAATGCCTGGTCCCCGATCGGCAACAGAGATCTCCACCCCAGCTCGAGTGGCTTTCGCCGACAATCGGACCGCGGAGCCGGCCGGCGAGAACTTCACAGCGTTGTCCACGAGGTTGACAACCGCCTGTTGGATCAGTTCGCGATCGCCATAGGTAGGCAGGTGGTCCGGCTCCTCCACCGACAACGCGACGTCTTTTTCATCAGCCACCGCCCCATACAGTTCGGCTGCATCGGCAAGCACCGGTGCGAGATCCACCGTGGCAAAGGCCGCGCGGCGTGAGCCGGCTTCGATCTCGGCGATCCGCAACAGAGCCTGAAACACTGCAACGATGTCATCGAGATCGGTGATCGCCCGCTCAATGGCGGAGCGCAGCTCGGCCACCGACCCGGCATGGGCGGCAGCCTCTTCCAGTCGCACCCGCGCCCGGGTGATTGGTGTGCGGAGGTCGTGTGCGATCGCATTCGACACTTCGCGCACGCCTTCCATCAGCCGGGCCATCCGGTTCAGCATATCGTTGATGGTCTCGGCGAGCTGATCGAACTCGTCGCCCCGGCCGGTCAGCCTGACACGCTGGGTGAAATTGCCGCCGGCGATCGCCAGCGCGGTGTCGGAGACATTGGCCAGCGCACGGCGGAACAGGCTGCGCACCACCAGCGCACCAGCCGTTGCCATCACCAGGACGACCAGCAGCGCCCACAGCAGCGCGTCGGTCAGCAGCGTGCGCAACTGGGCGCGCACCTGCACATCACGCCCGATCAGCAGCCGGAAGCCACCCGGAAGGGTGAACGCCTCCACCACGGCGAGCGAGCGAGCTCCGGCGCGTTCTATCGGCAGCTCGTACCAGGCACCGTTCTCGACCGCGCCCTGCGGCCAGTGCTGCAGGTTGCCGGCGAGGGGGCGCCCTGCGGGATCCGCCAGTAGATAAATCGCATCGTCCTCGACATTCTGCGCCAGCCTCTCGTCGATGGTGAGTATCAGGGCGGCGACCTGACCAGCCGCGAACCGCTCCGCCAGGCTTTGTGCGTCCGCGCGGATGGCCGCCTCTGTCTGCCGATCGAGTAGGCCCGCCGTGGACCACCACAGAAACAGCGCCAGCGCGGCTGCACTGGCCGAAAGCAGCACCGCATAGATGACAGCGAAGCGGACGCCCGCCGATCGCAAGAGCCGCCATGTCGAGACCCCTGCCGCTGCTTCGATCGGTCGTCGGAAGAGCGACAGTGCGTCACGCACTCTCAGCGCGCAGCATGTAACCCGCGTTGCGCACGGTATGGATCAGCGGCGTTGGGAACGGCTTGTCTACCTTCTGCCGCAGTCGCGAGACGTGCACATCGATCACGTTGGTCTGCGGATCGAAGTGATAGTCCCACACGCCTTCCAGCAGCATCGTGCGCGTCACCACCTGGCCGGCATGGCGCATCAGGTATTCGAGCAGGCGGAATTCCCGCGGCTGCAAATCGACCTTCTGCCCCGCCCGTTTCACCTGCCGCGACAACAGATCAAGCTCCAGGTCTTCGACCACCAGTTTGGTCACTGGACCCTCGCCCTTGCCGCGGCGCGCCAACGCCTCGACACGCGCCAGCAACTCGGCAAACGCGAACGGCTTGGTCAGGTAGTCATCGCCCCCAGCTTTCAGGCCGCGCACGCGCTCGTCGACATCGGCCAGTGCCGACAGGATGAGCACCGGCACGGTGTTCTTCTGTCCACGCAGCGTCTCCAGCAATCTGATGCCGTCGATCCCGCCGGGCAGCATCCGGTCCAGGATCACCGCGTCGAACGCCTCGCTCGCGGCCAGGAACAGACCGTCGCGGCCGTTATCGGCCAGCTCCACGACATGGCCCGCCTCCTTCAGTCCCCTTACCACGAACGCCCCGACGTCCTTGTCGTCTTCCACCACGAGGATGCGCATTGAGCTTGCTCCTTTATCCGGCCCCCTCCGTGGGCCGGAGGCCGACGGTAACCGGTACGTCCAACTGCCGCCCCTGCCGCCTGATCGAAAGGGTGACGCTGGTTCCAGGCGATACCGCCGCCACCGCGCGAATGAGACTGCGGGCAGTCTCGATCCGTTCGCCGTTCAGCATCAGGATCGTATCGCCTGTTCGCAGCCCGGCACGCGCGGCCGGGCTGGTGCGCTCGACATTCGCTATGTTCACGCCATTCTGCGAATCGTCGACCGACACGCCGAGCCAGCCGCGCTCGATGTGGCCGCTGGCCCGCAGCTGGTTGATGAGTGGGATAAGGAGCTCGCTTGGCGTGGCGAAACCGATGCCGACCGAACCGCCCGACGGCGAGACGATCGCTGTGCTGATCGCGATCACCTGGCCATCCATGTTGAAGATCGGCCCTCCGGAGTTACCGGGATTGATCGGCGCATCGAGCTGCAGAAAGTTATCGAACGGTCCGGCACCCAGGTCACGGCCGCGGGCCGAAATGATGCCCGCCGTAACCGAGCCACCGAGACCGAACGGGTTCCCCGCCGCGAGCACCCAGTCGCCGACCTCCACCTGGCGGGAATCGCCGAACGGTACCGCGGGCAGCGGGCTGGATGCCTGCACCTTGATCAGGGCAACATCGGTCAACTCGTCCGTGCCGATCACGCGCGCCGGCAGCCGTGTCCCGTCGGTCAGTGAGACCTGAATTCTGTCCGCATGGCCCACGACATGATTGTTGGTGACGATCAGCCCCGACGGATCGATGACGAAGCCCGAGCCGGCGCCCATCGCCTGTTCGCGCCGGTTGCCGAAACGACGGCGAAACTCGCGACCGAGCGGCGTATCCCGCAATTCCGGTGGCAGTTCGGAAAGCACATCGCCACCGGTTACGGTTTCGGTCACCGCGATATTCACCACCGCGGGCAGGACGCGCTTTACCAGCGGGGCAAAGCTGTCGGGCGTCGAGCGGGCCACGGCACTGCCCGGTATGCCATTGCAGCCGCTGATCAATAAGGCCAGGAACAGCACTGCGAATCGGGGTCTCCTGGTCGGTAGCCGCCGCCACGTCATCAGAACGGGTGTCTCCCGATGGGATTGCTTGAGCAGGACATGGCACGCGGTCGCGGTTGCAACAAGAATTGCCGCCCGGAGTTTGCTCAGCGCTCGCTTCGGCTCGGATCTTCCGGCCAGGAGTGCTTCGGATAGCGGCCCAGCATGTCTCGCCGCACGTCTATCCAGCCGCCCCGCCAGAAGCCAGCCAGATCGCCAGTGATCGCCGCCGGCCGTCCCGCCGGCGACAGCAGAGCGAGCCGCAGTGGCACGCGGCCGTCAGCCAGCTGCGGCGTCATCGTCATGCCGAAGAACGCCTGGGCTCGCGCTGCTGCCACCGGGATCGGCTGTGTGTAGTCGATCGGCGCCCGCCCTCCCGGCAGCGTCAGTTGGGTTGGCAAGGTTGCGTCCAGCCGACGCACGAGCGGCCGAGGCAGCAGACCACTCAGGATCGCCACCAGATCGAGCCGGCCGAGGTCAGTCAGGCGCGACATGCCATCGAGCTGTGGCGCAAGCCACTCATGGACACGGGCCGCCAGGGCCTCATCCGACAGGTCAGGCCAGTCGTCGTCCGGCTCCAATTGCCGCATCAACCCGACCCGTGCCTGGAATTGCCGCGCGGCATCGCTCCAAGGCAGTGAACGAAATCCCTCTGCCGCCGCCGCTTGCACCAATGCATCTGCGACGTCAGCCGGCCTCGCCGGCTCGGTGCGGTCAGCCAGCACCAGCGCGCCCAGTCTTCGCCGTCGTCGCGCCAGCACCGCGCCAGACTTCTGGTCGAGACTGGTTTCCACCTGCTCGGTGATCCGCTCGGCGGGCAGAGCATCGGGGTCGAGCCGTGCTGCCAGGCGAATACGCGCCGCCGCTTTAAGTTCCAGCGCTGCGATTGCCAGGAGTGGCGCGCTGGACAGCGGATCGCTGCGTGCGAGCCGCGCGCCGCCGCCGCCCGCCAGCCGGAAGCTGCCCGGCTCGCCACGTCGCTGCGCGATACGATCGGGGAAGCCCACACCGATCAGCCGCCCTGGATCGCCGTCGGCGCGGGTGTCCCGGGAAAGCCGCAGCCGGCGGCGATATTGACCCGCGGCCCGGCGGATACGCGCTATCGCGGCGCGATCCGCGGCCGCATCATCGGCTGCGATCGCTGCCAGGCGCAGGCCGATATCCGCCGGTGTATCCGGGCTTCGCAGCGGATCGCGCTCCTCAAGCAACGCGGATAAATCAGCCGCCAACGCCGCCTCGCCCGGGGTTCGCGCGGCCAGCATCATTGCCCCCAAACGAGGATGCGCCCCGAGCGCCGCCATTCGCCGCCCCACTTCCGTGATCCGACCGTTCGCCGCCAGGGCGCCCAGCTCCGTCAGCAGCGCGGTTGCTGCCGCCACAGCCCCCGCAGGCGGCGGGTCAAGGAACGGCAGCCCTGAAGGCGGCGTGCCCCATGCTGCGCAATCGAGCACCAGCCCTGACAACTCCGCATCCAGGATTTCGGGGCGATCGTAGGCCGTGAGCCCGCGATGCAGAGAAGCGGACCAGAGGCGGACAGCCGCACCAGGTGCCTCCCGTCCTGCGCGGCCAGCCCGCTGCTCCGCCGCGGCGCGCGAAATGCGGAGCGTGGTCAGCCTGGTAAGCCCGGTCGCCGGGTCTAGGCGCGGGGCCCGCCGGAAACCGCCATCCACAACGATCCGCACGCCAGGCACGGTCAGCGAGGTCTCAGCGATCGAAGTCGCCAGCACCACCCGTCGCTGCGCGGTGGGTCGCAGTGCAAGATCCTGTTGGGCGACCGGAAGCTCGCCGTGCAATGGCAGGACCAGCGCGCCACAGTCCTCCAATAAAGCCTGGGTCCGGCGGATCTCCGCCATCCCGGGGAGGAAGCCGAGCACGTCGCCCTCATGTTCTCCCAGGGCGGCTCGGATGGCACGCGCCATCGCCGCCGGCAGCTCGCGCGCGCTCGGAATGTCCCGCGCAACATGCGCGGTGGTAACCGGAAACATGCGTCCTGCGCTGTCGATGACTGCCGCGTCCAGCAAAGTCGCGACCCGCGTACCATCCGTGGTCGCCGACATCGCGAGCAGCCGCAGTTCCGGCCGCAGCACCCGCTGCAGATCGCGGCACAGCGCGAGCGCAAGGTCCGACTCCACGGAACGTTCGTGGACCTCGTCCACGATCACCACGGCAACACCGTCCAGACCGGGATCGGATTGCAGTCGTCGGATCAACAGGCCCTCGGTTACCACCTCGATGCGTGTCGCCGGTGAGACCGCTGCATCCAGGCGCGTCCGATACCCGACCGTACTTCCGACGGTCTCACCGAGCAGCGATGCCATGCGGGCCGCGGCAGCGCGGGTCGCGAGCCGACGGGGTTCCAGCATCAGGATCGTCCCGTCCCCTCGCCAGTCGGCGTCCAGCAATGCCAACGGCACCAGCGTGGTCTTGCCGGCCCCCGGAGGCGCGGTCAAAACAACATTTCGTCCGGCTGCGACGGTCGCGAGCAGCGCCGGAATTGCCTCGGTGATCGGAAGTATTGGGAGCATGCTGGCGGTCTGGCGGATTCTCCGTCATATGGCCGCGGAATCGCGGGGACGCCATGCCGCTCGTTGTCAGGGCCCTTTTGTTCATCCTGGCTGCTTGCTGGAGCCTGCCTCTGGCGGCGCTGGAGAGCGCGCCGGTCACCAGCGCGCATACCACGGCGTCGCTGGTCTCCGACGTTGACTCGGTGGCTCCCGGCAAGGCGTTCCATCTCGGCCTCAGGCTGCGACTGGCAGATGGCTGGCACACCTACTGGCGCAATCCGGGCGATGCCGGAATGCCGCCTGAACTGACATTGGACCTGCCTGAAGGAGCCAGTGCCGGACCGATCGCCTGGCCGACACCCGCGCGTGTGGCCGAGGGACCGTTGATGACCTACGCCTACGCCGGCGAGGTGCTGCTGCCGGTGACTATCACACCACCTCCGTCCGGGGGTGCTCTCAGCGTCAAGGCGCATGCCGCCTGGCTGGTCTGCCGGGAGATCTGCGTCCCGGAGGAAGCCGACTTTCAGCTCGACATGCCTGCCGGTGCTGCTGGGGCCTCCGATCAGGCGCCACTGTTCGCTGCCAGTGAGCGGCGGATGCCGCGAGCATCTCCGTGGACCGCTATTGTAAATCGCGACGGGACGCTGTGGCTGCGGGGGCCGGAATTGACTCCGAGCACGGTGGTGGATGCCTGGTTCATCCCCGATACCCCCGGTTCAATCCGCGACAGCTCGGCCCAGCCGCTGACTGTCTGGGAGGGTGGCTTCACCCTCGCTCTGCGTCCCGGCAAGGCATTCAAATCGGAGCAGGGGCTTTCGGGTCTCGTTTCGATCCGCGACCGAAGCGGAATCGAGACCG
>JBKPOG010000203.1:0-6348 GCA_046732975.1 Pseudomonadota bacterium
GCACCAGACTGCGGCCGTACGCCGATATGAGGGCCTGCGATGACCGATTTAAACGAGGCCAGGTCGGTGATGCTTGGTTTTGCCGATATCCAAAACAATGTGCCTTTACCGAGATGGCCTGCCATGTCCGAGTTCAATTGCAGCACCACATCGAGACGGTGCAGATCCTTGGCGAACCTGACTGACTCGACACTGCCGACGTCCATGCCTTCGAACTGTACCTTTGTGTCACCAGCCTTGATGTCGGCCCCGATCGGAAAGCTTACCTTCACCTCCGGCCCGCTCTGAGCGAATTGCTGAAACCCGAGCCAGGCGACGACACCGACCGCAGCAATCGGCACAGCCCAGATCCAGCCTGGCCAAATACTGCGCCGCTCCGCCGCCTGGGGGGCAGGATCCTCTGCGCGGGGATCGGACCCGTCGTTCATTGGTGTGAGCGGCGACGGCAAGACGCCGTGCGGCGCCGCCTCGCGACTGGCCCACGCCCGGGCGAATCATTCGAAGCTTTGCGCATGGCCCAGCGACCAAAACAGACGATCACCATCTATGCGGCCAGAACACCGCCTGGCATGCCAGGTTTGGGCCCCCGCGTTCACGAACGCGATCACGCCCCGTACGGGTGTTGGGGCATGGCGGAACTCGGGCTAGGGGCCAGCGTTGCCCGCCCACCATGACCTTCATCGCCTGCCGGGATTGCGCGGCGATACAGCGCCTGACGCCGCTCCAGAGCGGCCGATTGGAGTGCCGGCAATGCGGCCGGGTGCTTGAAAGTCGGACTGGGCGAAGCATTGGCGGCGCACTCGCTTGTTCCATTACCGTGCTTCTGCTGTTGTTCCCGATGAACCTTCTGCCACTGATGACGGTCCACATCGGCTCGATCGACCGTTCCAGCCTGCTGGCGTCGGGCCTAGTGGTCGCATGGCGGCAGGGCTGGCCGGTGGTGAGTATCGTGCTCGCACTAGAGGCGATCGTTCTGCCGTTTCTGCGGTTCGGGCTGTTGTCTGCCACCTTATCCGCCATTCGTTACGGCTGGCGCGGCCAATGGGTCGGGCGCGCTTTCCGCTATTCCGAGCTCCTAGACATGTGGGCGATGACGGACGTCCTGCTGATTGGCGGCGGCATCGGCTATGGACGGATTGCCTCACAGGTGCCCATCACCATTGACGCTGGCGGGTGGTGCTTTGTCATCGTCGCGTTGATGACGATGGTGACAAGGGCGACGCTGGAGCGGCGGGCGGTTTGGCGAAGTCTGGGCGGCGAAGCAAGCTCTATCCCGCCAAACGCGATTGCCTGCGCCAGTTGCGATCTGCTTCTGCCGCCGGAAGCAGACGGTGAGCGATGCCCACGCTGTTGCGCCACCGTGTGGCACCGCCGGCCTGCATCGACGATGCAATGCACCGCTCTCCTGCTCGCAACCGCCGTTCTCACGCCGCTCGCATACGGCTATCCGATGAGTGAATTCTGGAAGGGCCCGCAGGCATCGCCTCATACAGTCATCAACGGCATCAAACTGCTGTTCGAGCACGGTTTTTGGTATTTTGGGATCATCATCACGGTGGTATCCGTGGTGTTTCCTCTCAGCAAAATCGGAGTGCTGTCCTGGTTCCTGCTCTCGCTGGATCGTCGGTCGTCGTGGCGTCTTCGGCTGAAGGCGAAACTCTACCGGCTTGTCGATGAAGCCGGCCGGTGGTCGAACCTGGATCCGTTCACCGTGTTGATCTTTGCCCCGATGATCCAGTTCGGTCAGCTCGCGCATTTCGACTTCATGGGAGGCACCGCCGCATTTATGGCGACCGTCATCCTGTCAATGCTGGCGACGAGGGCATTCGATCCTCGCCTGCTATGGGACGCCCCCGGGTCCGCAGCAAATACAGCGTCCAACAACGCGCTGCGTCTTACGCCTCCTCGCCCAACGCGCGCCGGCGCAGGTCCTTGAGCCGCTCCTGTCCTCCAGGGCTCTTCGGATCGATCTCCAGCACCTTCTGCCAAGCCTCATAGGCACCCTTCCAGTCCTTCCGCGTCTCGGCGATTGCCGAGAGCGTCTGGAACGCCGTGAAGCTACGTGGCTCATGCTGTAACGTCGACTGGAGATCCGCAACCGCACCTGGCGTGTCGCCGGCGGCAAAGCGTGCAATGGCACGTTGGTGATAGGCCTCCGCCAGAGATGGATCCAGCGTGATCGCCGCGGAGAAATCCTCGATTGCGTCCTGCCTGGC
Source organism: Pseudomonadota bacterium (assembly GCA_046732975.1). Classification (GTDB taxonomy): domain Bacteria; phylum Pseudomonadota; class Alphaproteobacteria; order Acetobacterales; family Acetobacteraceae; genus JAMXLO01. The sequence goes on from JBKPOG010000203.1 coordinate 2,217, forward strand.
CTCAGCTTTCATCTCGCGCAGGCCGCGGCTCATCAGTAGCGTGACGGCAGGGGTGCCGGCGTTCAACCACAGCTCCCTGATCTGCTGTTCCAAGGGGCCGGCGATCTCCTCGCTGGGTGCCGACTTCAGTGATCCAAGCAATCTGTCCAGCGTTGCACGACGATCATTGCTTTGCGGGTTCGCAGTTTGTGCGAACACCGGCAAAGAGGCACACAGCATCACCGCTAGAATAATGCCTTTCTTCATGCCATAGCCTTTGGAATAGGCCCACCCGCCATCCAGTCGAGCAATTCGACCGTGTGCACCACCGGCAGCCCTCCCCCGCTGAGTTGGGTGATGCAGCCGATATTGCCGGTGGCAACCAAATCCGGCGCTGTGGCACGCAGGTTGTCGAGCTTGCGTTCACGCAATCGACTGGCGATCGCGGGCTGCAGCATGTTGTAAGTTCCGGCGGAGCCGCAGCAGATATGCGGCTCGGCTGGCTCGACCACGGTGAAGCCGGCGCGTTGGAGGAGTGTCTTGGGCTCCGCCGTGATGCGCTGACCATGCTGTAGGCTGCAGGCCGAGTGATAGGCAACCTTCAAATCAGGGGTTGCCCGTGATGGCTCGTACTTCAGCCGAGACAGCAGCTCGCTGATGTCGCATGCCAGCGCCGAGATCCGCTCTGCGTTGCGTCGCCATGGGTCAGGCTCGGTGCGGAACATGAATCCATAGTCCTTGACCATTGTGCCGCAACCGGAGGCGTTGATAACAACAGCGTCCAACCCCTCGCCCTCAAGTTGTTCGGCCCAGGCCGCGATGTTCGCGCGTGCACTCGCCATGGCGGACGCATGCTGTCCCATGTGGTGTGTCAATGCGCCGCAGCATCCAGCCCCGCGTGTTACCACGACCTCCACGCCCATCCGCGTCAGCAGACGGATCGTCGCCTGGTTGATCTCGGGCGCCAGAACCTGCTGCGCGCAGCCGGTCAGCAGCGCAACGCGGGCTCGTCGGTCGCCCTGCGCACGATGAACCTGCGGCGCGCTTGCATCGCTTGAGGCAGGCAACCGCCTCGGGACGAGATCCAGCATTGCCCGGAGGCGCTGCCCGAGCATACTGCCTCGAGGCAGCAAGCCCGCGACCGGGCGAGCCAGACGTGCCCCGAGCAGCGACAGGCGAAACAGCCTTGGACGTGGCAGCACAGTGCCCAAGGCTGCACGCAGTGCGCGCTCGTGCCATGGGCGTCGATAGGTCCGCTCGATATACGTCCGCGCGTGGTCAACGAGGTGCATGTAGTGCACACCGGACGGACAGGTCGTCATGCAGGCAAGGCAGGACAGGCAGCGGTCGATATGGCGCACAACGTCCACCGTCGCCGGCCGTTGCGCCTCCAGCATATCCTTTATCAGGTAGATGCGCCCGCGCGGGCTGTCGAGCTCATCGCCCAGCAACAGAAACGTTGGGCATGTTGCGGTGCAGAGCCCGCAGTGCACGCAGGTGCGTAGCACCTGGTTGGCGGCGGCCGTCTGGGGGTCCCGCAACTGCTCGGGTGTGAAATTCGTCTGCATGAAATCAAGTCCTGGTGGGCGGCAGTTTTCGCAACAGATAGACAGACAGCCCAAGCCACAACAGACCGAGCGGGAAGAATACCCAGGAGAGTGTTCCCCTTGAGAAGACGACAGCGAGCATCAGTGCGATCGCACCCAGCATCATGCCAAACTGCAAGTTCATCAGCCGTCGGTCGTGATTGAGACGATAGTACGCAACACCAAACAGCACAAAGCTCGCGAGGAACAGTGGGACGATGGCGCTGCTGGGGATCCTCATGCGCACCTACAAACCCGCATACAGGCGACCGGGGTTCAAAATACCATGCGGATCGAACGCTGCCTTCACGCGGCGGGTGATCCGCGCCAGGGGTTCGGATTCGGGTGGGATCACATCGACTGCGACCCGCAGCGTTTCGGGTCCTTGCACCAACATCCAGCTGCCGCCAGCGTCGAGCGCCGCCATTTGCACCGCCGCGTGAGCCGAGGCGGCTGCCGGTGCAGCGATCCACACCAGGCCACCACCCCAATCGAGATATCCGCGCGCACCGCACGCGTCGGCAACCGAACGCAGCACCTGCGCACCCCTCGAGGGACGCACTGAAACACGCCACACCGCTTCGTCGGTCATAGCGACGAGAGGCTCCCGGTCGCGGATAGCACGCCATACGCTGCGTGATGCCGCATCGTCCAGGATCTCACCGCGACCGCCGAGTTCATCGCGTAGCTTCTGGATGCGATAGGCCACAGACGAGGCGAACTCTTCGATGCGGACCAGCGCGACGGGACCATGGACGGCCGCCAGCAGCGGAATCCGATCGGCCGCGTCCGCTGGCAGCCAGGCCGCTGCCGAAACGGAATAGGGCGAGCCAAGTGCCGCGGATAACGACGCCACGCCGTCAGCAGCGTTTAATCCTGGTAAAACCAAAGTGCCGACGGCCTCCGGGGCCGGCAGCACCTTCAGCGTAACTTCTGTGATGACAGCGAGCGTGCCGTGGCTGCCAGTGAGCAGCTTGCAGAGATCGAGACCGGTGACGTTTTTCAGCACGCGCCCGCCGGAATGGATCACCTCGCCATGCCCTGTCACCGCGCGAACGCCCAGTACGTGATCACGCATCGCGCCCCATGCCACGCGGCGCGGGCCTGACAAGTTGCTGGCAACCACGCCACCAATCGTCTGCGGCCCCTCAGGTTCGGGCGGTTCGGCGATGATATGCTGCCCGCGCTCGGTGACCGCGGCTTCGATCTCGGACAGCAGCGTCCCAGCACGTGCGCTGATGATCAGTTCCTTCGGCGAATAAAGTGTAATGCCCGCCAGGTTGCGCGTGGATAGCGATCGCGCCGCCTGCACCGGTCGCAACATGGCGGACTTTGTGCCATTGCCTGCGACGGCGAGAGGTTCGTGCGCCGTCCCGGCCCGGCGTATCGCCGCCGCAATCGCCCCTTCTTCAGTGGGGGCGAGCAGATCGCTCACTGCTTGCCGCCAGCGGAAACACCTTGTTCGGGTTGAGCAGCCAATCGGGATCGAATGCCGTCTTGATGCGACGCTGCTGCTCCAGTTCTTCCGCATTGAACTGCACGGGCATCAGGTCGCGCTTCTCCACGCCGACGCCGTGCTCGCCGGTGAGACAGCCACCCATCTCTACGCACAGCTTCAGAATGTCGGCACCGAAGTGCTCCGCCTTGCGAAAGCTCTCCGGATCGTTCGCGTCGAACATGATCAGCGGATGAAGGTTGCCGTCGCCGGCATGGAAGATGTTGGCCACCTTCAACCCACAGGCGTCACTCATCTCGCCGATCCGGCGCAGCACCTCAGGCAGACGTGAAGTTGGGATAACGCCATCCATGCAGAGATAGTCGGGGCTGATCCGACCGATCGCGCCGAAGGCGCCCTTGCGGCCCTTCCAGATCGCGAGCGACTCCTCGGCCGACTGCGACACCTTCATGCTGATTGGATCGTGTTGCCCGCAGATTGCTCGAATGCGCGCGAGCAGCGCATCCTGCTCTTCGGCACTGCCTTCGACCTCGATGATCAGCAATGCTTCGGCATCCAACGGGTAACCGGCATGCGCGAAGTCCTCGCAGGCATGAATCGCCGGGCGGTCCATGAATTCCAGTGCCACCGGAATGATACCCGAGGAGATTATAGAATCGACACAGGCGCCGGCGATCTCGTTGGAACGGAAAGCGGCAAGCATTGCGCGCGCGCCTTCCGGCGAGCGTAGAATGCGCACCGTCACCTCGGTGATCACCGCCAACTGACCCTCACTGCCAGTCAGCAGCCCCAGCCAGTCATAGCCGGCCGCGTCGAGATGGTGGCCCCCGATCGTCAGGATATCGCCGTCCACCGTGACGATCTTCAAGCCGAGCAGGTTGTTGGCAGTGACGCCGTATTTCAGGCAGTGCGCACCACCGGAGTTCATATTGACGTTGCCGCCGATCATGCAGGCGAGCTGGCTCGACGGATCTGGCGCATAGAAGAAGCCTCGCTCTAGCACTGCATTCGTGATGCCGATGTTTGTCACGCCGGCCTGCACCGTGGCGCAGCGATCGGCATAGTCGATGTCGAGGATGCGATTCATCTTCATCAGCCCGACCACCACCGC
>JBKPOG010000204.1:0-6284 GCA_046732975.1 Pseudomonadota bacterium
TTAGCTATGGCAATAGCCGTCGCTAGAAAAAAGAAGCAGGGCCGTGGGCGACCGCGGGTGAACCCCCAGGCGGTGAGTGTCCGCTTGGGGCCGCTGCAGCTAAAGTACCTGGACGAATGGCGCCACGGTCAGCTTGACCGGCCGAACCGCTCGGAAGCGATCCGGCGGCTGCTGCTTATCGCGTTTACCCTCAAGGCCAGGGCTGGCAGAAAGCACTTGGTGCGGCGCGATTCCGTCGAGTAAGGCGGCAGGCAGCCACCTGCACGGAGTCGCCTAACCAGATCCCGTGCGATCGCTCGCCGCCAATCCTTCCGCCCCGCGCTGCTGTCTCATCCTGGGAGTACGCAAGCGTAACGTCCGAATAGCAGGCGAGTGCAGGACGAGACAAAAGAATCCTACACACATTATTCCTTGCCCGTTCCACTGGACGCGTGCGCGCGTTGGCCCGCTGTTGGGGTGCGGCAAATCGCTGGACGCCGTGTGTGAGTCTCCAGGCCCGCTACTCGCCGCTGCTGGTTGTGCTATCCTGCCGCTACCGCGCCTCGCCCGATGGCGCGGTATTGTAGGCCTCAAAACTCAGGCGGCCTTGCGTCCCCAACCTCGGCCGCCTTTCCTTTCACCGGCAGCCCTGGGTCAGCCCAGATGCATTTTCGCGCTGACAGGCCGCCTACAACAGGACAATGGCTGCTAGAGCGTACTTCATCCGGCCACAACGCTGTCACGGGTCTAGGTTGCGTGGCTGAGGTGCGGAGACACCAGCAATCCTCTTGGTTCACTCGCGTCAGAGCCACGTCCGCAAAACACCGTTAGCGGCGGCGACTCGGATGCGGCGTCAGAGTTCGGTGAAGGCTGACGGCAACAGTCGTTGCGCGGCGCGGGCTGGCGGGCACCGTAGAAGATCCTTGCCCGGCCAGCGCCGGAAAGCAGCCAGCCGCCAGGTTAAATGTAGCAGTTGCTCCACGAACCGCGGCAGCGGCAGCCTTAACAACCGCCATCGCGTCGCGCCAAGCGGTTTCGTTGCCTCGGCGGGAACAAGAGGCAAAACGCGCCCGCTCGAGGCTCGATGGTGATGGCGCCGGCGGGTATTTTGCGGCATCTTTGGCAAAGCGCTAGTTTTCCCGCGGGAACCTCAGAAAAAAGTAGACAGAGCCGGGCGATCCCTCAACGCAAATTGGCAGCAAGGGGGAGGTGAGTTAATGTTGTTCCCACTCGATCGTCGCAGATTCCTGAGCGGCTCAGCCGCTCTGCTGACCTGCAGCATCCCACTGAACCGTTCCGCAGAGGCCGCCCCAGTGCGGATCGAAGCGCCAGTGATTGACACGCTGGTAATCCGCGAGATTACCGACAATACGCAGGACGTTTCCCTACGTGGCGAGAACTATCCCGGGCTGTCGGTTCAACGGACGGGCTCTCCCCAAGCGGCGCAAGGCAATACTCTAGAAAGCGAGTGGGGCCTTGCCCTTCATATCGAACCTCGGAAGGGCCAAGAAGCGCGCCATTATCTGCTCGATTTTGGCTCCACCCCGAAGGTCTATATATCAACAATCTTGACCTGATGCAGATAGATGTGGCGCAGGTGGATGCGCTGATAATTAGCCATGGCCACGACGATCACTTCGGGGGTTTGGTCGGTTTCCTTGAAGCGCAGCGCCCACGCATGCGCAAGGACCTTCGCCTTTACACAGGTGGCGAGGACGATTTCTGTTATCGTCTTAGCCGCAAGTCCGACGGTAGCTTCACGGAGCTCTCGCCACTTGACCGCCGCCGCCTACGTGCACTGAACATCGAGGCTGTGCTGTCCGAGGCGCCTATCCTGGTCGAAGACCACGCCTTCACCACAGGTGCGGTGCCGCGCACCAGCATCGAGCACGTGCTGCCCAATACGTGGATAAAGTTCGGAGTGCAGGACGGCCTCGGCTGCGACACCAACGCCTATGGTAACCACCACTTCACCGCCGACGAGCTGGCGGGAAAACCAGTCCCCGACCAGCACTGGCACGAGCATGCCACCTGCTTCCGGGTCGGTGACCGTGGGCTCGTCGTGATCAGCTCCTGTGGTCACGCCGGCATCATCAACACGCTGCGGCGCGCGCAGGAGGTGTCAGGCGTCGAAAAGATTTATGCGTTGGTCGGGGGCTTTCACCTCTTTCCGGCATCGCCTGACTATCTACGCCAGGTCATGGCCGAGCTGAAGAAGTTCGACATCGCGCACGTGCTACCCATGCATTGCAGCGGGGCCAATTTCGCTGAGTTGGCGAAACAGGAAATTCCGGAAAAGCTGGTAATCTGCGGGACTGGCAGCAGCTTCACCTTCACATCGTAGAAGCTCGCATCGCGCAGCGCCGGATGATTCTCGTGCCTGCGATGCCTCCACGTTAAAGCGACACGGGCGCTATCCCGCGTCCAAATCACGAGACATCCAACCGAGCGTGTTGTTCATTGCGCTGATGGGCACCGCCCGCAAAAGCAACGATCGGCGCGGCGGTGGGCGGCATGACTGCGACCGGCACAGTCAAAGAAGGGTCGGTCGCCTCACCCCACGGCCAGGACTTATCGATAACTGGGCGGATACTTCCGATCGTTAACATAATGGCGATTATGAGATCCCTATGCTGGTCGCGAGGCACATTATGTTAACTCGGAACGCGAGACGCTGAGACAAGCGCCAGTCCGGCTGACGCAAAGAGGGCGGCCAGTTGATGCGTGGGCCGCCCGAAGTTTGCTCGATACGAACCGCGCGCGGGGAATCCGAACGCAGCAGCGGCAGCATACCACGACGCGCCGGGCGGCACAGCGGGCGGACAGAAGAGAATGGAGCGGCACGGCTATCCGGGCATGGGCCGGCCGCTCCCGAAAAGTGAAGGAGAAGTACTCCGCCACGCTCAGGAACCAACCCCAGGAGCGTGGCAACGCCACGATAGCAAGTCCGCCGCAGCGGCACAGCGGGGGGCGGACGTGCGCGTCGGATAAGGGCTTGCGCTGGCTGCCTAGCCCTCCTGCGGGCAGCGTAATCACAGGACGCTATGGTTCCGCTGTGCCACGCTACTCTGCTTTGCTCACTGGACCTTCCGAGCAAATAACTCTTGCTGGATGCGCTCCTCCACCGGCGTCAGCACCTCCTCCTGCAACTGGAAGCTCTTACGGGCAACCGCAATCTCATATACCTGTAATTGCTTAAGCGCAGCGAGTTGCTCTTTCGACATTTTTTCGAGCGGGATTTTGCCCCCACCTGTCAGAGCATTAAGTTGCGCTCTCAGATCTGGTTCGATCTGGTCTGGATGCGTATAGTCGAAACCTGCCTTCTTCATCTCTCTTTGGTAATACCCCAGTGCGGATTTCATCCGGGGGTCCTTGTTGATCAGCGCGTCCTGTGGATTGTAGTAATCGGGTTTCAGTTGATCCGGCTTAAAGACTTGCTCCACTGCTTGGCGGGTGCACCCGCCGGTTTGTGAGAGATCCTGGATTTCGATCGCGACGGCGAGAGTGGCGCTCAGATTGTCACCGAACAGTGCGTGGTTATAGGCTGCCTGATCTGCGGGCGACAGGTTTTGAAAAATTTCCACGTTCTGGTCACCGAGACCTACTTTTGCGGGACTATAGCCCGTCGAAAGCTGAGCTGGTTTGCCGGTATAGAACGTCGAAACTCCGAAGCCATAACGTTTAACGAACTCCTCCTCGCTGACACCTGGCATTGTTTTGTCGGCGGCCATGCCGGCATGCACAGTGTCATAGTTGCCGGCAATATACTGGAAGCCGTGCTCGCGCATACACTGAGCAATCAGCTGCTCGGATTTTTCAATCGCCTGCGTGAGTTCCCGCGGCGACATCCCAAATTCCTGAGTACCTAAACCCGCAGGAGCCTGTGCCGCGGCAACAGCTACGCATAGGACAGCAGCAAACGCAGGAACGCATATTGTGCCCTTCATGTGGCCACTCCATTGAAAGCAGTGGGGTCGGGTAACAAGCCGACCCCGCCCAAAGCTTCGCACAATTGGCACATACGGAAGCGTTTCCCAACAACTTCGCCCGATTCGATGTCCACGACACCTCCCGCTCCTGCCCGGGGCCGCCCCCAGCATTGCCCGGGTCGTGCGGCCGGGCGCGGTCGTTGCTGTATTCGTGGTTTCCCTTCTCTTTGGAATGTGGCGGCATAGGTTCCGTCGCTGTCCACATCCCGATCGAAGTTGATCCAGTTTTCCTCCGAAATTAATATCACAGATCTCGTCAGCCAGGTAGGTCTTTTCGTGCATCAGGCAGACAAAATTGGGCTACTTGACCCTAGACAGAACCTTCTGGCGAGCCCTGCCACCGGACGAAGCCTTCGGCTTTTTGCATCGAAGGTACCGGTGGATCGAGATATGCGGCCAGGCCTCTATGCTCGAAAGGTTCTTTAGGGCTACCCTCATCGCTGCATCTGTGGTGGCGCTGCTTCCGGCCAGTGGCGCGTTCGTTTCTGACTATTCGGAACGGCAGAAGCTCTCGGAGGTCGCTCGCCAGGGCTTTGTGATCGGGGATGGATCACCTAACCACGATGATCTCCGATGATCTCCGATGATGCCGAGAAGGCCATGGCCAACGGCGTGAAGACTTGCCTCGGGACGGTGCGTGCCTCGCTCGACATGATCGCGCAAGCTGTCACGACACCTACGAGGCCGACCAGGAAATTCGGCCGCGCGCAGCCGTCGCGGTGCTGCAATACGTCGTCTATAACATATGCGAGCGCGATATCAATCAGCGGCTACGGGCGAGTGGCCACCGAACCAGCGCGGCGACATTCCTGAGAAATTTGAAGCGACCCCCGCACGGATCGGCAGTCGGGCCGGACGAAGCGGCTGGGCTCCGCCCCTCGGCAGGCCCTGATGTAGTCAGGTAAGCCGATCTGGCCCTGTTGCAAAAACTACAATGAGGGCTGTTGCTCATCCATGAGCGCTTCCCACTCCTTTGCCGGTGATCATAACATGGCGGTGAGAGTCGCCCACCAACAGAATTGTTGACCAGAATGACCGACGTTTGCAATGTTGAACGAGAGAACCAGAGAACCGTCAGCGTTCCGCGCAGGAAGTCGAGGGCCTTCAGTCCTGCCGTGACGAAGTTGAATCAGCAACCCCAAGGATGTCCAAGGGAGGAAACGCCATGCGAGCTACCGGTCATCAAGCGCAACCGCCGCCGCCGATCTGCTCGCGACACTTGCCGAGAACGACCTCGGCAGAGGCGCACCCAGAATCCCGCCTTTGAAGCCCGCCGTATGGTTGGAGGACCGCAATGCGCAACCCAGTATGTTTCGTGCTTGCTTCCACTCTACTTTGTGCGCTCACGCTGGGCGCGGTTCAGGCTGCGTCGGAGTCGCAGCAAGCGAGTTCTATTAAGACAACCGCCAGGACCATGGACGGCGGCAGCGTCCCGCTTGGCCCCGTGCAGGATGCGCCACGGTGGACCAAGAGATCGGACTACTCGTCCGCGGAGGACTGGTTCCTGAAGGCGGAGAACATCTCGCCGTCCGGGACCAACCCGCTGTATTTCCCCATTGTTCCAGGCCATCGGCACATCCATGAGCGCCCGGACCATCCGGACGGTCATTATCGCAAGGAGACCGTTGTCCTGGACGAGACCGAGGACTTCGATCTGCCCGGCATCGGCAAATTCAAGACGGCCGTGGTCCAGGAAGAGGAATACATGGACGGAGTCTTGACGCAGCGGGCGCAGAACTGGTTCGCGGTCGACAAAACGACAAACAGTGTCTACGCATTTGGCGAAGTGAGCTGGGAGATCAACGAGGAAGGCAAGCCGATATTCGAGGGTAGCTGGCGGGCTGGCGAGCCTGACGGCGAGGGCCATATTGCCGGACCCGGACTCTTGATGCCTGGCACGTTCACCATCGGCTCCCGCTATCTTTTCGATGATCACCAGAGCATCGCTCTCGGAGGATCGGAGAATGTGCAATCCGGCATAGAAATCACCGTCCCCGCCGGCACCTTCCGAAACTGCGTTCGGGTGCGCGAGCAGAGTCTGCAAAATCTCAAGGACATCACCGACAAGATCTGGTGCCCGGGCGCCGGTCTTGCCTACGACACGTCGGATGGAAGTCTCATCGCTTCCAATCAGCTTCCGGCGTCCAACCCAGCCTCGGACGTGTCGAGCATTGGCACTTTCCGCAATCGGCCGCTGAGTTATACCCCGCCCGTGGCGAAGGTGTCGGGCGAACAAGCGACGCAGATTGCATTGCGGGTCTTTGAAGGGAAGCCCACGAAGCTGTCGATTGAGCGCAAGAAGGGCAAGAACGTCTA
>JBKPOG010000205.1:0-12926 GCA_046732975.1 Pseudomonadota bacterium
ACATCCAGTCAATGGCTGCGCGATCAGTAATGTGAAGTGTCGCGGGGGAGCTCGATCATGCCGCTGTACCGCATCTACTGGCTTGGTCAGGACGATCACATTGACGCTGCCGATTACATAGAGTGCGAATCCGATTCAGAGGCCGCGACCAAGGGGCGGGAGCTGATCGGCCCGCACGCGGCCGTGGAGCTTTGGCTCGAAAAGCGTTACGTAGCTACGCTACCGGCAAAGCAGCGGCTGACCCTGTAGCTGTCACCGGTTAGGTCTCGTTATCCCGCTGGGCGGGCGCGCCGGATCGGTTTTGGCAGTAACCCGCTGTACCGTCACCGCCATCCCCTGCTTGCGGATATAAGCGACGAATTCGTCCCAATCGGCTTCGTTGCCCGCTGGCACCGACGCGGCGGCATCACTCAGGCCGTGCAGTATCGCCTCTTCGACGTTGCGATAGCCAAGCTGCCCAATGATGGACAGCATGATTCCGGCGATCGAACCCAACAGGTGCACTTGGGTTTCAAGTCGCTCGATCCGTCGGCGAAGCTCGCGCTCAAGGTCGGGCGTCATCGACGAGGCCAGTAGACGATAAAGAAGCTTGCACGGTACACCATTCGATCACGTTCCGATCCGGCTGAAATTTCTGACCAAGCCACCTCGGCTGGAATATTGCGCTGTGATGTTGGTCGCGGCAAGGCCACGACTACGCTGCCAGCTCGCGCATGATCGCATAAAGATCACTCTTGCCCTCGAAGCCAATGCCAGGCAACTCGGGCAGCGTGACGACGCTGTTCTCGACGCGCGTACCGTCAGGAAAGCCGCCATACGGCTGGAACACGTCCGGATAGCTCTCATTGCCACCGAGACCGAGACCCGCGGCAATCGCCAACGACATCTGGTGCCCGCCATGCGGTATGCAGCGCCGCCAGGACCAGCCGGCGTCCTTCAGCATCGCCAAGGTCCGCTGATACTCGCACAGGCCATAGGACAACGCGCAGTCGAACTGCAGCCAGTCACGATCGGGGCGCATCCCACCATAGCGGATCAGATTGCGGGCGTCCTGATGACTGAACAGGTTCTCGCCCGTTGCCATCGGCGCCGGATAGAATTCTGCCAGCGCCGCCTGCAGTTGATAGTCCAGCGGATCGCCAGCTTCCTCGTACCAGAACAGCGGATACTCACGCAGCATCTTGGCGTAGTCGATTGCCGTGGCAAGCTCGAAGCGACCGTTGGCATCCACCGCCAACTGCGCGTCACTGCCGATCTCCTTTAGCACCGCCTCGATGCGCCGACGGTCCTCGCCGATCGCCTCACCGCCGATCTTCATCTTCACCACGGTGTAGCCGCGGTCCAGATAGCTGCGCATCTCGGTGCACAGCGCAGTGTCGTCCTTGCCCGGATAGTAGTAGCCGCCCGCGGCATAGACGAACACGCGCGGATCAGCCTCGATCCCAAGGCGCGCGGCCAGCAGACGAAACAGCGGCTTGCCGGCGATCTTCGCCACCGCGTCCCACACCGCCATATCGATCGTGCCGACAGCAACCGATCGATCACCATGCCCGCCCGGTTTCTCGTTGGTCATCAGAGCGGCCCAGATGCGATCTGGATCGAGGTTCTCCTCCGTCGCATCCAGAAGGGTGCGCGGATCCGCTTCGAGCAGACGCGGCGCAAAGCGCTCGCGGATCAGGCCGCCCTGGCCATAGCGACCGTTGGAATTGAAGCCATAGCCGATAACGCGCTTTCCGTTGCGCTCAACGTTGGTCACCACCGCGACAAGGCTCGAGGTCATCTTGGAGAAATCGATATAGGCGTTGCGGATCGGCGAGCTGATCGGCTTGGTGACCTCGCGGATATCCGTGATGCGGACTGGCATGGCTGATCCTTTCAGGGCCGGTGTCCGAATGTGATGAAACCCAGGCTTAATACCAGGTCTCGCTGGAAGCGACCCCTGCACGCGACGGATGTGCCTTGTTGGCTCAGTCTGTGCGGTTCGCCCTCTTCTGTTTGCACACGGAGGACACCGAGGACCACAGAGAGCCACGGAGAAGGTTTCAATCGGCGCTGCCGCGCGGATTGCAGTTTACGAAACCTCTGTGTCGCTCCGCGTGCGCTCAGTGTTCTCCGTGTGAAAATAAAGCCGATCGCGCAGTGCAGACGGCTGAGCGCTGCGTGCAGGCCGCGCTCCCGGCTCGGAGCCGGCAGTGGCCAGAGAGGGGCACTCCGTCTACGGTCCAACCTTGACTCTCTGATCGCCGGAGAGGATGCGCCATGGCCCAGGACGCCCTTTGGAACCGATGCGCCTGCTGATCCTTGGTGGCACCGGCTTCATCGGCCCACACCAAATTCGCTACGCACTGGCGCGCGGGCACCGCGTCACAGTTTTCAATCGAGGCCGGCAGCGGAAAGCCTGGCCCGGCCCAGTGGAGGAGTTGGTCGGTGACCGGGAAGGAAACCTCAAAGCGCTGGAGGGCCGCGACTGGGACGCTTGCATCGACAATCCGACCTCATTGCCAATCTGGGTGCGCGATACCGCCCGTGTGCTGAAGGGTCACGTCGAGCAGTATGTCTTCATTTCGACCATCTCGGTCTATGCTGCCAACGACAGGCCGGCCGACGAGACAGCGCCGCTCGCAGTCTACGAGGGCGGTGACCCAATGGCTGAAACAACCAAGTCGCTGAACGCAGACCGCCGGCTTTATGGACCACTCAAGGCTATGAGCGAGCAGGAAGCGCGGGCGCAGTACGGTGAGTCCGCCACCACTATCCTCCGCGCGAGCCTGATCGTGGGACCGGGCGATGAAACTGACCGTTTCACCTATTGGCCCGTGCGACTGGCCCGCGGCGGCGAAGTACTGGCGCCCGGAGACGGGAGCGATCCAGTGCAGTTCATCGATGTTCGCGACCTCGCCGAATGGACCATCTACTTGGCCGAACAGCGCATCACCGGCGTGTTCAATGCCGCCGGACCCGCGTACCCTATCACGATGCGGCAAATGCTGGCGGAGATCGCCCAGGGCATCCATGTCGATCCCAAGCTGCTTTGGGGTCCCGCAGCATTCTTGCACAAGAACAAGGTCTCGCCCTGGAGCGACATGCCCGTTTGGATCCCCGCACAGGGCGAAACCTTGGGTTTCCACCGCCGCGACATAAGCCGTGCCATAGCCGCGGGCCTCACCTACCGTCCTCTCCCGCTCACCGCCGCCGATACCCTAGCCTGGCTTCGTACGTCTCCAGAGCGTCAGGCCAAGCTCCGCGCCGGCCTCCTCCCCGAGCGTGAAGCTGATCTGCTGACGAAGCTGAAGGCCCTCGAATAAATCGACGACCAAAGCTGGACACCGTACCTGTACCTGAGATGTGCGCAATGACAGCTCTCGCCGGTCCGCGCCGGATGGTCGGATGATCAGAGCCCGAACGTATCTTGAATCAGCCGGGCGCACTGCGCCGGCGCGGTCGAAGCGGTGTCTATCTCCAGGTCATAGGCGATGACTTGGTGAACGCGCCCATACTGCCAACGAGCCAAACCAATTTCCCGGTCCTCGCGCTGTGCCGTCCGGTCCTCGATCATGACCACATCAACCAGATGCACCTCTCTCTTCCGTCGTTCAATCGATCAGATAACTTCTTCAGAACCGATCGTTCAGGTGACAGGCACTGCGATGGCCCGGTGCAATGTTGCGCAGCTGTGGCACCTCCTGTGCACAGCGCGGCATTGCATGCGGACAGCGCGGGTGAAAGTGGCAGCCGGACGGCGGCGCAAGCGGGCTTGGGATTTCTCCGGTGATCGCGGTGAAGCGCCGCTTGCGTGCCTCGATGCGCGGCACCTCGGCCAGCAGCGCCTGCGTGTATGGGTGGTTCGGCCGATTGAATACTTCCTCCGTCGCGGCACTTTCCACGATGCGGCCGAGATACATGATGAGCACACGATCCGAGAGATGTTCGACCACGCCAAGATCATGACTGATGAAGAGATAGGTCAGATCCAGGTCACGGCGCAGATCCATGAACAGGTTGAGGATCTGGGCCTGGATCGACACGTCCAGCGCGGCAACGGCTTCGTCGCACACCAGGAATTCCGGCTGCACGGCAAGCGCGCGCGCAATGCCGATGCGCTGCCGCTGTCCGCCGGAGAACTGATGCGGGTAGCGCCGGCGATAGGCAGGATCGAGACCGGCGCGGCGCAGCTGTGCGTCCAGATATGCGGCATAATCCGCGCGCTTCACCATACCGTGCACCAGTGGTGCCTCGCCCACGATCTCCTCCACGCGAAGCCGCGGGTTCAGTGATGCGTACGGGTCCTGGAAGATCATCTGGACTTTGAGCTTGGCGTCACGAGCACGATCCGGCGGCAGCGTTACGATGTCCTGACCCTTGTACAGAACAGTGCCTTCAGATGGTGGCATGATGCCGGCGACCATGCGACCAATCGTCGACTTACCGCAGCCGGACTCGCCGACCAGGCCCACGACCTCTCCGCTTGAGACACTGAGATCGACGCGATCGACCGCTTGGACAACCTCGTTCTTCTGTTCGGTTCCCAGCCGACGCGCGATCGAGCGTCCCAGACGTGAAGCTGCGTCGTAGCTGGGGCCGAAGCGTTTCGACACGCCACGCAATTCGATAATCGGCACGCTCACGCCGGCACCGCAATCAGCGGATGGAAGCAACGCGCCGTCTGGCCTGGTACAGGCTGCGACTGCGGCGGCTCCTGCTCACACGCCGCGTCCGCGCGCGAGCATCTGGTGCGAAAGGCGCAGCCTGGCGGCAGGCTGAGCAGGCTTGGGGTCATGCCAGGTATCTGCCGCAGCTTCTCGCCTCGCCGATTGCGGCTTGGTACGCTGCCGATCAGGCCATGTGTATACGGATGAAGTGGCGCGTCCAGCACTCTTGCGGCAGGGCCGGTCTCGACGATGCGGCCGGCATACATCACCGCAATCTCGTCGGCGAGGCCGGCGATCACCGACAGGTCATGCGTAATCCAGATCAGTGCGGTGCCATGGGTCACTGCCAGCTTCTGCACCTCGGAGAGTATCTGTGCCTGGATCGTGACATCGAGCGCAGTGGTTGGCTCGTCTGCAATCAGCAGGTCCGGATGATGCAGCAGTGCAATAGCGATTGCCACGCGTTGACGCATGCCACCGGAGAACTGATGCGGATAGGCGGCGAGGCGTTCGTCAGGACTTGGAATGCCCACCTGCCCCAGCGCATCGCGGGCGCGCGAACGCGCCTGGGCGTGCGACGCCCTGGCGTGCGCCTGCACCGCCTCGATCATCTGCGTATCGATGCGGAGGACCGGGTTCAGCGTCATCATCGGGTCCTGGAAGATCATCGCGATGCGATTGCCACGCAACGCACGCATCTCGCGCTCGGAGAACCGCGTGATATCGCGCCCCTGGTACAGGATTGCACCTTCGACAACGCGTCCCGGCGGATCGACCAGGCCCATGATGGAGAAGCCGGTGACCGACTTGCCGGAGCCGGATTCGCCGACCAGCCCCAGCACCTGTCCGCCGGCGATCGAGAACGACACGTCATCCACCGCCTTCAACACGCCGGCTCGGGTGAAGAAGTGCGTGCGCAGGTTGCGGACCTCGAGGGTTGCAGTCACCGCTTCAATCTTGGGTTCAGCACATCGCGCAACTGATCACCGACCAGGTTGATCGAGACGATGGTGACCAGCAGCGCGATGCCAGGATAGAAGCTGATCCAGTACTTGCCGGACAGCATGTACTGGTAGCCATTGGCGATCAGCAGACCCAGTGACGGCTCGGTGATCGGCACGCCAAGACCAAGGAACGACAGCGTTGCCTCGAGCGCGATGGCGCGTGCCACCTGCTGTGTCACGATGACGATGAGCGGCGGCAGACAATTGGGCAGCAGGTGACGGAAGATGATCCGGCGTCGCGGCAATGCGAGGCACTCGGCTGCTTCGATATACTCACGCCTGCGTTCCACCATCGCCGAGGCGCGGACCGTGCGGGTATAGTAAGCCCATTCGACAATGACCAGCGCGAGCACGACGTTCATCACGCCTTTGCCCAACACTGCCAGGATCATCAGTGCGACGAGGATCGAGGGGAAGGACAGCTGCAGATCCACCAGGCGCATGATCGCCGCGTCGGCGCGGCCGCCTATATAGGCGGCGAGCAGGCCAAGCGATGTACCGACGACGCAAGCGATCAGCGCCGAGCCGACACCGACGCCCAAGGAGATGCGCAACCCGTACAGGATTCCCGACAGCATATCGCGGCCCTGGTCGTCCGTACCGAGCAGGTAGGTGTAGCCGGTGCTGGACGCCGATCCTGGCGGAAGACGTCCGTCCATTATGTCGAGTTGCGCGAGGTCGTACGGGTTCTGCGGTGCGATCAGCGACGCAAAGATTGCGGCAATGCCGATCAGGACGAAAACAATCAGCCCAACGACGGCGATGTGCGAGGCGGCGAACTCGGAAACGAAGCGACGGAAGGGGGTTTCCTCGCGGATCGGCCCCCTCCCCCCAACCCCCTCCCGCAAGGGGAGGGGGAGTTTTGGTGCGGTGTCTGCCGAGCTCACCCTTTCGCCTCCAGCCGCACGCGCGGATCGAGCAGTGTGTACAACAGGTCCACCACGAGGTTGATCGTCACGAACAGCAGCACGATCATCATCAGGTAGGCGACGATCACCGGCCGGTCCAACACGTTGATCGAATCGATGATCAGCTTGCCCATGCCGGGCCAGGCGAACACGCTTTCGGTGACCACGGCGAAGGCGATCGTGGATCCAAGTTCCAGTCCCACCACTGTCACCACCGGGATCATGATGTTCTTCAGGACGTGCACGAAGATCACCCGCGCCGATGTGAGCCCCTTGGCGCGGGCGAACTTCACGAAGTCCATGGGCAACGTCTCGCGCACCCCTGCCCGCACCAGGCGCAGCACCAGCGAGATATTGAACAGCGACAGGTTGAGCGCCGGCAACAGCAGGTGACGCAGTCCGTCCAAGGTCAGAAATGACCATTGGATCCCAAACAGCTCGGCTGTTGCCCCACGGCCAGTACTGGGCAGCCAGCCAAGCTGCACCGCGAACACCATGATCAGCATCAACCCGACCCAGAATGTCGGCAGCGAAAATCCCAGAATGCTGCCGGCCATGATCGTTCGCGCGACCACGCCATCCGGATACAGTCCGGCATACAACCCGAACGGTATGCCGAACAACACAGACATCAGCACCGCGGTTACCGCCAATTCCAGCGTCGCTGGCATGCGCTGCGCAATCAGCCGCAGCGCCGGTTCGTTGAACACGAAGCTGCGGCCGAGATCGCCATGCAGAGCGTCGTCGACGAACAGCAAGTACTGCTTCCACAGCGGCTGATCGAGGCCAAGGGCCGCAATGATGCGCGCCCGCTCCGCCTGATCGGCTTCCGGCGAGATCAGGATATCGACTGGATTGCCGATCACGTGCACGCCGATGAAAACAATCACCGACATCGCAAGCACAACGAACAATGCCTGGATCAACCGCCGGATCAGCCAGGTGGTCATTTGGTCTCCCGAGCCTGAGGGCGCCTATATCACGCCGGCGCAGGGTGGCGCCATCGGTTGGCCCCTTGCGGCTGGACGTATAAACTCCGTGGGATGGATGCGCCCACCACCACGGAAATGCTGGCCCGGCTTGTGTCGTTCGACACAACCAGCCGCAATTCCAACCTCGCGTTGATCGATTTCGTGCGGGCATTTCTCGATGCGCAGGGCATCGCGTATCGCGTCAGCACCGATGCAACGGGAGAGAAAGCCAACATCCACGCCGTGATCGGACCACAGACGGCAGGAGGTATCGCGCTGTCCGGTCATGTCGATACCGTTCCAGTCGATGGCCAGGCATGGACTGCCGATCCGTTCACGCTGCGCCAGGTCGATGGCAGATGGTATGCGCGGGGTGCAGCGGACATGAAGGGTTTCGTCTCCGCGTGCCTTGCGGCTGTTCCCGCGATCAAGTCGCGTCGGCTCGCGCGACCACTCCATCTGTTCATCAGCTATGATGAGGAAGTCGGCTGCCACGGGGCGCAGCGGCTCATCGAGGATCTGGAGGATTCGGGACTGAAACCGGCGCTCTGTGTGGTTGGCGAACCGTCCGGCATGCAACCGATCCTGGCGCATAAAGGTAAGTTGAACCTGCACGTGCGGGTGCGCGGTCTCACCGGGCACTCCAGCGAACCAGGCAAAGGTGTCAACGCGGTGCAGGCGGCCGGTGAGGCCGTCGCCTATGTCGCGGCCGAAGCGCGGCGCCTGGCGAAGGAGGGTCCCTTCGAGGATGGGTTCGACCCACCGCACACCACCATCCATGTCGGCACCATTCAGGGCGGCACCATCCTGAACATCATTCCGGAGCGCTGCGAGTTCATCATGGAGTGGCGCAACATCCCCGCCGACGATCCGGTGCAACATATGGAACGCATGCGGCGTTTCGTCGTCGACAACATCGAGCCAGCAATGCATGCGGTGAGTGCCAACACCGGCTTTGACTTTCAGGTGACCACGCAGATGCCCGGACTGTCGCTTGGCGCGGATCACGAACTGACGTCGATCGTCAAGCAACTGACCGGTTCCAACAGCACCGGCAAGGTCAGCTACGGCACGGAAGGCGGCTACTACCAAAATGCCGACATCGCCACGATCGTCTGTGGCCCAGGCCATATCGCGCAGGCACACCAGCCGGATGAATGGATTGCACAGGAGCAACTCGACGCGTGCGACGCCTTCATCCGCCGCCTGGTGGATCGCGTGCTGGTCTGACGCGAGAACCCCATGGCGAATATGGCGCAGCCGCCATTTCCGTCCTTTGAGGTGCGGCTTAGCGCGCCTGACATCCGTCGCTGGCTGGACGGCAACACCGGCATTCGCGGCTTCACGACACGCGATTCCGGCGTTGAGGGGCCGCATGTTGCATTGCTTGCGCTGGCGCACGGCAATGAGATCGCCGGCGCGATCGTCCTGCAGCGACTGCTCGAGAGTGGGCTCGTCCCCAAGCGAGGACGGCTGACCTTCGGCTTCGTCAACCTTGCCGCATACGAGCGCTTCGACGCACGCCAGCCGACCGCGTCGCGCTTCATCGACGAGGACCTGAACCGCGTGTGGGACGCCGCCGTGCTGGACAGTGCACGGCGGTCGACCGAACTCGATCGGGCGCGCGAGATCCGGCCACTGATCGACAAGGTGGACGTGCTGTTCGACCTGCACTCGATGCTGTGGCCGTCGGATCCGTTGATCCTGTGCGGCACATCGTCCAAAGGGAAGCGACTGGCACTTGGCGCCGGCGCGCCGCCATTGGTCGTGGCGGACCAGGGACATGCCAGCGGACGGCGCATGATCGACTACGCGCGCTTCGCAGACGAGACGACGTCGTGCGCGGCAAGCCTGCTCGAGGCGGGACAGCACTGGCAGCAGGCGACCGTGGACACGATGCTGACCAGCGTCGCGGGGCTGCTGCACCATGTGAATCTGATCGCTCCGCATCCGGCGTTGCCACGACCCGCACCACAGCAGCAGCGCTATGCCGAAGTCACCATGGCGATCACAGCAGGCAGCAGCAACTTCGGCTTCGTGCAGCCATATCGCGGCGGCGACGTGATTCCTCGCCGCAACACCACGATCGCCGTCGACGGTGAGACGGCGATCCGCACACCGCACGACAACTGTCTGCTGATCATGCCGAGCTTGCGACCGAGCCGCGGACATACGGCGGTGAGACTGGCGCGATTCATCGAGGCATGAACTACAGCTCGGGCTCGCCTGGAATTGGCACCTTGCCGAAGCCGGTGATGATCGCGCTGACCTCGTCGATCGCCGCTTCGGCCATCGCCGGTTCGGTACCTTTGGCCACGATTGCCACGCCGTTGCCGGTGGGCCGGTAGAACGGATAGCTGCCGATATCGAGGCCCGGATACTTCGCCTGCACCTCGCCGAGCGGTGCAGCGATGATGCCTTCGGCGAGGCCGGACACGTGCACCGAGCGCGACACGATCGGCTTGCCACCCTTCAGCCGCGGCGCCAGCCACTCGAACATCGACTGCATCACGCGCGGCACCCCGGCCATGACGTAGACGTTGCCGATCTGAAAGCCGGGCGCCACCGACATCGCGTTGTCGATCAATGTTGCGCCACGCGGCATCGTCGCCATGCGCTGCCGCGCCGGGTTGAATTCGCCCGGGCGATAGCTGCGCTCCATGCGCGCCCAGGCCTCGGGGTGTGGCTCCCACGGCACGCCGAATGCAGCGGCGACGCATTCGCTGGTGATGTCGTCGTGCGTCGGGCCGATGCCACCGGTGGTGAACACGTAATCGAACTTTGCCCGCACCTCATTGACCGTGCTGATGATAGTATTGGGCACATCAGGGATGACGCGCACCTCGCGCAGCGGAATGCCGATCTGACCGAGGCCCAGGGCGAGGAAGCGGATGTTGGCGTCCTGCGTGCGACCCGACAGCACCTCGTTGCCGATCACCAGCAGACAGGCAGTGGGGTTCGTGTCCGGCATCGGCCTCTCCGTCAGAGGAAGTCCCGCAGCAGCGGGATCAGCGGCTTGTCGGCGGGCGGCATCGGATAATCGGCAAGTTTCTGCGGCCGCACCCAGGTCAATGTCTGGTTTTCCTTCGGTCGCGGCGTGCCCTTCCAGCGGCGACACAAAAAGAGCGGCATCAGCAGGTGGAACCTTTCGTAGTCATGCGAGGCGAAGGCGAACGGGGCCAGGCAGGTGACGGAGACGTCGATGCCCAGTTCTTCCTTCAGTTCGCGGATCAGCGCGGCTTCCGGCGTCTCGCCGTCATGCAGCTTGCCGCCGGGAAACTCCCAGAGCCCGGCCATTTTCTTGCCCTCGGGCCGGCGCGCCAGCAGCACGCGGCCATCCGCATCGATCAGTGCGCAGGCAGCGACCAGCAGCAGCGGCTTGCTGCCGTTCTGTGCCGCCGCCAATTCGACATGGCCGAAAAGGTCGTCTCGCGTCGCCTCGAAACGCCACACGTCGCATTCGGCGCGACGGGCGAGTGAATGGTCTTTGCCTTTGCCCACCTCGCGGAAGCCGATGCGCCGCAACACCGCAGCCGAAGCGGGGTTGTCGATGATGACACCGGCTTCCAGCCGGTCGAGGTCCAGATTGGCGAACGCCCAACGCGCCAGGCGACCGGCGGCCTCGGTGGCAACGCCGTGGCCCCAAAAGCGGCGGCCGACCCAATAGCCCAGCCGGCCGGTGCGCTCGGCGATGCGCAGGCCGACGACGCCCACAAGGATCTCGTCGTCTCCCTCGCGCCCGGTAATGGCAAGCTGATATGCGCGGCCTTCGGCGAGCGAACGGCGGGTGGACTGGATCCAGTCGTCGGCCAGTTCACGCGGATAGGGGAACGGGACCGTAGCAAGGTTGCGGGTCACCTCCCAGTCGTTGACCAGCCAATGCATGGCCTCGGCGTCCTCGGGCACCAGCGGACGCAGGATCAGTCGCTCGGTCTTGAGGGGTTCGAACGCGTCCGGCGGGGCGAGCGCATCGAGCAGTCCTGGATCACTGGCGCGGCGGCGGGATCGCCTGGCCGGCCTGGTTCGGGGACTCGCCTCTTGCGTGCTGCTCATGCGGCGAAGGTGGCGCAGGCGACCGGGTGGACGCAAGCACAGCGGGTGGCGAGGCAAGCATGCCGTGAGCCCATGATAGCGCCGGATCGACTTTGTCTCGTTGCGTCGAATTGCGAGACGCTGTCGCATGGGCTGGTCAGGCCGCCATCGGTTCAGGCGCGTGCGCTTCGCGGAAGGCACGAAGAAGGGGCCTGCTGCCGGTGAGGAGTTCGGTGACGACCTCGGAGTCGGGTGGCGGGAAGGTCAGGCGCGCGGGCAGGCCGCCGGCGGCGAGAATCGCGGCGGCGCGGTCTGGATAGAGTGTGACAAGGCGCTCGGCGGGGGTCATGGCGCCGTATTCGAGTTTCGGCGGTTCTCCCCGGGTTGGGCCCGGGGATTCGGCCGGCCCCCTCCCCCCGCCCCCCCGGATCACGTCCGGGGCAGGCTCCTCCCGCAAGGGGAGGGGGTGTTGTGTTGCTGGTTCCTGGTCGAGGGGCGGGTCGGGCTCGGGGGAGGTTGAGCGGAACCAATAGCCGGCCCGTTCCATTGCGGCGGGGCGCATAGCCGTCTCGGCCTTCTGCCGTTCGGCCTGCATACGGAGCAGCGTGCGGATGCTGCCGTCGGCCTGGCGCATCATGCAGGCGGCCTGGGCGGTACAGCGTCGGGTTTGGTCGGGATCGAGTCCCGGCTGGGACGCGGCTCGCAGCGCTTCGCGGGCGCGGGACTGGGCGGCGACGACCAGCACCGCGACTTCCGCCTCGGCGGCGTTTTCCGGCAGCAGGTGGGCGACGGCGGTCATGGCCCGTTCGTCGCGGAGATGCCTGGCTTCGGGCGTGTCGTCGGGAGGTGGCGGAAGGAGAGTGCAGAGGTCGGCGTAGATCGCGCGGGAGAGGAGATCTGGATGTTCGGGATGGAATACATGATATGGCGGCCGTCCTTTCGCGGCGGCGGAAATGCAGGAATTGTCCTTGTTAGTTTCCATTGCGTCAATAGGTGTTTGTACTGACCATCGAAGTTGCACGAGTCAGTTGGCATGCCGTCGCCGGGCGAGGCGCGTCAGGATTGAGCTTTGGTGAGGATGCTGCCCGGGACTAATATCCTAAGCAACCGATGTTGCGATGCCGGGCCGGCAGGGGGAAACATGGCCTCGTCAGGGGACGACGAGCTTGCAGCGCTGAAATCCGCCAACGCGTCGCTGACCGAGGCACTGACGGCGCGAACCGCCGAGCTGGCCGAGTGCAAGAGCGCCTATCGCGAGGCGCTGGAGCAGCAGACCGCGACCGCTGAGATCGTGCAGGTCATAAACCAATCGGGCGGCGATCTGTCCCCGGTATTTGACGCTATTCTTGAAAAGACGATGCG
>JBKPOG010000206.1:0-10021 GCA_046732975.1 Pseudomonadota bacterium
ATCGCGGGATCCGCTGCTCGCTTCACTGATTCGCAGCAATGGCAAGGACGCCTGGTTCGGGTGGCCCACCGATCCGAAGATTGAGGCGCTCTACACGGCTTGGCTGGATGCCCAGGATCCTGCGGAGCAGACGCGGCTTGAGCGGGACTATCAGCTGGCCGCGTTCGATTCTGTGCCGTTTATTCCGATGGGACGCTACATGCTGCGTGGCGCCTGGAGCCCGCGGCTGTCAGGCCTGCTGAAGGGTCCCGCACCCGTGTTCTGGAATGTCAGCAAGGCGTAATCGCTGGGGCAAACGACGCCTCCCCTCCTTCGCGGCCCATTGAAGCGACCGCGAAGGAGGCCGAGAAATCTTTATGCCCAGTTGATCGAACTGGTCGCCACAGCAGCCAGGCCGTGAACGTCGATGGCGTGACTGGCGCCGGAACCGAAGGTGATCAGCGTCCCACCTTGGCCGTCAGAGCCCTGAACCATCGAGCCTTTCAACCCGCTGTCGATGGTCAGTTTGTCACCCTTGGCAGCAGAGAAGTCCTCGATGGTGAGCAGTCCGCTGTTCGCGTGGAACACATAGGTGTCCTTGCCGCCACCCCCCGTTACGTCGAGACTGCCAGAGCCTGCCGTGAAGGTATTGGTGCCGGCATCGGCAGTGACGGTCGCACTGCCCGACCCCGCGGTCAGGAGTAACGAACTTGGCCCGATGAATGCCATGTGGCTGGTCCCGGTCCCCAGGGTGACAGACGCGGCGTTGCCACTGCTGAGCACGATCTTATCGCCACCTAACGTGTAGGTGCCGGTCTGTGACAAATTCTTCTGCAGGGATCCCTGATCATTCGTTTCGTTGACCGAAGGCGTGGTCCCGCCGCTGACGCTGAATGCGCGCGAACCAGCGCTATACAGAGTCGCAACGGCTTTTGTATCCACGCCATTGTAGACTATGTCGTTGACGTAGAGGTTCCGATCCGTGCTTGGCGATCCGGCATAGGCGTCGTTCAGGAACTTGACACTCACGCTATGCTGTCCCGCACCGAAATCGCCGGCGAAAGCCAAAGCCTGGCTGCCCCCGGAAGAGTGCAAAGTCGTCGCGGTGAAAGTTCCGCCGAGCTGCTTGCCATCGACGGCAACTGTGAACTGCGCGTTGCCCAGGTAGGCGTCCTCGGAGACCTTGACGACCAGCATGTCGGAGCCCGCACCGGTGACGGGTGGCGGAACAGCCGTGTTGTCCGCACCGCAAAACTCTGTGACTCCGTCCTGAGGAAGGTCGCGCTCTTGTTGATGTTGGTGCCGTCGTAGGTCACCTTGTCGACATAGAGGTTGCGGTCGGTGGCCGCGGTGCCGCCCCAGGCGTCGTTGAGGAAGTTCACCGCCACGGTATGGCCGCCGGGCGCCCAGTCGCCCTTGAACGTAAAGGTCTGGTCGACGCCATCAGCATGCGATGCCTTGGCAGTGAAGGTGCCTGCGAGCTGCTTGCCGTCAACCGATACCGTGAAGGTGGCATCGCCGGCCGCGTCACTCGTCTTGTCGCCGTTGGCATAAGCATCTTCAGAGATTGACAGGACCAGCGTATCCGATCCGGAGCCGACAGATACCGGCGCTGGTGCTGTAGGAGGAGGCGGTGGCGCGACACTCGCGAGCGTCCATGTGCTCTGGTCCCAGGTGTACCAGGTGCCGCTTCCCCTGTCCTGACCGTACACTATGCCGTTCGCATATTCCATGGCGCTGGTGCCAGAACCGCCCGCCATTGGCTTGCCGTTCTCCAAAGCATTGTCCGCAGCGTCGACTGTGTATACGTTCCCAACTGCGTCGGTGAACGAGCCGGACCCCGCACTGATGTATGATATGCCCGTTCCAACCACCGGAGGCTTTTCGACAATAACCCCCAATGATGTTGACCCATCGTGGTCCTGGTAGCCCGTCATCCCGGCTATCTCTTTTGCATTCGGGTCATTCGAATAGGCATGCACCCATGCGATCTTGTACTGATCAGTGGTGCCAGCGAGCGGGGGCGGAAGCCATGCAAGGTAGCTCGGGCCACCACTCAGAATGAGATTGAAAGGCTGATTCTCGTTCGATGCGGTTGGCGCGGAAAAGACTTGCTGGCCATTGATGAACCACGTCAGCGTTGTCGGCGTCCACATGAAGCCGAACGTGTTGAAGCTGGTGGTCAGATTCGGGACGCTGTACAAGGCGAGATTATTTACCGGCGTACTAGCATCGCCGCCGTGGTTGGTCATCTCATAATCGCCGGCAATGTAGCCGTTGTGCTCATAGACATCGAACTCGGGAGGCCATGGGCCCGAGTTCGGCATCATCCAGAAATCAGAGTTGTAGCCCGACGTGTCAGTCAGTTGGGCGCGCACCTCAAAATAACCATACTGCTGCGAGAACCCACCTGGGACGCCGTTGGGGTTGGTATCGAGATACGGAGCCTGCGTGGTCGTCATGTTCTCAACGAGGACGCCGTCCTGCAAACTGAACAAGGAGCCTGGTTGACCAGGCGGGGTCGGGTTGACCGTCCCCTGGCCTCCATTCGAGGTCTCCTTATAGAAGACCTCTGTTTCCCAGGTAATGCCTGGTGTGCCCGGAAGTCCAAAGTCCGAGTTCGACATAGCGGCAAACTCGGAATCGAATGTCAGTTTATAACCCGACAACGACAGCGATGAACTCATGTTGCTACTCCAGACTTCTTTTTACGTTCCGATTTCGGAATGTTATGGAAAACATCTGTCCGGCCACTGCCATCGATCAGACAGTGGAACGGCTCCTTACGTGCTGGTGACTACCGGTCGCACACGCGCTTCGGCCGACGGCGAGCCGTAAGCTCGTCGTTGTGACGAAGTCCGAAAGTTAGTGTGCGGTCAGGCTATGGATATATTTAGCGGCTTGTGATCAGTGGCGCGGCACGACGACTCCCGCCGCGCACGACGGGCATCGCTGCACAGGTCCAACCTGTCTAGATCATCGGGAGGGATCATGGCTCGCATAAGACCTTCCTACTGAGTGAATATGGCTCGACCAAATGAAGCCATTTCTCTTACACTTCGTTCTTGGGCCGGCTCAGGAGACCTGAACTCGGTGGAGAGGGGATCGGCCTATTTTCCTCAATTGCCCGTCCCTCGCTTGCTGATCACCTTATTCGGTCAGAGTTTCGACTTTATTGATTTCCCGTATTGATTATTCAATGCGCGAAGTTTACCTTTTGTTCCCTACAAACATCTCATCAAGTTTTCGCAAGTTGAGCTACTCCCACAGGAGATGCAGCAATGGCAGAAGCCCCTGTTTGCTTTGCGCATGATGAGCTGCGCGGGGGGCATGCAGCGACGCGCTGGCCTCAATGGCGATTGTACCATGGATGCGGCATACCCGGCGTCTTCACCCGCAATGTATATATAGATGTGCTGGCGGTCAGGAATAGCGTACGCAGGTCGGGTCCGCCGAAGGCACAGTTGGCACACACCTCCGGCATTTCGATGATGCCGATCTTGCTGCCGTCCGGCGCGAACACCCACACCCCGCCGGTGCCGGTGCAGAACACGCGCCCCGCCTGATCGACCTTCATGCCATCCGGCACGCCATTTGTGCCGTCCGCCGACATGTCGGCGAACACCCGCCGCCGCACCATGTTGCCAGCGGCATCCAGCTCCACTGCGTGGATGTATTGGCACCAGCGTGTGTTGGCGATGTAGAGCGTGCGCTCATCAGGCGACAGCGCCAGGCCGTTGGGATATTCCACTGGTACCGCCAGGCCCACCGCGCCGTCCGGGGCGATGCGATACACCGCCGCGTCCAGTTCGCGCTCTGACATCGGCACGCGATAGGACGGATCGGTGAAATACAACGAGCCGTTGGAGTGACAGATCACGTCGTTCGGCCGGTTCAGTTGCTTGCCCTCGAAGCGATCCACCAGGGTCATCACCGAACCATCGGCATCGCGCCGCGTCACCATGCGACCATCGCCTTCGCAGTTGATCAGCCGGCCCTGCAGGTCGAACGTCGTGCCATTGCCCCCAATGGTCTTGCGCACCACTTCGGGTTTCTGCCCCAGCGTCATCCGGTACAGCAGGTTCTGACGAATATCGACGAAGTACCAAAAGTCATCCGGGTGCCACAGCGGACCTTCGGTGAACACGAACCCGTCCGCCACCTTCTGCAGCTGTGTCGTCTCCAGAATATCCGCCAAACCGGCCATGCTTGTTTCCTCCCGTCAGATGCCTGACGCTAGCACCGGCACACACTAGGCGCGAAGGGGCACGCAAATGGAGCTGATCGATCTTAGCCGCGAACTGTTCCACCGCACGCAGACACACCCTTCGCATCCGCCGGTCATTGTCTCGGTCTGGGGCGACCATTCGGAAAAGAAGATCGCCGGCAACACCGTGTTCACCTCGAAGGCGCTGTCCATTGCGCTCTCCGATCATGCCGGCACCCATGTCGATGCGCCGGTGCATTTCGATCCGCGGCCCGGCGCGTGGTCGATCGATCAGGTGCCGCTCGAGAATTTTTTCACGTCGGCGATCTGTCTCGACCTGTCGCATGTGCCGCTGAAGCACGCGATCACCGTACCGGAGATGGCAGCCGCACTTGACAGATCCGGCCAGGAGATCCGCGCGCGCGACACAGTGCTGCTGTACATGGCGACCAACGAACGTCTGCTTGGCAAACCAGGTTATCTGCACGACTTCCCTGGTCTCGCGCTGGAATCGGTGCATTGGCTTGCCGACCGCGGCATCGGCATGTTCGGCGTCGAGGCAATCAGCCCAGCACCGGAGGGTGAACCCAATTACCTTGCCCACATGGCCTGTGCCGAACGCGGCATTACGCACATGGAATGCCTTGCCGATCTCGACAAGCTGGTCGGTCGCGGACGCTTCCGCTTCATCGGGTTTCCACTCAAGATCCGCGGCGGCACCGCGAGCCCGATCCGTGCGGTGGCGATGTTCGAGTAACCGACATGGCAATACGCACACGACTGACCGAGCGGCTTCACATCGAACACCCGATCCTGAATGCACCGATGGGCGGCGCGGCCGGCGGCAAACTCGCTGCCGCCGTGACAGCCGCTGGCGGCCTCGGGCTGATCGGTGGCGGCTCGGCCGATGCCCAGTGGCTCGCGCATGAATTCGCCGAAGCGGGCAATGCGCGCGTCGGCTGCGGCTTTATCACCTGGGCGCTGGCGACCCAGCCGGCAACGCTGGACATGGCGCTGGCGCACGCACCGGTGGCGGTGATGCTGTCGTTCGGTGATCCGCGTCACTTCGCGCCAGCAATCAAGGAAGCAGGCCGGCTGCTGATCTGCCAAGTGCAGGATATGCGGCACGCCGAGGCAGCCCTCGATGTGGGTTCCGACATGATCGTCGCCCAGGGCACCGAGGCCGGCGGGCACGGCGCCAGACGCGCGACTCTGACATTGGTGCCGGAGGTGGCGGACCTGCTGGCGCGGCGCAGTCCGGACACGTTGCTGGTCGCCGCTGGCGGCATCGCCGATGGCCGTGGCCTAGCCGCTGCGCTGATGCTGGGTGCCGACGGGGTGCTCGTAGGCTCGCGCCTCTGGGCCAGCCCAGAGGCGCTGGTCCATTCCAACCTGCAACACGCGGCGCTTGCCAAGGACGGCGATGGCACGCTGCGCCAGTCAGCCGGCGATGTCGCCCGCGGCGCTGCCTGGCCCGCCGAGTTCACCGGCCGCGTTCTGCGCAACAGCTTCACCGACCGTTGGGCCGGACGCGAAGATGAATTGCGTCTGACGGCAGAGGCTCTGCGGCCGGCATATCTGCAATCGGTCGCCGATGCCGATGCCGATAAGATCGCCGTCTATGTCGGCGAGGCGATCGGGCTGATGGACTCGCTGGTGCCGGCCGGCGACAGCGTCCGCGCCATGGCCGCGCAGGCAGAGGCCCTACTCAGAAGCGGCGCTGCGCGAACGCGGCCCTGAACGGCTCGCACAGCCCGGCGGCAGCCGGGCACTATCCTCCGCGCTTCACCAGCGGCGCGACGAACTGCGGTTCGGTATCCCAAGGAAACAGGATCCAGGTGTCCTGCGATACCTCGGTAATGTAATCATCCACCGCGACGCGTCCGGCCGGCTTGGCATAGACCGATGCGAAATGTGCCCGCGGCAGCAAACCGCGCACCACGCGCGCCGTGGTGCCCGTATCCACAAGGTCATCAACGATCAGAAATCCGGCCCCGTCGCCGGCCGCCGCCGGCGGCTTGATCACGACCGGAGCGCCGCCGCGTTCCTCCTCGATCAGCGTGCCGCTGGTGCCCGCGGCATAGGTCACGATCGACACGCTCTCCACCAATCGCACGTCAAGCTCCCGCGCGATGATCGCAGCCGGGATCAGTCCGCCCCGGGTGATCGCGACAATTCCGGTGAACGGACCCTTCTCCATCAACCGCCATGCCAACGCGCGAGCGTCGCGGTGCAACTGATCCCACGACACGGCGTAGTAGTGGGTCGCCATCAGAACAGCTTGCCACCGTTCGGTACTTTGAAGTCCGGCTTGATCAGCACCACCGCGCCCTCGCCATCCGGCATGCCCAACGTCAGCACTTCGCTGATGGATGGCCCGATCTGGCGCGGCGGGAAATTCACTACGGCACACACCTGCCGCCCGATCAGCTGATCCGGCCGGTAGTGCACGGTAAGCTGCGCCGAGGACCGTTTCACCCCGATCTCCGGCCCGAAGTCGATGACCAGCTTGTAGGCGGGCTTGCGCGCCTCGGGGAACGTCTGCGCATCGGTGATCGTGCCGACGCGGATGTCAACCCGCTCGAAGTCACTGAAGGCGATCGTCTGGGCCATCGATCGTTGCTCCTACGCCCGGTTGGTCCATACTGGCGGACTTGTCGACCCCCGGGTCAAGCTCGGGGGCAAGCCCCTCGGGTCAAGCCCGAGGGCAAGCACCGGAGCGAGCCCACGCATGCGCGATCACCACCTGGCCGGCCGCAGCCCCGTCTATGCCACGCACGGCATGGCGGCTACCTCTATGCCGGCGGCGACGCTGACGGCGCTGGACGTATTGCGTGCCGGCGGCAATGCGCTGGATGCCGCGGTCGCCGCGACGGCCGTGCTGTGTGTGATCGAGCCGCAGTCCACTGGCATTGGTGGTGATTGCTTCTGCCTCTACGCACCCGCCGGCGCCGGCAAGGTGATCGCGCTGAACGGATCCGGTCGTGCTCCGGCCGCGGCCACGATCGACTGGTATGAGCAGCAGGGCATCACCGCACTGCAGAACACCTCCGCCCATGCGGTGACTGTGCCCGGCGCGATCAATGCGTGGGAGACGCTGCTGAAGGCGCATGGCCGCAAGGGCCTCGACGAACTGCTGCAGCCGGCGATCCGCTACGCCGCCGATGGCTGGCCGGTGCACCCCGTGGTGGCGTGGGCGTGGAAGCGGCTGGAGCAGAAACTGCGCCAGAACGGCACGCATAGTTTCCTGCCCAACGGCAAGGCACCTGCAGCCGGCGACATCTTCCGGCAGCCCGCGCTGGCCGAGACGCTGCGTGCCGTTGGACGCAATGGGGCGAAAGCCTTTTACGAGGGTCCTGTGGCGGCCGATATTGTCGCCACGCTGCGCGCACGCGGCGGGCTGCACACCGAGGAGGACTTTGCGTCCGGCCTCAACAACGCTGAGTTCGTCGAGCCGATCACGCTGAACTGGCGCGGCTACGATATGTATCAGTGCCCGCCCAATGGCCAGGGCATCATCACGCTGATGATCCTTGGCATGCTCGGCGGCATTGCATCTGCATCCGATGGACCGCTGGGTGCACTGCGCTTCCACCGCCATATCGAGGCGGCGCGTCTCGCCTATCGCGATCGCGATGCATTCGTCGCCGATCCGTCCCAGGTTGATGTTCCGGTGAAGAAGCTGCTGAGCGCCGACTATCTGTCCGGGCTGCGCAAGTTGATCAGCGACGATTCGGCACTCCGTGCGTTGCCCGCCGCCGGGGAAGCAATGCTGCCGCCGCATCGTGATACGATCTATCTCTGTGTCGTCGATCAGGATGGCAATGCGTGCAGCTTCATCAACTCGCTGTTCGAGGGCTTCGGCTCGGCGATCCTGGCCGAGCGCTCCGGCGTCATGCTGCAGAACCGCGGCTTCGGCTTCCGCGTCGAGCGCGGTCATCCGAACTGCATCGCGCCGCGCAAGCGGCCGATGCACACCATCATCCCGGGCATGGTAATGCAGAACGGCCAGGCAGTCATGCCGTACGGGGTGATGGGCGGGCACTTCCAACCGATGGGCCACTCGCTGTTCCTCACCAACATGCTGGAATATGGCCTCGATATTCAGCAGGCGATCGATCTACCGCGCCTGTTCCCGCTGCGAGGAAAGGTGCAGGTCGAGCACGGCATCCCGCGCGACATATGCGACGCACTGACGAAGCGAGGGCACGAACTGGAGACCGCGGATCGGCCGCATGGCGGCGGCCAGGCGATCTGGATCGACCGTGCGCGTGGCTGCCTCGTTGGCGGCTCCGATCCCCGCAAGGACGGACTGGCGCTGGGGTACTGATATGGCTGAACCCTGCGATCTCACGGCGATCGAGGCGCGTCGCCTGATCGGCCAGAAGAAGCTTGCGCCCACTGAATTGCTGGCCAGCTGCATCGCGCGCATCGAGGCGGTTGATCACGCCGTCAATGCCATGGTCGCACGCGACTTCGACCGGGCGCGCGCAGCCGCGAAGACAGCCGATGCGGCCGTGCTGCGCGGCGATGAACTGCCGCCGCTGCACGGGCTGCCGATCGGCATCAAGGACCTGCAGGAGACCGAGGGCCTGCGCACAACGCACGGCAGCACGTTGTTCCGCGACAATGTTCCTGTCGCTGACGAGCGACTTGTTGCGGCGGTGCGCCACGCCGGTGCCATTGTTGTCGGCAAGACCAACACCCCGGAATTCGGCGCCGGTGCCAACACGCGCAACGCCGTCTATGGCGCGACCGGCAATCCGTTCGACCCGACGCTATCCTGCGCCGGCTCCTCTGGTGGCTCGGCGGTTGCGCTTGCCACTAACATGGTGCCGATCTGTTCCGGCTCCGACACCGGCGGATCGCTGCGTAATCCGGCAGCATTTTGCGGCATCGTTGGCTTCCGCCCCACGCCAGGCCTGGTCGCCAACGAACGGCGCGGACTTGGCTGGAATAACCTGTCGGTGGCGGGGCCAATGGCACGCAACGTGGCCGACCTCTGCCTGCTGCTCTCCACCATGATCAGTGACGATTCGCGCGATCCGCTGGCGACCACTGTCCACGGCCGCTCCGTGCGCCAGGCACAGGATTTTGCCGTCCCTGCACGTATGGATCTGTCGCGTCTGCGTGTCGCGATCACGCCGGATTTCGGCTTCGCTCCCACCGAGCGACATATCGCCGAAGTGTTCGCGGAAAAGACCGGCTTGTTCCGCCATGTCTTTCACCGCGCCGAGAACACCACCCCGGATTGTTCCGGCGCGGACGAGGCCTTCGAGGTGCTGCGCTCGATAGGCTACCTCGCGACCCACCTGGATAAGGTTCGCACGCGGCCTGACGATGTCGGACCGAACGTGCGCGCCAATGTCGAGGAAGGGCTGCGTTATTCGGCAGCCGATGTCGCGCGCGCGCAAGCGCTGCAGACGGTGCTGTATCGTCGCTGGCAGAGCTTCTTCCAGGATTGGGACATTATCCTGACGCCGTCGATCACCATCAGCCCGCGGCCGTGGCGCGAGCTGTATCCCGCCGAGATCGACGGCAAGAAGACGCGCACCTACTTCCACTGGCTGGCGCTCGCCTACGCGGTGACATTGCCGGGCCATCCCGCGGTATCTCTGCCGGTCGGCGTCGATCGCAACGGCATGCCATTCGGCCTGCAGATCGTCGGGCCGCGCGGCGGCGACGCGTTCGTTCTATCGGTCGCCGCCGAACTGGAGGCGCTGCTTGCCAGCGATCCGCGCACCGCGCGTCCGGTGCCCGATCTGGAGCGCCTGAAGGCAGCGCGGCCGATCAGAGAGGCACCGGAGTTCCTGGGGTTCGACTGACTCATTCGAC
>JBKPOG010000207.1:0-11185 GCA_046732975.1 Pseudomonadota bacterium
CCCAACATCAACGTCCAGCCCCAACTGATGGCTCTGGTGTCCGCCCGACAATGGGCCACCGCGGGGCCGCGAAATATCCTCAAGGTACAGGTCTCCGAGCCCTGCTGAATGCGCTTGTGCCGCAAGCGACTCGATACGGGAGATGGTAGACGGGGCACCCCAAAAGGAGCTGCGCGCGCGGTGGATGGTCTGGAAACCGACACCTGCTGACGGCAACTGCACAGCGCCCGCAAGGCATCCGCTCGCCTGGCTGCCAATGATGTGGAGCGGTCCTGGCGCCGGGGTGTCTGCGGCGGCGGCGAGGCTCAGGGCAGCGAGTATTGCGGCGACCACACGCGCGCACCCGGAGCGGTTATCAGAATCGTCGCTCGAACACCTTGAGGACATCGCCGGGCCGGAGGAAGGCCTCGGGCCCCGCTCGGCCTTGGACCGTCTTGCCCTCGCTTGAGCGAACAATCGCCACGTAGTCATCGATTGCCCGATAGGTGAAGCCGCCGCTCAGAGCAATCGCTGACAGCACCGTCATTCCCGGTTGATATGCGTATTGGCCCGGCTTGTTGACCTCGCCCAACACGTAGATTGAGCGATAGCTTATGACCTCGACGGCAACGGACGGCCCGCGCACCAAATCGCCATGGCGCAGCGCCGTTGCCACGGCGCCTTCCAATCCGCTCGACGTGAGCCCCGCGGCATGCACCGCGCCGATGAGGGGCAATGATATGTTGCCGCTGTCATTGACCCGGAATTCGCCGGTCAGGTTTTCCTCACCGTAAGTGATGATCCGCACCTGGTCGCCCGGGCCGAGACTGTAATCAGGCGGTCCAGCATCCGGCAGCAGAGGCAACTCGCTTCCCGGACCGCCACATGCCGCCAGCAGCATGAGGGTCAAGAGACAGATCTGGCGGACCATGCGCACGGCCGCCGCTGCGACAAGCTGCATGGCTCGACTATGCCGTCTGAGGGATTAGCCGAGAATTAATCCGGCACCAGTACACCATACGTATAGGGCAACCCGGTCGGGCAGAACGCCCAACGCGCAATCCCTGGGCAGGACAGCTGATGCTCGACCGACCTGCAGCAGATGCCGCTGTAATACAGCGCGACCGCTGGGCGGCAAGACGGAGACCAGATGGTGACGATCTGGCGGCATTCGACGCCGCCGCAACGGTCGGAGCTATCCGGCGCCGCAAGTGGTGGCTGCTCGCACCGATCGTCCTTTGTCCCCTGCTGACCTATTTTGCGCTCGCCCAGATCACCCCCAGCTACACCGCGTCAGGCGCGCTGTTATACGACCTTGCGCAGTACAAGGTGCGTGAGCTGCAGAGTATCCTCCAGGCCGATCCGATAACCGAAGCAGTGATGTCCAGCCAGGCCGAAGTGCTGCGCGGGGTGCCCATCGTCGAGCAGGTCGTCAATCGCCTGCACCTTCAGGACAACGCGGAATTCAATCCTACGCTGCGGCCGCCCTCAGCAGTCACGCGGGTGCTCTCCAGCCTGCTCCCGGCATTGTTTGCGAACCGGTCTGAACATCCCAACGGCATACCCGGCCCCGGTCTGGATCCTGCGCGCAATGCAACTCTCAGTGCCGTGCGCGCCGCTCTGGTCGTCTCACCAATGAAGTCGTCGCACGTCCTCGAGGTCACGTTCACCGCACAAGATCCGATTGTCGCCGCCGCGGCGGTGAACGACGCTATGGACGTCTACGTGAAGGCGCAGCTTTCCGCGAAATACGGCGCCTCGGCCAAGGCCCGTGGTTGGCTGGAGCAGCGGGCCCGGGAGTTGCGGGACACGGTGCGCAAGCAGGAGTCCGATATTGCCCGCTACCGCGCCGAGCAAGGCCTGATCGAAGGCATGCACGCAAGGTTGGCAAGCGAGCAAATCAGCCTGCTCACCGACGACCTCACGCACGCCCGGAACGACCTGGCGGCCGCCGCCGGCAAACTGGACGCTGCCAGAGGCAAGGCAGGTGCCACGGCGCAGGCGGCCATCGCGCCCTCCGTGGTGCAGCTTCGCGTGCGCCATGACCAGATATCGGCGGAATTGCAGTCGATGCTCGGCCGGCTGGGAGGCAACCATCCGGATGTTCGGGCGCTGCGAGCGCAATTGGCTGATGTGGACCATACCATCGCCGCTGAAATCGCGCGCGTGCAGACTGCCATCGAGGCCGATGTGCGTGCCGCCGAGGCGCGCGTCGCGACGTTGCAGCAAAATCTGGACGAAGCTCAGACACAGATCGCCAAAGACACCGCCGCCCAGGTGCCATTGAATGCTATGCAACGCGAGGCTGATGCGAAACGCGGGCAGTTACAGGCGGTGCTGGACCGCCTCCAGCAAACCGCGCAGCAACCCGAAATCGAAATGCCGGATGCCCACGAGATTTCGCTCGCGCTGATTCCAGGCCGACCGAGCCTTCCACGCACCGGTCAATGGACGGAGGCCATGACGGCTTTCGGGTTCGCGCTTGGGCTCCTCCTTGTTTATGTGCGTGAGCTGACCGACAGCACGTTGCACAGCAGCGACAATGTCCGCTCGGTCCTCCACCTGCCATGCCTGTCGCTCATTCCGTACATTTCACGCCGTACGCTGCGCGGGATGACGATTGCCGATTACGCCGCGCGCAAACCTCTCTCCACTCTGGCCGAGCAGCTTCGGGCTTTGCGAGCCAGCCTATTACTGGCTCCCGAGCACCCGCGCAGCGTCGCAATAACCGCAGCCACGCCGAGAGAAGGAAAGACGACGCTCACACACGCACTTGGCCGCCTCGCCGCGATGAACGGAGAACGCGTCATCGTCGTGGATTGCGATATCCAGCACCCGGCCGGGGCGGAGGAGAGCGGGAATGTGACACCAGGGCTGATCGACTGCTTGCGAGAGCGAACCGCACTGGCCGAAGTGATCCGCAGAAACCCGACCACCGGCATGGATTTCATTCCGTGCGGCACCAATGAAGCGAATGCGCTCGGGCTGCTGATGTCAGCCGGGATGGCGCGGCTGCTGCAGACGCTGCGGCAAGACTACGATCTTGTGCTGCTGGATACGCCGCCGGCGGAAGCGATCACCGATGCCCGCATCATCGCCGGCATGGCGGATGCCACGGTGTTCTGCGTCCGTTGGCGCGCTACGTCGTGCCACACCGCGCTGCATGCCCTGGAACTGCTCGAGGACGCGCATGCCAACGTGGTCGGTGTGGCCTTGACCCGGGTCGACGTCAACGTCCATTTGCGCTCGGGTCACGCCGACGCCGAAGTCTATCATCCACGCTATGGCGGCACCGTCCGGGGGTAGAGCGCAAATGGCACAACGATTTCTGGTCACCGGCGGAGCCGGTTATGTCGGCAGCCACCTCGTGGCCGCGCTGGTCGAGCGCGGCGATACAGTCGTGGTGGTTGACAATCTACGCACCGGCCATCGCGGAGCGGTTCCGGCCGGTGTCCGACTGGTAGTGGCTGACCTTGCAGATGCCGGCACGCTTGATGCCATTCTCGCCGACGGTCCGTGGCATGCCGTGTTCCACTTCGCAGCACTTTCGCAGGTCGGCGAAAGCATGCGGCTGCCCTTCCGATACCTGATCGATAACGGCGTGAACGGGATGCGGCTGATCGAAGGCTGCATCCGTCACAACAT
Organism: Pseudomonadota bacterium; assembly: GCA_046732975.1. Taxonomy (GTDB): domain Bacteria; phylum Pseudomonadota; class Alphaproteobacteria; order Acetobacterales; family Acetobacteraceae; genus JAMXLO01. The sequence continues at coordinate 3,625 of JBKPOG010000207.1, forward strand.
CATGCGGTTTGTGCTGTCCTCCACCGCTGCCATGTACGGAACACCAAAAACAGTGCCGATCCCGGAAGAAGCGCCGCTTGGTCCTGAATCGCCATATGGCGACAGCAAATGGATGCTGGAGCGAACGCTATACTGGGCGGATTGCATTCACGGACTGCGCTATGCGTCCCTGCGCTACTTTAACGCCGCCGGCGCTGATCCAAAGGGACGACTGGGAGAAGACCACCGGCCGGAAAGCCACCTCATTCCTCTGGTGATCGATGCGGCACTAGGACGTCGCCCGGCGCTTGAAGTGTATGGCGATGATTACCCCACGCCGGATGGCACGTGTATCCGCGACTATGTGCATGTGACTGACCTGGCCGATGCACACCTGCTCGCGCTGCCTCGTCTCGAACATGGCAGCATCAGCGTCAACCTTGGCAACGGCGCGGGACATTCGGTGCTCGAGGTGATCGAGGCCGTGGAGCGTGTGTCGCAGCGAAAGGTTCCGTATCGCATCTCGCCGCGCCGATCAGGCGACCCGGCGGTGCTGGTCGCTTCATCCGAACGGGCGGGACGGGAACTGGGCTGGCAACCACGCCTGACCGCCCTCGACGAGATCGTGCGTACCGCGCTGCGATGGCGCGAGGCGCATCCCAACGGTTATGTCGACTGAGGGACCAATCACCACCGCCCTGGTGTTGGTGCTCGCTGCAATTTTGCTGTTGTGGCCAGCGTTTTGGAACGGGTATCCGCTCATCTTTGCTGATACCGGCACGTATTTGTCGCAAGCGATCGAGCACTATGCCGGCTGGGATCGGCCGATCTTCTACAGCCTGTTCCTCTTCCCACTGCATATGACGGTGACCACTTGGCCAGCGATTGGGGGCCAGGCGCTGCTGGTCGCATACCTGCTGGACCTGCTCCGCCGTACCCTGCTGCCCGGTACGTCGGTCTGGTGGTTGCTGCCGTTTGCAGGGGCACTTGCATTTGCTTCCCCGCTGCCATGGTTCGCCTCCCAGCTCATGCCGGACGTGTTCACCGGCATCGTTGTTGTTGCCCTTGCGCTGCTCATCTTCGCTGCCGATCGCCTCTCGGCCCGAGAACGCATTTGGCTGGTTGCGCTGACGGCCATTGCAATCGCCGTGCACCTGTCGCACGTGCCGCTCGCAATCACGCTGCTGGCCGTGCTGCTGCCAATGCGGCGATCCTGGGCACCGGTCGCGCGATGCATTGCGCCGGTGATCCTTGCGGTAGTTGCGCTGGTGTCGGTCAATCTGCTCGCATTCGGGCGCGCATCACTCGCGCCGTTCGGCAACGTCTTTCTGCTGGCACGCGTCATCTACGATGGCCCGGGCATGGACGTTCTTCGTCGTGACTGTCCCGCAGCCGGCTGGCGCCTGTGCCCATTCGTCGAGAGCATGCCGCCGCATTGGGATGACTTTCTCTGGCGTTCAGACGGACCGGTAGCACGTGCAGGCGGCGCCAAGCTGGTCTCGAGTGATGCCAGCGCAATCGTCGCTGCAGCCTTGGTCGCCGAACCGGGAACGGAATTGCTGGCCTTCGCGGGAAACTCTGTGCAGCAGCTTGTCCGGTTTTCCTCTGGCGATGGTCTACAGCCGTGGTCGGATACTGTTGGCCCACGCGTTGGCCGGCATTTTCCACAATTCGAAAACGTCGCCTTCGCCACGTCCTATCAGAACACCGGTCGCCTGGCGGTGCCGCGCTTGCTTCAGCTGCTGCACCTGGCGACAGCAGTGGCGGGTATTGCAGGCTGCTGTGCAATTCCGTTCCTTGCCCCGCGAAGGCACTTGGCGACGGGTTTGGCGGTCGCCGTAGTGGTGGCACTATTGGCCAACGCCGCCGTCACCGGCGGACTGTCTGGTCCGCACGAGCGCTACCAGAGCCGCATCATGTGGCTGCCACCGCTCGCCGCATTACTTGGGATTGCCGCTCTGCGGCGTCCGACAACTCCGGCATTCAGCCCATGAAACGGACGCAGGCAGCGCATGTCCTCTGGTCCGCCTTTGAGGCGGCATTTGCCGCGCTGTGCTCCTTCGCTTCCGCTTTTGTTATCGCACGCATAATCGGCCCCATAGAGGTGGGCATCGGCGCGGCGGTCATCGCGGTGCATGTCTTGCTCTGGGTGGTGGTGAATCTGTTGTTCGCCGATCCGCTGGTTCAACGTCAAACCGTGGACGACGCGACCATAGCCACTGCTTTCATGGCGTCGGTCGTGGTTGGCTGCGTCGCTGCTGTCCTGCAAGCGACCTTCGGCTATCTGTTATCCTGGTCGTTCGGTGACCATCGCCTGACGGGTATGTCGCTGGCTCTGGCGCTGGCATTGCCCTTGGTGGGTGCAGCCGGCCCGGTCCAGGGATTGCTCACCCGCAACCGCGCCTATCGCGAACTGGCGTGGCGCACACTGATCGGCCAGGGAGGCGGAACCTTGGCCGGCGTCACCGGCGCACTGCTTGGCGCAGGAGCATGGGCACTGATTGCGCAGCAACTGGTCACCTCCAGCGCCGGTGCCATCGTGCTGCTGGCACAGTGCCCGATTCGCCCGTGTCGGATGTTCAGCATTCAACGGCTGCGCGAGCTGCTGTCGATCGGCTTGCCACTGACTGTGAGCACGCTACTGCAGCACGGTCGCTACCGTGTGTTTGCGCTGTTGATCGGAGGCACTGCCGGCGCGGCGGCACTCGGCCAGGTGCATATGGCGTTCCGACTGGTCGATGCCGTGCGTGAACTTGCCTTCACGGCACAGTGGCGTCTCATGCTTCCGGTCCTGTCAGAGCGCCAGAATGACTTCCGTGCGTTGCACGCGGCTATCGACCGCTGCCTTGTCTGGTCCAGCCTGCTCGCATTTCCGCTATGCGCTGTCATGGCGCTGTCGATACAGCCCCTCGTCGCAGCAGTACTCGGGCCGGTATGGCAACCGGCGGGCGAGGCCGCATTGCCCTTGATTGCATTGACCGCTTGGCTGTTCCTCGCATTTCCAGCCGGGGTGGCGGTCATCGCACGGGGTGAGGCCCGTTACGTTCTGGCAGCCAACCTAGCCGGCGTCGTTGCAACGATTGCCGGCGTCATAGCACTTCGGCCTGCCACGCCAGTGGCCGCGGTACTGGTTTGGCTGGGTGCTCAGGTGTTCGTTAGTCCATACGTACTGGCTATGAATGCACGTGTGCTACGCACGTCGGTATTCCGGCCGCTACACGCGGGCGTGCCCCTATTGGTCGGTTCGGCACTCGCAACAGTCACCGCATTTCTCTTGTCTCAGGCGATGGGAGAGCCCCACTCGCCCGTGTGGTTGCTGTTTGAGCGACTCTCTGTCGTCGCAATGGTCGGAATAGTCGGCACTCTGCTGGCCGGGACACTTGGACTGATACATCAGCCTCGCGCTATCGGTGGTAGCGGTTCTCCTCGATCACCTTGGCGCCGAACCAGCCCCAATAGACGCGATGTCGACGGATCAAGCCGTTCTCGATCTCCATCGATTCAACGAAATCCATCTGATCACCATGCGGCGTCTCGCGTGGGTACTCCCAGATCAAGCTATGCCCGTCGGTGAAGAACCCAGTGCGAAAGTGACCGCGATTGGCCGGTGTACGCGCGAAGGCCGGGCGGATGAAGTCGCGCAATTGCTCGCGTCCATCGATGACACCCTCTTGCGAGCCGATCAGATGCCGCACCAAGGGGCTCTCCAGCCGGACATCCTCAGCGTAGAGCGCCACCGCGGCCTCGACGTCCTTCGCCTCCAGCGCCGCATCCCACGCCCGGTATACTCGTTCGATCGCATCCAGGGTTGCCGGATCGACGCCAACGGTTGACCGGATCTGGTCCGTCTGCATGCCTTGCTCCTAACCTGAATGATGACACTCCGGACAAGTTGGCAGCAGCGTACTGACAACGCTGTGTCAGCAGACATCAGCGGTTCGCAAACGTGCGGGCATCGATAAAGAAGAGTGAAAGCCAGGCGACCCGACAGCAACCAGGCTGGGAATTGCGTTACTGTGCCTCTATCTAGACTACCGCTTGGTCCCGATGGCAGAATTGCCGTATCGGATGCGATGAGGCTTGAATGCCCACTTATGATTACGATTGCGGACGCTGCGGCCCGTTCAGCGAGAGCCACCCGATCGCGGAATTCGATCTGGCACAGCCTTGCCCCGGGTGCGGTGATCCGGCCCCACGGACGCTGACCCTGCCGGCAATCGGCGGCGGGGCTGCCGAAACGCCCAGCACTGGCATGCCGTTCCGCTCCCATCCGGGTGGTTGCGCCTGCTGCGCGGCACCCCGTCGCTTCGCGGCCGAGGCCGTCTAACGTTGGCGGCTCCGCCTGATCAGCCCCCACACGCTGATCGCTGACCAAGCAATCTCGATCACCACCGACGGCAGGTTCCACGCATCCCACAGGGACAGCAGGATAAGCAGCGAGCCGGCGAGATTCGCTGCGGGGAACTGCCAGCGTTTGGCATCCAGCCAGTCCTGTTGGTTGGCGAAATACACCGACAGGATGACGCAGACGCCGACTAGGCCGGCCGTGGTGCACGGGTCCACGCGGACACCTCCTCCGATTGTCCCACCGCGTATGCCAGCCCATGGTGGCGGCAACATCACACGAAAGGACGCTACATGCCCGATCTAGACTGGCGCGCTCGCGCGGGTACGACATTCTGCTGCGAGAAGCAGCCGGTCACCGCCGCACGCGGTATGGTGGTCACCAATCATCCGCTGGCCTCCGCCGCCGGTGCCGAGATGCTGGCCGCGGGTGGCAACGCCATCGACGCCGCTATCGCTGCGTTCTTTGCCTTGACCGTTGTCGAGCCGATGATGGTAGGGATCCTAGGTGGTGGGATCGCACATATCCGGCTGGGAGACGGCCGGCACGTCGTTATCGACAACCAGAGCATGGCGCCGTTCGCGACCGGCCCCACCACCTTCACGCCCGACCCCAAGGCTGCGCCAGGCACCATGGACACCGTCGGACGCAAGAATGCTGTCGGCCCGACCGCCGTGGCGTCGCCAGGCAATCTGAAAGGCTGGTGCGAGGCCCTGGACCGCTTCGGCACATTCTCGCTGGCCGATGTTATGGAACCGGCGATCCGCCATGCGTCACGCGGATTTCGCGTCACGCCTTACCTGCACGAGTGCGTTTCGGACTCGGCGGGCGACCTGGCACGCGACCCTGAAATTGCCAGGCTGTACCTTCCAGGGGGCAAGCCGATCGAGTCAGGCAACCGGCTGATCACCGGCGATTACGCTGAAACACTGCGCAGCATCGCACGTGAAGGACCGGACCTGCTGTACAACGGCGCCCTTGGCACATTCTATGCCGATCACATGGCTAAATCGGACGGATACATCACGCGCGAGGATCTGACGCGTTATCGCACCATTGAGCGCGATGCCTTGCGCGGCACCTACCGCGGCTTCGATATTGTCGGACCACCGCCGCCTTCAGCGGGCCCTCTGCACATCATGCAGATGCTCAACATCCTGGAGGGCTACGACATCGCCGGGCTTGGGTTTGGCACGGCGGACACGCTGCATCTGCTGGCCGAGGTGCTGAAGATTGCGTTTGCCGACCGCGCCGCAGCGACCGCAGATCCCGCCTTTGTCAAGGTGCCGGTCGCAAAGCTGATGTCGAAATCCTATGCCGCCGCGCGCCGTGCCCGGATCGACATCGGTCGGGCGCAACGCTGGAGCGCGGAGGTCGCACCGGGCGAGAGCGCCAACACCACGCATCTGACGGTCGCCGATGGGATGGGCAACATCGTCGCCAGTACGCAGACGATCAACTCGCTATTCGGTGCGCGCTACATCGTGCCTGGTACTGGCATGATCCCCAACAACTACATGTTCGTGTTCACGCCGTATCCGGACCGAGCCAACTCCATAGCACCTGGCAAACGCATCACTTCGTCGATGTCGCCGGTGATGGTGTTGAAGGATGGCAAGCCTCGCTACGCACTTGGCCTACCCGGGGGACTGCGCATCTTCCCCTCGGTGATGCAGGCGCTCTCCAACCTGATCGACCACGGCATGACGGTGCAGGAGGCTGTGGAGGCGCCACGCCTGTGGACGCAGGGCTACGGTGTGGAAGTGGAGAACGTCGTGCCATCCGACGTGCAGGCCATACTGCGCGACCGTGGCCATGACGTTGTGGCCACCGGCAACGTGGGTGGAGGTATGAGTGCAATCCAGTTCCATGTCGATGGTGCTATGACGGGTGCCGCCTGCTGGCGCGCTGACGGCACTCCGATCGGTGTCGGCGGCGGCTACGCCCGCAAGGGCGTCCGCTTCCGCCCGGATCAGGCAAGAAGTTAGTGTTCGGCGCAGTGGCGGCGCGCACCAGTTCAGATCGAGCGACCGCCACCTGCCAGGACAGCTCGTAGCGCGTCCACGCGGTGAGTCGCCGGCAGCGCCAAGGCAAGCTCGAGCAGTGTGTGAAAGGATGAGCAGAACATAGTATGTTCGGCGCCTGGGCGCAGTCCCTGCATAGCTGGCGCCATTCCTTTTTCCCGAATGACAGAGACAAGCTCCGTCACCGCCTTGCCACCGGGATCCCCGTTCCTCGAAATCTCGCGGCCTTGTTTCGCTGCGTTGGCCAATCGTGTTCCGGCGCTTACCAGGGCATCGCGCGCCGCAGGCGGCAGCATTGCCGCTGACGTGTCCGGTCCCTCGTGTGCGAAAGCCCAGCAGGCTTCCTGGCTGTCGACCTGCAAGGCCGCGACCAGATCGGCTATTGCGACGGCGAACTGCACGACCGCTTCGTTGGGAGCCCGGAGGACCAATCTGGCGAAATCCCGTAGCCTCGGCGGCCACCCATCGTCGAGCACGACCACGGAGCCGGGCGGATCACCTGTCGTATAGTGCGCAGCACGAAGCTCAGGCTGGGTCGGGAACCACAGGTCGGACGCCGGAGTGCTGAGCACGCGCGCCACGAATGCTGGTGGCACGCGGAAATTATCGTAGGCCGCTTTGAGATAGCCGTTCACCAGTTCCGACGGGAGACCGGGTGCACTCGCTTGATGAAACCCAAGCCGTGCACCTGGCCCAAGCCAGCGCTGCCTTCCACCGAGAAAGGCGATGGTGCATGCGGACGCACAGAACCGCCCCACATAGGTGTCAAGCCCGCGTTCGTGGATGAGCGTCGCTATCTGTATCGCCGGCTGAACATGGCCGCCAGGGCTCTCGAGCCGTATCATCCGTATATTGGGAGCGCCGGCAAGAACCGCCTGGAAGCTCTGTGGCAGCGCCCAGGAAAAGCTTCCGGAAAGTTCGAGAACTGAACCATCGTTCACCACCCGCAACTGGTATGGAATGTCGAACTCGGCGGATGGCGTCGCAGCGACAAGCGGGGATGAAAGCAGCAGCCCCATCAGAAGAGCCAATCTCAGAACGACGGACATGCTGGACAGGACCTGCATGGCCCGCCTCTTAGCTTGGCTTTGGCCGTCTATGCGGCATAGGAAGCGGCATTTATCAACGCGTTGATTGTTGTGCGTGGCATTTTGATGATGTTCAGGTTGGGTATGGACGTTTCGAAATTCTGGCCTCGCCACAGTTCCCGACG
>JBKPOG010000208.1:0-8854 GCA_046732975.1 Pseudomonadota bacterium
GATCCTTTCGTCGAGTTGCTTGGCGCGGGGCGACGCGGCGAGGTCCCTGCCGTAGTCGATGAGTTTTCGCAGCACCAAGATGTAGGATCACCCTTTCACGGACGGCATGGTGGCCGGCGACGAGAACGACTTTGTTGCATCGTTCACAAACATGACCAAGGCGCTCAGGTTGCTGGTGCCGCTGCTGGACACGTGCATCGGCGTGTTAGGTGGGTGTCCAAGCATGGACTGACCAGCCGAGACACGGCGCACGCCCTCCGGCGTCTTTTGGGTGAGTTCGCCGTTCAGCACATAAAAGGTTTCCGACCCCGGATGTGTGTGCACCGCTGTTTTTGCGCCAGGCGAACCCCCGGCCCGGACGACGCGCAAGAGGTATTCAGGGGCAGTAATCGAGGGCACAGGCCCTATCTCCGCCACCTTGCTACCGCCGGGCGACGAGGCGTTGGGCGGCCCGAGCGTGAAGAGCCACACCTTGCCATCGACTTCTGCGGCGAGTGCCGTCGGGGTTGCAACGGCTTGTGCCTGGGTGAGAGTTGGGAAGGTGTCGACACGCCAGAACAATGGGCCGGGCGGCAGCTGTGAAACCTTCTTTTCTGCCAGCGGTGTAATAACGAATTTCTGCGCATGCGCCGCTGTCGACAGCAGCAACCCCACAATAGCAGTTACCCATACGAAACGGGAGCATCGGATAGCACGCGGGGGACGAATCAATTCGCCTCGTCCTCTTCTTCCTGGACGTAGACAAAATCTAGCGTTGGATCCTACGCCTGACGACTTAAGAAATTTTCATGAAGCCTCCATCATAGCTCAGCACAGAGGCGCTATTGCCAGGAGACTCGAACGCGGTTGAGCTGCTGTTGGCGCCCCCCACCTGTCATGAATCGATGCCGGATGGTCAGTGGCTTCCCTCGTCGAACGACAGCGCGGCGCAATACGCTATCCTCGATCTTGTCGCGCATGTGACAAAGAAGGAGGTACTGAATTCGTACCGTCAGCTGGGCGCATTGCCACGTTCGACAACGACGGGACGCGTTACGACAAGTGGATGACCAGGCGGCGTTTCGCGTAACCGGGTGCTTGGAGTACGCGCGGGGCAGAGTAGGGCTGTTCAGCGCAGTCGCCCCGCCAGCATGGAACTGCTGAAGCGGCAGCGTGCGTGACCTTATCACGTCGCGGCACGGAAGGAGATGGACAATGCAAAATCTTGGCGCCGACCGGGTCAAGGACGAGGCGATTCTCGTGGCCCGTATCCTGCTAATAATGCTTTTTGTCGTATTCGGCTGGGGCAAGCTCACCGATTACTCGGGCACTGTGGCCTCCATGACGCAGCTCAACCTCCCGATGCCCTCAGTTACCGCTCTAGTGGTCATTGCGGTCGAAGTTTTCGTCGCGCTCGCAATCGGCTTTGGCGCCTGGACCCGTCCCCTGGTGGTTTTGCTCGCGCTCTACACCTTGGGGACTGCACTCATCGGGCACCACTTCTGGATCATGGAGGGTGCCGCCCGCAATGGTAACGCGATCAACTTCTACAAGAACATCAGCATCATTGGCGGATTAATCCTGCTGTATGTGACCGGTGCAGGCAGGTACTCAGTCGACGCGCGGTTCGGCTGGGCCCACTCATCATAACGCTTATTGTGGATTCATCGACGTTTGGGACTGCCGGGAGATGGAGACGCCCCATCAGGGAATCCGGAGGAGGCTCGATAGTCAATAGCGGGTCGATTGCGGGCATGGCTCAGGCTCCTAAGCGGACTGACGCATCGACGATGCTTTCTCGAAGTCGGCATGGAGTCCAGCGGGACGGGATGCCATCAAAGCGTGCCTGCGTGAGTTAAGAATTCTGCACCTTATGCGGAACACTTCGCAGCGTGACAACTCGGTCCGTCCAAAGCACCAGGACGGAAGTCACGAGGGCCGCAAGCACACCGAGGCTCATTGACACGGCAACTCCCAGCTCCTCAATCAGAATACCAATCACGAGAAAGCAGCTCGCGAAGGCAAACCACGAGAGAATGCTACCATGCAGCATGGCCAGCACAGCGTCACGACCGAGTTGAACGTGCGTAAACGTCACCACAATGGTGATCGCGACCGGATAGGTGCCGACAATACCACTTAGGATGGGGCCGAGCCTTGCCGCCACTTCGGTTGTGGCCAATGTCAGAGCGGCGACTGCACTCATGCGAACCCACAAGTCCCATCGTGGTGGCGGCGGTGAAGCATCTCCAGGCCTTGGCTTGCGTATCAATGATGTGGCGAGGAGCAAAGCAGCACAGGCGGCCAACGCCGCAACAACGACGTCGCTTCCCAGCCAGCGGGCAGCAACTGAGAAGGCGAGGAATGCCGCAACAGCTGCGGCTAGACAGCCAGTCCATCCGAACCTGTTGGAGCTGATGGCATACGCCAGTGCGAAGGCTGCGAGCCCTATCAGGCCAAAGAGAATCCCTACCGAAGCTCTGGCAGCAAACCGTGACCCTTGGTCAACTGCCAGAAACAGGAAGGTCGGTCCCGTCGTCAGCGGCTGTCCCATCAACAGGCCGCCGACTTTCGCTCCCCACTTCCGAGCTATAAGCGTGGCGGCGGCAACGAGGAACGGGGCAAGTGTCAGCTTTAAAAGCAGCATCGCGGAACAGCCTTGCAGCTGGGTTGCAAGCGGCCCTCAACCGCCAACTCCACGCCCCTTACCGGATTCCTGCTGACACCATTGTGTCAGGATCATTCAGCAGCGTTCGCGCGACAAGTTAGCGACAAATACAAAGGCCAAGATTTTCGCATCAACCGGAGAGCACTGAAATCTCCGCGCTTTCCTGATGCACAATTCCTATGCAGAATGTTGGCATCATTTACGGCTACGCCCGCGTCTCGACCGAGACGCGAGGCCTCGCCGGCCCGCCAAACGGGATCTGCGGCTAATCAGAAAGTTAGGAAATGGGCGTAAGAAATTATTTGATCGAGGGCGTTTCTGGCGCCGGCAAGACGGCAGTCTGCACAGAATTGCAGCGGCGCGGCTATCGGGCCATCCATGGTGACCGGGAATTGGTGTATCGAGGCGATCCGGAAACAGGCCTACCGATGGCTCCGGAAGCGGGTACACCGACGGCTAAATGGATATCCGAGCACCACATCTGGGATGCTGAGAAGGTAAGAGCGTTAATCGCCAACCAGGATGAGGCGGTCAGTTTTTTCTGCGGTAATTCGAGGAACTTTTCAAAATTCATCGATTTATTTGACGGCGTGTTTGTCCTCGACGTCGACCTGGACACCATGAACCGGCGGATCGATGAGCGAGTGGCGCTGGACCCAACTGACTGGGGCGGAAAACCAGAGGAACGGGAACTCGCTGTGCGCTTGCATCAGACGCAAGAACACATTCCGAAAAACGGCATCGTCATCGACGCCACACGACCACTGGAGCACGTGGTGGATGAGATTCTTGTGCGTACCCGGACAGTGGATTGATCGCTGGTTGCACTCGCAACTGACAGCGAACAAGCGGAGCGTGTTCCTGCCAGCCTGCCCAGCGCGATGAGATCGGGCCGGAGAGAGTTTCGATCGGCTCGTTGTAGCTACAATCGCAGTTCGGCGGTCTGCACGTGCGCTGCGAGCAACCCCGGAAAGCGCTCGGGATCACCGCGTGCCATGCCGCACTCGGTGGCCACGCCGTCGATCCGAACGTGGCGCCGGGCGGCGGTGAGGCGAGCAGCATTGCCAGGCATGTCATCGGGGTGCACGAGACCGAGATAGAGCTGGGTTTCCGGGTGCAACTTCAGTCCGTCGAGTGGGGCGAAGAAGGCATCGTCGGTGCGAGGTTTGGGCACCGGCAGATGGAAGAACTCGATTGGTCGCCGCACGCCGGCTGAGACCGCGTTGACCATCTCGACCATGATGCCGGCGTCCTTCGGCTGGATCACGTGCTCGTCCGCGGGGCTGCCGTAGCAGAGATGGAAGCCGAGCTCGATCGCCGATGGCACGCCGCTGCCGATTTCAATCAGCTCGGCGAGCGTCTCGTGCCGGAAATCGACCGGACCCGGGTCGTAGTAGCCCTCCCAGGCGACGACCTCCTGGCACACGTCCCATTGCAGCGCGATGCGATCGTTGGGCAACGCTCGCGCAATTGCTGCGACTTCGCCCAGCATGTGCTTCGTCAACATCGGGATCAGCGCCGGTCGGTCGGTCGGCACCATGTTATTGTAGGTCGGTGCGATCGGCGTGGGCAGCGAGATTTGAAACTTGACGCCGGCGGGAATCACACCTTCCTGCTGCAGACGGTCGAACAGCTGCCATGACTCGATCGCCATGTCGGCATAGCCGGTGTTGACGGTTGCCGGGTCGAGCCGGGCGCCCGGCTTGACGCGCAGGCGAGGAATTTCGCGCAGGACCTTGCCGTCCCACTGGGTGAATTTGAACGGCGGCACATCGCTCGCCACCTCGATTCCGGGATTATCGGCGAGCACTTGCTGCAGAAAGCGAATCCAGGTCTTGCGGATGCCGGTCTCGCCATCCGGCAAGCGCTTCAGATGTGATCCGGTCGCGGCCGACAGCGTGCGGAATACTGTGTCGGCATCCGGCAACGGGATGCTGCCGACAAAATGGACGATCGGCCTGTGCGCTGTTGCGGCGCTCATCGCTGTCCTCCCCATTAACCAGGCGCGCGATCATAGTCGTTCGAAGCCGACCGCGTCGACGGCTCCATGCTTGCCTGACAGCGCCAGACGCGGAACCATGGTCCGGGGAGGAATATGCCATGGTCGATCTGGTGGTGCGCGGCGATACGGTGGTGACGCCGCAGGGGGTGGGGGCGTACGACATCGCAATTGCCGGCGAGCAGATTGTGGCCGTTGCGGCCAAAGGCAGTCTGCCGGTATCCGATGGTGCGCGGTTGATAGATGCGGCGGGGAAAATCGTGATGCCCGGCGGCATCGATCCGCACGTGCACTGCAAGTGGCATCTGCCCAATCCGGATGGCAGCGCTGGCTTGACCGAGCCGCCTGACGTCGTGGGACGTGCGGCGGTGCATGGCGGCACCACGACGATGATCGACTTCACTCGCGCAAGCCAGGGCGCCAACCTGCAGGAGGCAATCGCACGGCGCGAGGAGGACTGGAAGGGGCACTGCGCCTGCGACTATGCGCAGCACATCATGGTGGAAGGTGACCTGCCGCTGGAGCTGCCCGGGCAACTGGCCGAGGCAATCCAGGCAGGGTTCCCGACGGTGAAGATCTTCACCACCGACATCACGCCCTCGCGCAAAGGACGCATGGTGGATTTCGGCGACATCTGGGAAGTGTTCCAGGTGCTGAAGGCGAACGGCGGTCTCGGGGTGATCCACTCCGAAGACAACGACATTGTGATGCACATGTATGGCAAGCTGATCCGCGAGGGTCGCACGGGCTTCGCGAACATGGCGGAGGTGCATAACACGTTGTCGGAGGATATTTCGTTCCGTCGCGTGATTCGCCTGGCGGAGAAGGTCGGTGCGACGCTCTATATGATGCATACGTCGGCGGCGTCGGGGGTGTCGGCGATCCGCGAGGCGCGCGCACGCGGCGTGGCGATCTACGGCGAGTCGCTACATCAGTATATGCTGTACACGAATGAGGACTATAAGCGGCCCAACGGGCAGATCTATCACACCTATCCATCGCTGAAGTCGGCAGAGGACCAGGGAGCGCTGTGGGCGGGGACGCTGGATGGCTGTATCAATTGCGTGGCCACCGACGAGATCTGCTGCACGCTGGCGAAGAAGCTGCAGGGCGTGCGGATCGACGACACGACCGGTGGCAATGCCGGCGTCGAGCCGCGGGTGGCGCTGATGTACACCGAGATGGTGGGCAACCGCGGTTATTCGCTATCGCGGTATGTCGATCTGGTTTCGACCAATGCAGCGAAGATCATGGGGCTCTATCCGCGAAAGGGCGCGCTGGCGGCGGGTTCGGATGCAGATATCTGCGTGCTCGATCCGGCGGACAAGCGGGCGATCCGGGCGGAGGATTTGCACGAGGCGGACTATACGCCGTGGGAAGGGCGCAAGATGGAGGCGTGGCCGTGCCTGACCGTGCTGCGCGGCAAGGTGGTGGTGGAGAACGGTACGTGGCGCGGGTCGCTGGCGGATGGGAAATGGCAGCATCGGAAAGTGGCGGCGGAGATGCTGGCGGGGCCGATGCTGTAGGTGGCTCGGGTGGTTGATGGGCCCCCTCCCCCTAGCCCCCTCCCGCGAGGGGAGGGGGAGTTCGGGGTGAGCCAGTTGCGGGGGCTGATTGCTGACTGCCTGGCCGTGTGGGATGTGCAAGGGCGGGTCTCGCCTTGTGCGGAAGGCGTAGAGATCGTGCTCGATGGCGGGAGATTGCTATTACAGCGCGCGTCGGTTGACATGCGACCCATGCGCTGGCTGCTGCACACCCCGGAACGCCGTGCCGCCAACCGTCCGCCGCGTGCTGCACCGTCGATCGTCGCGGTGCTAACCGCGCTGCGCAATGCGCTCGGCGCGGAAGGCGGCAACAAACTGCGGATTGGAGCTGCCGCACGATGAAGCAGGAGGCAAAGCGCCGGCTATGCCTCCGCCGTGCGCTGGTTGCATTCTTGACACTTTAGGGACCCCCCTGTAGCAAGCCCGCGCTTTCCGGCGGGGCGCCCTGCCAGGAGCGGACATGAGTGAGGAATCGGGCGAGGACGAGCCTCCTTCTCCTTCGTTTGAGGAGAGGCTGAAAACTGCCCGCAGCAGGCAGGGGCTGGATGCCCCGCCGCCTTTGACGGGCCGGGATACCGGCGACATTGGCGGCATGAGCCCATGGGGCATCGGCCTGCGGGTGGGGATCGAGATGGTCTCGGCCCTGGTCGTGGCGGTCGCCATCGGCTATGGGCTCGACCGCCTGTTCGGCACGAAACCCATCCTGATGGCCGTGTTCGTGTTGCTGGGCGGCGCGGCTGGGGTACTGAACGTCTGGCGCCTGTTCGCGCCACGACCGACACGGGATAGTAAGGTCCAAGACGGGGGACGATAGTGGCGGCCGGAGGATCAATCGACGCACTGAGCCAGTTCAAGCTGGAACCCGTGCTCGGGCTGGATTTCACCCAGTCCAACGTCATGATGGTCGTTGCGGGCGTGCTGACCTTCGGTCTGCTGTGGCTGGGCATGCGGCCGCGCGCGATGGTGCCGGGGCGGCTGCAATCAGCAGCGGAAATGTCCTACGAGGCCGTCCTAGGCATGTGTACCGAGACGATAGGGCCGGAAGGCCGCGCCTATTTTCCGTTCGTGTTCACGCTGTTCTTCTTCATCCTGTTCGGCAATCTGCTCGGCGTATTTCCGTTCTTCTTCACCTACACCAGCCACATCGCGGTGACGCTGGCACTCACCGTGTTCGTGGTCGGGCTGGTGACGGTGGTGGCCATCCGCATCCATGGCTGGCATTTCTTCAGCTATTTCGTGCCGCAGGGCGTGCCTGGCGCATTGCTGCCGCTGCTGGTGCCGATCGAGGTGCTGTCGTACCTGTCACGCCTGATCTCATTGTCCGTGCGGTTGTTCGCCAACATGATGGCCGGACACGTGATGCTGGAGGTGTTCGGCGCTTTCGTTGTCATGCTGGGCGCCGCTGGCGTGATCTTCTGGGTACCGGCCGGCCTCTCGCTCGCGGTTAACGTGGCGCTGATCGGCTTCGAGCTTCTGGTGGCGACACTGCAGGCCTATGTGTTTGCCATTCTCACCTGCATCTATCTGCACGACGCAGTGCACCTCCACTAACGCAAGGGACACAGAACATGGATCTCGCTTCCGCAAAGGCCATTGGCGCGGGTATCGCCGTTATTGCGCTGTCAGGTGTGGGCGTCGGTATCGGCTACATCTTTGCGGCGCTGGTGAGCAGCGTGGCGCGCAATCCGGCAGCGCGCGAGCGCGTGTTCGGCCTTGCGATTCTTGGGTTCGCGCTGACAGAAGCCGTCGCGCTGTACGCACTGGTTATCGCGTTCATCATTCTGTTTGTGTGATGCTGCTGCATCTCCTTCTCCCCTGGGCGCTGCTGGCGACGGTTCTGCTTCCGGCTGCCGCGCGAGCAGAAGGGGGAATGCCGCAGCTCGACTTTGCCAACCCGCTGACCCTGGGACAGGTTTGGTGGGGCGCGGTGATCTTCATCGTGCTCTATGTGCTGCTGTCGCGACTGGCCTTGCCGCGTGTCGGCGAGGTGCTTGAAGAGCGGGCGCGACACATTGCGGCCGACTTGGAGACAGCACAGGCGGCGAAGGGGCGTTCGGACGCGGCGGCAAAGGAAGTCACCGACGCGACCGGGCGGGCGCGTGCCGAGGCCCAGGCGGCGATCAATGCCGCGCTGGATGCTGCGAAGCAGGAAGCTGCCGGGCGGATCGCGGCCCTGAATCAGCGACTGGAAAAGCAGTTGCAGGACGCGGAGTCGCAGATCGATGCGGCGCGCGCCGCAGCAATGCGCGCGCTGCGTGAAGTGGCGACGGAAACGGCGGGCACGGTCATTGCGCGGCTGACCGGGGCGCCGCCGGACCAGGCACGGCTGGATGGCGCGATCGGCGCGGCGCTTGCCGCTCGCCGGATCGGCTGAGGGAGCGCTGGCATGCACGAAGAACCCGGGTTCTTCGCCGAACCACGCAACTGGGTGCTGATCGCCTTCATTCTGTTCTTCGTGATCTTCGGCAAGAAGCTGTGGGCGCCGTTGGCGAAGATGCTGGACGACCGCGGAACGCGGGTTCGCGCCGAGTTGGATGAGGCGGCGCGACTGCGCCAGGAAGCTGAGGCAATGCTGCGCGAGGCCGAGGCAAGGCGCGCTGAGGCGTTGCGCGAGGCTCAGGCGTTGATCGCTGGGGCCAAGACAGAAGCCGAACGGGTGGCGGC
>JBKPOG010000209.1:0-13389 GCA_046732975.1 Pseudomonadota bacterium
GGCTTTCCGTCACTGGCACGTCGGGGCTGATCCCCAGGCCCTGGATCGAACGGCCGGACGGGGTGTAATAGCGCGCGGTCGTCAGGCGCATCGCGCCGTTGCCCGGCAGCGGAATCACCGTCTGCACTGAGCCTTTGCCGAAGCTGCGGGTCCCCAGCAGCACCGCGCGGTGATGATCCTGCAAGGCGCCAGCGACGATTTCGCTGGATGATGCGGAACCACCATTGATCAGCACGACGAGCGGAACGCCTTCGAGGATGTCATTCCCCTTCGCATCCCAACGCTGCGCGTCCTCGGTGTGGCGGGCTCGCGTCGAGACGATCTCGCCCTGGTTGATAAAGTCACCCGAGATCGCCACCGCCTGGTCGAGCAGTCCGCCAGGATTGTTGCGCAGGTCGAGGACCAATGCTCTCAGCTTGCCACCTGCCTGCTGCTTCAGCGAGCGCACGGCCTGTTTCAGGCCGGCATCCGCCTGCTCGGTGAACTGCGATAGCCGCACGTAGCCGATGTTGTCCGGCTCCATCCGCGACTTGACAACCTGGATATGGATGATTTCGCGTAGCATCGACGCGTCGATCGGCTTATCGACGCCCTCGCGCTTGATCGTAAGCGTAATTTTGGAGTTAGGCGGCCCACGCATCTTGTCGACCGCATCCTGCAGCGACAGGCCTTGAACAGTCTTGCCGTCCAGCGCCGTGATGATATCGCCCGCTTTGACGCCCGCTTTCGAGGCCGGAGTATCGTCGATGGGGCTGATCACCTTGATGAACCCGTTGTCCTGCGTGACCTCGATCCCAAGGCCGCCGAATTCACCCTTGGTCTGCACCTGCATGTCACGGAACGCCTTGGCGTTCATGTAGCTGGAATGCGGGTCGAGCCCGGTCAGCATGCCATTGATCGAATTCTCAATCAGGTCCTTGTCGTCCACCTGATCCACGTACTCGGCACGCACTCGCTCGAACACATCGCCGAACAACGTCAGCAACCGGTAGGTATCGGCACGGCTGCTGTCCTGTGCCGCTAGAGCGCTGAAGCCGAAACCGTAGCCGAAGTGCCGGCCAATCAGCCCCGAGGCTGGGCCGAGGGCGACGCCGGCGGCGAAGGCGGTGCCGAGCAGCAGGCCGGTTCGCAGACGCGGGGAGCGAAAGTCCATTCGTTTTCATCCTTCGTGCGCCGTCACCGGACCGCCAGTGAGCGCTCTCCATGAAGAGCATCTTTTCGCGCGGGCGCGCCACCGACGTCCAGTATTCAAATCAGATGTGTATGAGAGTTTAACTGCTGGCCCTCAGCCAAGGCGCTGGGTTCACCGGCCGTCCGTCGCGCCGGAGTTCCACATACAGCGTCGGCCTACTGCCAGCATGGCCCGGCTGCCAATTCGGCATCACACCCACAGGTTCGCCGGCAGCGACCAATTGCCCAACCTTTGTATCGAGCCGTTCGAAGCCGGCCAGCACCGCGTGGTAGCCGCCGCCGCAGCTGACAATGAGCAACAGCCCATAGCTGCGGAACGGCGCCGAAAATGCAACCCGACCGGCGCACGGCGAGACAACGCGTGCCGCCGGTGCGGCGCGATAGGAAACTCCGATCGCCGGGCCAGCGTCCGTCGCATCGCCCCAACCCCGGACGATGGCGCCTTCGACCGGCGCGATTAGCTGCCCGCGCCGCTGTGCCGCACTGGCCTGGTCCAGCGCTGCTTCCCGTTGCCGCGCGACCGCCGCCTCCTCGCTTCGGCTGCGACGCTCAGCGGTGACGGCCTGTTCCCTGGCCCGTTCGCGTTCCGTCTGACGCGCGGCTTCCAGGTCTTCCAACACACCCCGCAGCGTCTCGGCGTGGGCCGCCTGCGCGGCGGCACGTTCCGCAGCTGCAGCGGCTTCGCTTTCCGCCTGACGCTGTCCGGCCTGGGCGGATGCGATCTGCTGGTCGAGAGCTGCAGCCTCGGCCTTTTGTCGGACCTCCGCCGCGGCAAGGCGCGGCATTTCTGCCCGAAGTGCCCGGGTTGCTGCCACAAGCCTATCCTGGTCGCGCCGCAGCGCGAGCGCCTCCTGCCCTGCCTCGTTGGCCAGGCCGCGAAGGACCAGCACACCGCGCAGCGTGTCCTCCGCCTGGCCAGGGACAGCGAGCAATGTTTCAGCTGGGAACAGGGATAGCCGCTCGATCACCGGCAACAGCGGCTGCATCGTTTCCGCCCGGGCATCGAGAGCGGCCTGCGCCTTGCGCTGTTCCGTCCCGAACGCATCCATCTGCGCGGCCACCTCTGCTGTTGCCGCCTCGGCCTGGCGAAGGCGCGCGACAGCGGCAATCTTCCCCTCAGCCAGCCGCTGCGCTTCGGCTGCTGCCGCAGCGGCACGCGCTGCGGCCTGTTGCTGCGCGGCCTGCTCGGCCGCACGAGCCTGCTCGGCCCGTTCTATCTCGCGACGGGCGGCCTGCTCTTTGTTCGGACGAGCCGGATGCGCGGCGACCACGAACAGCGCGGACAGGAGAAGAAAACTACTCCGCAGCGCGCGCCGCATGGGCACGGATCAACGAATGGCCCGTCATTTCGTGCGGCTGAGGCAGGCCCATCAGCTCGAGCAATGTCGGCGCAATGTCAGCCAGCCGCCCCTCCCGCAGCGACGTCACGTCGCCGCCCATCAGCAGCACCGGCACCGGATTGGTGGTGTGCGCCGTATGAGGACCGCCGGTGGCTGGATCGCGCATCAGCTCGCAGTTGCCATGGTCCGCGGTGACGAGCAGGGCACCGCCCTGCTTCTCGACTGCCGCCGCGATGCGGCCAAGGCCGGCATCCACCGTCTCTACCGCCTTGATGGCGGCAGGCAGGCTTCCAGTATGACCCACCATGTCCGGATTGGCGTAGTTCAACACGATCAAATCGTACTTCTTCGAATCGATCGCTGTCACCACTTTGTCGGTGAGTTCCGGCGCCGACATCTCCGGCTGAAGGTCATAGGTCGCGACCTTCGGTGATGGCACCATAAGGCGATCCTCGCCGGGAAATGTCGTCTCCTGCCCACCATTCAGGAAATATGTGACATGCGGATACTTTTCGGTCTCCGCGGTACGAAGCTGGGTCCGACCAGCTTCCGCCACGACCTGTCCGAGAATGTGGTCCAGCGTCTCGGGCGCAAACAGCACGCCAAGATAGGGTGCCAGCTTGTCCGAATAACGCGTCATGCCGACTGCAGCAGCAAATCGGACCACACGTTTGCGCGGAAATCCGTCGAACCTCGGTTCCAGCAGTGCGGCCAATATTTCGCGCACACGGTCCGCACGGAAGTTGAAGCACAGAATGCCGTCACCATCCTGCATACCTTGGTAGTCACCGATCACCGCCGGCAGGATGAATTCGTCGGTGACGTCGTGAGCGTAGGCATCTTGCACCGCTTTGACGGGATCGTCGTGATGGGCGCCTTCGCCTTCGGCCAATGCGGCATACGCCTTGGCGACACGATCCCAGCGCTTGTCGCGATCCATCGCATAATAGCGCCCGATCACCGTGCCGATTGACACCTCCGAGCGCAACGCCTCACGTAGCCCGGCGATATCGTCTGCCGCGGACCGCGGCGGGGTGTCCCGACCGTCCGTCAGCGCATGCACGATCGTCTTCACGCCGGCCTGGTGCAGGATTCTGGCAAGCGCGACGGCATGGTCCTGATGCGAGTGCACGCCGCCGGGCGACATGAGGCCGATCAGATGGCACGTCCCGCCGGATGATTTCAGCTGGCTGATCAGTTCCGCAAGTGCAGCGGCTTTGGCGAGGCTGCCGTCCTCGGCAGCTTTGCCGATCCGTACCAGCTCCTGCATGACGACGCGTCCGGCGCCGATGTTCAGATGCCCGACCTCGGAATTTCCCATCTGGCCATCAGGTAACCCGACGTCACCGCCCGATGTGTGCAGGAACGCGGTCGGACAGGTCCGCCAGAGCCGATCGAAGTTTGGCTTTCGCGCCTGGCGCACGGCGTTGTCGGCAACGTCTTCGCGCCAGCCGAACCCGTCGAGGATCATTAGCATCACCGGCCGAATAGCCTGCCTCATAACGTACGCCCTCCTAAGGCGCGGCAGTGGGTAGCCCCGTGGCAGGGCGCCGGGCAAGTGTAAGTCACAATCGCGTTCACGATCATGTCCTTTGCATCGCTGCTTGGCGTTCCCAGGTTCGTTATGTCAGCCAGAAAGAGGAGCGAAACAATGGCGGTCAATGCCAAGCCCGCGGGCTATCACTCGCTGACCCCCTATCTCGTTGTCGAAGGGGCGGCCCGGCTGATCGAATTCCTCGAAGAGGTGTTCGACGCCGAGGAAAAGGAGCGTCTCGCTGCTCCCGGCAATCTGATCGCCCACGCCGAACTGCGCATTGGCGACTCGGTCGTCATGTTGGGCGACGCGCGCGGCGAGCACACGCCGATGCCCGCCATGTTGTATGTCTATGTCGATGATGTGGACGCCACATTTCAGCGCGCACTGGCGGCTGGTGGGGCACAGGTGCAGGCCCCCACCGACCAGTTCTATGGCGACCGTAGCGGCGGCGTGAAGGACCCATGCGGCAATATGTGGTGGATCGCCACCCATATCGAGGACGTGCCGCCGGACGAGCTCAAACGCCGCGCCCGGCAGGCAATGGAGAGCGCCGGCACCAGATGACACCATCCCCCATGGGCGCTAGCCTGCAATAACGCGCCGGCCGTCGCACTCCCCTGACGGCATCGTTGGGGTCACGACCCGGAACGAAAGGCAAGACACGACGGTCGGACCGTTCCGGCCGCAATGGGGAGAACACGTCATGCGTATGACCACACGCCGTTCCGTGCTGGCCGGTGCCACCGGTCTGTTGGCCGCACCCGCGATCCTTGGCCGTGCCGCGGCCGCCGTTCGCGGCGTATCGGATACAGAGATCGTCATCGGCATGATGACAGACCTGTCTGGCGTCACTGCGGTGCAGGGCAGCAACGCTGCCAACTCGATCCGCATGGCATTCGACGACATCAATGAAAAGGGCGGCATCAACGGCCGCAAGGTCCGCTTCATCGTCGAGGACATGGAGTACCTGGTCCCGAAGGCGGTGCAGGCAATGAACAAGCTGGTCAACCGCGACAACATCTTCCTCTCGTTCGCCAGTGGTGGCACGCCGCAGATGGATGCAGTGCTGCCGATGATGCTCGAGAAGGGCGTGCCGAGTGTGTTTCCGCTGACCTGCGCGCGATCAATGTACGAGCCATTCAACAAGTACAAGTACGGCCAGTTCTCCTCGTACTACGACCAGATGCGCGCCTGCGTGAAGCACTTCGCTGAGACGAAGGGCAAGAAGGTGATCGGCTCGATGTATCAGGACACCGACTTCGGTCGGGATGTCCATGCCGGCGTCGTCGCTCAGGTGGAGGCGATGAAGCTGAAACTTGGAGCCACGTCGGCGTCTCGCCCAACCGATACCGACTTCAATGCACAGGTCACCCGGCTCAAAGAGGCCGGATGCGACCTGGTGTGCATGGGCACCATCGTGAAGGATACGGTCATCATTCTGCAGACCGCGCACAAGATGGGTTGGGACGTCGATTTCTGCGGCCAGTTTGCGACCTACTCCACTGCGGTGGCCGAGGCGCCGGGTGAACCAGCCGAGGGCTTCTATTCGATGTCGCCGGGACTGTACGCCTATTCCGATGACCCGCGCCCCGCGGTTCGCGAGGTCGGCAGTCGCTACAAGAAGCGGTTCGGCATCGAGATCAACTACCTGGGCGAGGCAGGCTATGCGGGAGCGATATGCCTGATCGACGCGCTGCAGCGCGCCGGCCGCGATCTGAATCTGGACACCTTCCAGAAGGCGATGGAAAGCACCAAGGACTGGCGCGACATGTTCGGCGGACCACCGCTGACAATCACGTCTACGGACCACCACGCCTCCACGCATTCCTTCCTGTCAGTGGTGAAGAAGGCGCGGTGGACACCGGTTGTGGCGGAACCGTTGGGGTACTGACACCCCCCGATGGAGGGATTGCACCGCAAGAACGATACCCTGTAGGCGCGGCCGCGCACGATAGTAAGTCGTCGGAGTCGTTTTCGCAGAAGATCTGGCGTTGCAAACTGCAACCTCCGTTTGGTGCCCTCTTGCCAGAGACCGCTGAGCGCGCGCACCATTCGCGGCAATAAGCACGCAATGATGTCTATGGGGGTGGAGCAATGACCAAGAGGAGAAGCAGGCTCCTACAGACGACGGCTGCCTTGTTCTGTCTATTGTGCGCGGCCGCGGCTATGCCCCGCGCGGTCACCGCCGCCGAGACGAGCGGCCCCGTTGTTCACACCAAGGAAGGACCCGTCCAGGGCTCTGTGCGGAACGGCATCAGTTCGTTCCTTGGTATTCCGTACGCAGCCCCACCAGCAGGGGACCTGCGTTGGCGTCCACCCCAGCCACATGGCGCATGGACCAAAACGCTCGAGGCGACCAAGTTCGCCAACACCTGCCCGCAGATCACCGAACTCGGTGTGTTCGCCGGCCCAGTCAGCGTCACCGAGGACTGCCTCTATCTGAATGTCTTCGCACCGCACACCAACGGGAACGGCAACGGCAAGAAGCTGCCGGTGCTGCTGTGGATCCATGGCGGTGGATTGTTCGATGGCGAGAGCAACGACTACGACGCGAGTGCGCTGGTCAAAGGCGGCCCGGCTGGCCCAACAGTGGTCGTCACCATCAACTATCGGCTGGGGTTGCTCGGCTATCTCGGCCACCCCGCGCTCGACGCCGAGGGTCATGAATTCGGCAACTACGGCCTGATGGATCAGCAGGAAGCGCTTCGCTGGGTGCAACGCAATATCGCGGCGTTCGGTGGCGACCCGGGTAATGTGACGGTGGGTGGCCAGTCGGCTGGATCCACTAGCGCGGCTGCCAACGTGATTTCGCCGGCAAGCTCCGGCCTGTTGCACCGCGCGATCTTCCAGAGCGGGCCGCTGCTCACCGTCGCGCCGTTGGCGTTGGCCGAACAACGCGGCACTGACTTCGGTAAAGCCGCCGGCTGCGGCACAGATGCGACCGCTCAGACGGCTTCGTGTCTGCGTGCTCTGTCGGTGGGCAAGATCCTGTCGCTGCAGGGCACCGCCGCAGCCAATGGCCCGTATGTCAACGGCCTTTTAGTGGACGGCAAGATCCTGCCGATTTCCGGCGATGTCGCATGGAGCACCGGGAAGTTCAATCACATGCCGATCATGAATGGCCCGGTCGCAGACGAGGGTGCCTTCACCGCAAGCATCGACGAGCTGTTCTTTGGACCGATGACCATCGAACGTTTTACCAATCTGGTGAAGGCCACCTACGGCGGTCCAGCCGGCCCTGGCACTGGACCGCCCAATTATCCGGAGGGAACGCCGGCCAAGGTGATGGAGCAGTATCCGTTGAGCGCCTATGCAACGCCGGGCGCCGCCTACACCGCAATCGCCACAGACTCGAACGTCTGCCGGCATCCCTATCTCAACAACCACGCCTCAGAGTTCGTGCCACTCTACGCTTACGAGTTCACGTATAAGAAGGCGCCTTGGTACTTCCCGACAGTGCACTTCGATCACGGAGCGGCGCACACCATCGACATCCAGTTCCTGTTCCCAGACTGGCATGGTGGCCCGCTGGGCATCCAGCACAGTCTGAACGCGCAGGAACGAACGCTGTCGCGGGAGTTGGTCACCGCTTGGACCAACTTCATGTACGCCGGGAATCCAAACCTGAAAGGCGACCGGCCCTGGCCGCGCTACCAGAAAGGATCGCAGATTTACCAGTCCGAGAACGTGACAGGCCTCGCGCCAATCAGCGCCGCACAGTTTTCCAATGAGCATAAGTGCGGGTTCTGGGATCAGGTTCTGATCTACGAAACGCCCGGCAGATCGTAACATGGGTTTGGTAGGAACGCTTGGAGATTGACCCGCTGACTGCACGCGCCGTCGGCATACGTCCGGCGGTCCACCCACGACAAGCGAACGGTCGCGCGGCGAGATTCGTGACGACCGGCGGCCTGCAGCTTTGGGAGGAGAGGTCAGAAAATCATGTCAAAAGGCAGCATTCCACGCTGGTTTCTCGCAACTGTACTGACAAGTCTGCTTCTGGTGACAACCGGAGTGATGGGCGCCAGCGCACAGAACCTCGCTCCGGTGCAGCCGTGGGGATTGCCACCAGTGCCGGCAGGCATTGGCCCGGTGGAAAAGTTCGCGGATGTCAGCAACACGCCACAAGGTCAGTTTCTCGAGGGAGGTGCGTTCGATACGCAGGGCAATCTCTGGTTCGTGGCGATTGGCAGCGGGTGGGTCTCCTATCTGACACCGGACGCGAAGTTGGTCCCGGTCTTCAACTGCAATCCGCCGGCCGAACTGGGTCAGACCTGCGAACCGCAAGGAACCCGCTGGTACAACGGAAAACTGTATCTGACCTCACGCCACCGCGGCATTCTCGTTTACGACCCGCAGACAAAGGAGGTCGGAACCCTCGTCTACACCTATCGCAACCAACTGTTTAAAGGGCCCAACGACCTTGACTTCGACGCCGAAGGCAATCTGTTCTTTACCGATCCATGGGGCACCGGTCCCGGACCGAGCGCGTCAGATCGCACCGGCGCCGTCTATCAGTACTCGCGTGAGGGCGTGTTGCGCAGGGTGATGGATAGTGGCTCGTTCCCCAATGGCATCGCGGTGTCGCCGGACAACGCGGTCGTTGCTGTAGGCGACTTTCGCGAGGGCCGCGTTTGGTACGCGCCATTCATGACCGGCCCGACGCTCGGATGTCCGCAATGCGTGAAGGACCCGCTTCATCTGACGTTCGCCAGCGTGAAGGCAGGCAGCTATCTCCCCGGCAATACCGGACCCGACGGTATTCACTATGATGTCCATGGCAATCTATGGGTCGGCTGCGCGGGTCTTGGCGGGATACTGGAGATCGATCCACGCGGTGTGATCTTGGGCTTTGTGCCGATCCCGAATGGCGACGCAGCGACAACCAATTTTGCGTTCGGCGGTCCGGACAACCAGTACGTCTATTTCGAAGGGGCGAACAGCGGCACGTTCTGGCGCTTCAAGGCGCCCTATCCTGGCCTGATCGGACCGGGAGGCGTGCGGTTGCCGCAGTCCTGAACGTGCAAGTTGGCTGCGGCACAGCTGCCCTGATGCATGCGTGAGTTCGCGCCTGATTGCGGCGCGACCGCCGCGCCGCCCCTTCTCCCAGACCCTTGTCGCGGCTACCGTGATGCGACGACGTCCGATGCCGATCAAATGGGAGGAATTCGTTATGTCTGACATGCCGGAGCTGCACGGTTATCACGTGCACATCTACTACAACGATGCCACCATGCCGACCGCGGCGAAACTGCGCGATTCTCTCGCGGCGAAATTCCCGGTTCGCGTCGGCAAGAACCAGGGCATCGCCGGCCCGCATCCGGTGCCGCAGATGCAGGTCATCTTCAAGACCGACGCCTTCGACAGCGTGGTGCAGTGGCTGATGTTCAACCGCGAGGGCCTCGATATCCTCGTGCATCCGCTCACCAACGACGAGTACGAGGACCACACCAGTCAGGCTCTCTGGCTTGGAACGCCGGTGGCGCTGAAGGTCGAGACCCTGCCGCATGGCCCCTACCCGGCGCACCTGCTCCCGGCCGAGTGAACTGCCGAGGGCAATAGCCACTACCCTCTTGAAACCGTCGGGGTCGGACGAGCCTCGTTGATCCGGCTGGTTCGCGCCCGTTACGCGCGCCCGTGACCAGTTATCGCCAGAGCGAATAAATCGTTTCTTCATCCAGAGTCATTAATTGGACAGCCGGGCTAGGCTAAAGTTCCCGGTGCTCGGGTCGGTCAGAATCAAGCGAGCCGGACGTTCGGTCTAGATGAAGCGCAGCGAACGACTGAGCTTGATGCATGATGCATGGCCTGATCGACCTAGCCACACTCCCGAACCTGATATGCGATACTCTGGATGAGTTCGACGATATCCTGATTGTTCTGGAGGAGGGTAACGAAGGGGTTATAATTACTTCTGCGAATAATGCATTCTGCCGTGCTTCGGGCTACAGCCACTCTGAAATCGTCGGCCGTCTGCTGCATCTCTTGATCGCTCCTGACGCCGATCCTCTGGTTTATTCCGGCGTTACAGCAGCAATCAGAGAGCGTAGGCAGTTGAGGACAGAGCTGCCTTGCTGCGGGTCGGACAGCAATCGGTTCTGGCTCGGCATTCATCTTATGCCTGTAAAGCGTGCCGAGCTGATCTGCTCCATCGTGTTGGCGAGGGACATAACCGAGGCCCGCCACGAGCGCCAGCAACAGAACGCGATCCAGAGCTTGTTGGCCAAGGTATTTTTGTGCGTTCCCGTGGCTGTGGCTATCATCTCGGACGACGGATTGATCCAAATGAGCAATCCGGCGCTCGACTCTCTGCTGGGTCATCGCGCTGGCACGTTGGCAGGAAAACGGGCCACAGACTTCGTTGCGCCTGAATCTCGACCTGCGGTGATAGAGGCACGTGACCGGCAACTTCAGGACGCTGTCGACTATACGCTGATAATCAGGGTCCTACGATCAGACGGCACAGAGCGTCCTGTCCAGTTGACTTCCGTAACGGCACGCCGCGAGGATCTGAAGCGGTTCAGGATCGTGACCCTGCTTGATTGTGCAGAGAGTACGACCACGGTATCCGTGCACGTTGCTGGCAAGATCCGGCTCATTGGATTGCAGGATGTCAAGGTTGCACTAGGTCCACGTTGGCCCGAGGTTGCGTCCAGAGCGCTTGCCACGGCGGAACATGTGGTTCGTCAACGCTGTGGACGCGGCGACAGCTACTCGCGCAATGCGGAGGATGAGTTCCTGATGTGCTTCGCTCAGGGTACGAGCGAAGATGAGGCAGCTTTCCGCGCTGCCATGATAGCGAAAGAGATCAAGGCCCGCCTGATCGGTGAAGGTCAAAGTGACACAGCAGCGCATGTCACAGCCATTACAGCAACGATCGAACTGCCCGAGGACCCAAATCGCCACGAGGACAAGCTCAACCAGCTTCTGAGCGAGCGCCTGACCGCGCAACTCTCGTCCATCGAGACAAAGGCTCGCGAGACACTGAAAATGGCGGTTGCTAGTGCGACCTGTGAACTGGAACCGATATGGGGACGTCTCGGCACCGAGCCCACCGCTTACTATGGCCAATTATCTCGTGAACTGGACCATCGTGTGCAGGCTGCATATTGCACTCTATCTTCGCGCGATCGCGCCGATTTCGATTACGACCGACTCGTTCTTGGCGTAGCGGCGAGTGGTGCATTGACGCAACTTGCATCTGGTCACCCATGCACCATCTTCGTGACCGTCTGGTTCGACGTGTTTCTCGATCGGCGTCGCCTGGACCGGTACCTGGCAACATGCAGGACCCTGGACCCGAGGCTCCGTGAGCGCCTCATGTTGGTCATCGCCGGAATACCGAAAGGCTGCCCACTCAGCCGTCTCCTCGATTGTATAAGCCGGCTGCGACCGATGTGCATGGGAGTTGCTCTACAGTTCGAAACCCTGCATAGGCCGGAATTTGATTTGGCCGCCCTAGGGTCACCAATTATCTCTCTTCCTGTGAACGATATGAGCATCGAGGACCCGACGCACAAAGCACAACTGACCAAGCTGGTGAGACGGCTGCACGAGTCAAACTCGCATATCCTAATCCGACAGACAGGTGCACGAGACCATACGCAGGAATATCGGCAGCTGGGCGTGTATCTGATATCGCGCGCAGTTATCCCCGCCCACGCATAAGTGACCGCATGAGACAGCGTCTTGGAAAACGCGACAATGAGACGATGCTGATCCTACACCACTAGGTTCTTCGGCACGTCCCGGAACGGTCTGTCGTTGTCCGTTCGCGGTTCCTTCGGCATCCCAAGCACGCGCTCGGAGATGATGTTGCGCTGAATCTCGTCCGTCCCGCCCGCAATCGAGCCCGCCGGCACGCTGATCAGGATCTCGGAAATCAGCCCATCCATCGGCGCATCATCGCCGGCCAGCATCGCGTCCGCCCCGGTGATCAGCGTGTGCACCCGTGCCGCCGCCCGGGCGACGTGGCTTCCCACCAGCTTGCCCAAAGAGCCCTCCGGTCCCGGCGGCCTGCCCTGCATATGCGCCGCCCGTGCCCGCCGCGCCGTCCACTCCGCCGTCTTCGACAGGATCAGCAGTTTTGCGATCTCCTGCCGTACGGCCGGATCGCTGATCCGCCCCGTTGCCTTGGCCCGTTCAATCACCAGATCGACGCGGCCCGCTCGCTGTGGATACCACTTGTAGGGCTCCATAACGGTGGCGTTCTCGGCGCGCTCCTCTTCGTACACGCGCCCCGACCGGTCAGATGATTTGCCCCAACGCGAGATGCCGTCCGCACCGCGCCGCTCGTGCATCAGGGTCGTCGTCGCCACCGCCCAGCCGCGTCCCACCTCGCCAACCAGGTTTTCGGGAGGCACCTCGGCATCGGTAAAGAACACCTGGTTGAACGACGCATACCCGTTCATCTGCCGCAGCGGATGCACCTGAACCCCAGGCTGGCGGACGTCGAGCACGAAATACGACAGCCCCTGATGCTTCGGCTTGTCCCAGTCGGTGCGCGCCAGCAACAGGCCCCAGTCGGCATGATGCGCGCTGGTGGTCCACACCTTCTGCCCGTTGATCACCCAGCGATTGCCCTTGAACTCGGCGCGCGTCGTCGCCCCCGCCAGATCCGATCCCGAGCCTGGCTCGCTGAACAACTGGCACCAGGTGTCCTCGCCCGTCAGGCTGCGGCGCAGGAACCGCCGCTTCTGATCGTCGCTGCCATGCGCCAGCAGTGTCGCGGCCGCGAGCCGTCGTATGCCCGTCTTGGCGACGCCGACCGCACCAAACCGCTGCATCTCTTCTTCGACCACCATCTCCAGCGCCATCGGCAACGCGCGGCCGAACCAGTCCTTCGGCCAGGAGGGCACGCCCCAGCCGCTGTCGATCAGCTTGTTGCGCCACTCCACCAGGCCGTAGTCCGGTTTCCAGTTAGCCTCGAGCCAAGTCCGCACATCGGCGCGGACAGCTGCTTCAGTAGGCTCGGCCATCATCCCCTCCGAACACAGAAAGCAACATGAGCGAAAAAAGCATCCCCCTCCCCTTGCGGGAGAGGGTCAGGGGGAGGGGGCTCATGCGCCCCATGCCCGCATCATCAATTCGCGATGGTAGGTCGGATCACCCAGGAACACCTCGGAACTTTTCGCCCGCTTGAACCACAGATGCGTGTCGTTGTCCCAGGTGAAGCCGATACCGCCATGGATCTGGATAGTGTGTATCGCCGTTTGCATATACGCTTCCGCCGCGCACGCCTTCGCCAGCGAGGCGATCGCCGGCAGGTCCGCATCGTCCTCCGCTGCTGCCGATGCTGCGCAGTAAGCCGCCGACTTCGCC
>JBKPOG010000210.1:0-9570 GCA_046732975.1 Pseudomonadota bacterium
GGCCGTTGCGGATCCCAACTTTCGACCTGGGCACGACGCCCCAACCCTGCCCTCTGGCTCCTTTCGTTCGCCAGGGCGACCAGCCGTGGGTTTGCCTCATAGCCGGTCACCCAGACCCCAAGCTCGGCGGTAATGTGGCGCGGTGGGCCGCCTGTGCCGGCGCCAACCAGTAGCAAGCTTGAAGCAGCCGAAAGCCCCAGCGGCTTAGCCAAGCGCACCACCTCCTCACCTCCGCCCGGCAACAAGAAGCCTTCGCCCCACAGCGCCTCGGCCACGGCAATCCGCGCCCGCGGCCAGATCGGGTCGTCGTCCTCCGCCAACGAAATTTCGGGTGACAGAATCGGCGGTGGCTCGGGAGCCGCTTGCGGCTCAACCGGCGCGGTTGCGCGCAATCTCAGCAGATGCCGCACGCTGTCGAGCAGCATGGTCGCATACCTCCGCCCTCCAGCATGTGGCCGAGCGGTTTAGGAAGCGTTGAGAACTAGCTGAACTCGGTCAGCACGTAGCGCACCACCTCGTCGCCCACCACACTCGGCTTGTGTCGATGCGCCCGTCCGGCGGGGATGTGCAGCATATCGCCGGGGCCCGCTTCGACGCTATGGTCACCGAACGTGTAGCGGATGCGTCCCGCCAGGATGAAGATTGAATGGCCTGTCTCGCACCAGTCCGCCTCGGGCGCCCCTGGCGCATTCGGTCCGCGCTCCTGGTAACGCAGAGCAATGCCGAAATCTGACACCGCCTCCCGCACTTTGAGCCGGTCAGTGACCGCCCGCAGCGGATGCCGAGAAGCTGGGAACAGGTAAGGACTGCCGGTCATGGCCCTATCCTGCGCCCGATCCGGACGGTGTGGAACCGGAGCCGCTAGCGCACCGCCTCCGCGGCCACCCATGGATCGATGCAGCCAGCAGCGGTTCGGCGATACACCACCAGCCCATCGAAGGCAGCAATCTGTCGGTAGCGGGACCATGCACGCGCGAAAGCCGGGTCGGATGCGCTTAGTACGCCGATGTAGTTGACGACGCCCTCGCGGGTGTCCACCACGGCGATATCGGGACAACCCACAATGAAATCGTGCACCACCCAGTGCCGAATTGGCCACGCCTTCGCGCCGGCCGGATCGAATCGGACGCGCCAGAGCTCACCCTTCAATGCCCACATCGAGTCGAAGCGTGACGCCCAAATGACGCCAGTGTTGTTCACCACTGGGAAGCCGAGCGCTATCCATTCCGAGAACGCAATGTATGTTCGTGCGTGCTGCGAGCGAATCAGGCGTTCCAGCTTGGCGATCGTGTTCTGCTCGGGCTCCAGCGCCAACACGACCTGAGGCTCCAGACGCTGGAACGCCGCGACCAGGAATGCCACGAATGCGACGGCTCCTGCCGTAACCGGCAGCCATGCGCGCCGCGAGTTTGAACGATGCAGCAAGGCCGAGGCGACCCAGCACATCAGCGCCAGGACGGTGGCGATGGTCGCCGGCAGCCGATGATAAAACCAATCCTTGCCGTCCATTAGGCAAACCGCCGTGGCGATCACGGCGAACACCACCAACGTCAGCATGAGGTTGGCTTCCGGCATTCGCCGGCGGCGATGCCACCACAGCACCAGTGCCACGGTCTGTCCAACAATAAGCCGCAGGCTGTCCGCCAGCAGCTGTCGCAGCGGCACGTCCGTACCGCCGTACAGAGCAAGCCCCAGGGGCACGGCGCGACGCAAATACGCCGGACAAAACAGGGTAACCAAACCTGCATAAACGAGCATCGTGGTGCCGGCTGCGAGCGACCTTGTGTTCAACGGATTGAGGCCGCGCGACAGCGCCAGCCCCTCCAGCGCGACAAACACGGCCGCATAGCGGGGTTTCAACGCGCACCCCAGCCCCGCCAACACCCCGGCAATCAAGGCATCGCGGAATGCTGGCCGCGCCCCGTCCAGCGACCGGGCAAACAGCGCCAGATACGGCAAGATGGCCGCGACCAGCAGGTGTTCGCGCTGTCCAAGATCGCCCGCCGGCACCACCAGCAGCACGGCGCCGATTGCCGCGAAGACGGGAATCCGGTCCTCGAACAGCCTGCCGCTGCCGCGCAGCAGCGACGCGGTCCACCAGGCGCAGCCCAGCACCGTCGCAACAAAAAAAGGTATGGCAGTGAACTGTGCGTCGATCCGCAACCAGCTCGCGATCTGCATCGGGATCGCGGATATCCACACAATCAGCGGCGGATTGACCTCCACCACGTCCACATACAGCTCGCGGCCTGCCAGCCACCGTCGGGCGACATAGAGCAGCCACGCCACATCGTCCTTCAGCGGAGACCGCAGCATGGTGAACAGGACGATGGCGATAACGACCGCCAGCAACCCGCCGCTGACGACGCTGATCGCAGCGCGCAGATTGAACGGTGCCCGGCGGATCGCTCGGGCCTTTGGTTGGTTCATCGGCGGTCAGTCAAGAACGTTTCACACCCTTGCTGTCGGGCGCAGACGGCATCTCTGCGTCGGTTTATATGGCATTTATATGGTCAGCGCCGGGATTGCCGGATCGTTATATTGCTTCAATCTGGATAAGTTCGGCTCGGCCTGTCGCGCGATGATCTGGGTCAGTCTGTCCGATGCTCTTGGGTGACCGGAGTACGGACGATCAGGGCACCCGATAGAACGGGTCGGGCAGCAGGAACATCTGTTCCGCGTGGCCGCCGATCAGATCAGAGGGCTGGTCGCCAACATTGGCAATGATGGTGAAACCCCTTCGCTCGATTTGCGCCCGGATCGGCGCCTTGAAGTCGGCCGCTGTTGCGAAGTGCGCCCCATCTGGCACGAAGTACGCCTGGGCATACCCGCCATAGCCGACGTTAAGCAGATTGCGCTCGGTAGCTGCTCGCTGGGTTTCTGGCCGCCCGGTGATAAAGAATACCGTTACATTCAGCGAACGGGAAAGATTGAACAGCCGCAAGGTTGGCGCGATAGCTGGATCACGTCCGAGCAAATCCCAGGCCGCCCAGCCACAAGGTGTATCCAGTCCGGGAGCGCATGGGCCGGGCACGGGCCGACCAAAATCGTCGCGCTTCAGCACCTCCCAGTTCGACAGCGACGTCTCATCGATGTCGAGCACCAGTGCCGGTTTCGCCACCATGCCGGCCCTGTTGCGCACCCACTCTGCCGCCTTGTCCGCGACCGTCACCAAATCGCGGTCGTATCGGCCGTCATCGTGATACGCCAGTGCCGCGATCTTCGCGTCGCCCACATTGGCCGGCTGCGACGCGACAGTAACGAATGCCGCAATCGGACCAGCCGTCGGATCAGGCTTGGTCGGCTGGACCGCGCAGGCGGCTGCCGCCAACAGCAGCAGCGCGCCGCCATACCAAACGCGACGCACGGTCAACTGCGACGATGCGACCGATGCGTTGACTTGCGTGTCGACAAGGACAGCGACGTCCCGCCGCAGATCAAGCCGATCGCTGCCGGCACCAACCAGGCTGGGCGCACCAGCACGGGCACCATAAGGTAGTCCCACAGCCACGAAGCCAGGTGGCTACCGACGAAGCGGTGCACCGCTTCCATCAGGTCATGGTCCACCATGAACAGCAGTTGCCCAAGCGGCACCTGGGGCGGGCCAAGCATCGCCAAGGCGACGGCTCCGACCAGCAGCGCGGCCGCTACGACGGCAAGGACACGTTGCGCAATCACATGAACAGTTTCTCGTTTTTCCGGTCGGTGTAAAGCGATGCGACGAACTCACCATAGCCGTTGTAGATCTGTGTAGGCACCATTTCATTGCTGCCCAGCAGTCGCTCGCGCGCCTGGCTCCAGCGGGGGTGCGCCACATCCGGATTCACATTGGCCCAGAAGCCATACTCCGACGGCTGGAGGGCCTGCCAGAAGTTTACCGGCCGCTTATCGGTGAAGCTTATCTTCACCAACGCCTTGCCCGATTTGAAGCCGTATTTCCAGGGCACCGTCAGGCGAATCGGGCCGCCATCCTGTGGCGGCAGTGCCTTCCCATACATCCCCGTGGAGATGAAAGCCAACTCGTTGGCCGCCTCGTCGATCGCCAGCCCCTCGACATAGGGCCACGGATAGAATGGCGACGACAGGCCTGGCATCTTGGGGTCTTGCGCCGTCTCGAACACCACGTATTTCGCGGACCCGAGCGGCTCGGCGATCGAAAGCAGTTGGCCGAGGGGGAAGCCGGTCCACGGCACGGTCATCGCCCAGGCCTCAACGCAGCGGTGGCGATACACCCGCTCCTCGAGTTGCACCTGCTTCAGCAGGTCATCGATATCCAGCGTGCGCGGCTGTTTGACCATCCCCTCCAGGCTGATCGACCAGGGGCGCTGCTTCAGCACCTGTGCCGCCCGCCACAGGTCCTTGCCGTCGTCAAACTCGTAATAGTTGTTGTACGTCGTGGCGTATTTCTCGTCGGTGATCGCGCGGCCAGGCGGATATTTCGCGTTGCGTTGCACGTCGGCGCGGGCGCCCCCCGCAAGTGCGATCGCGCTCGCTCCGGCCAGCACTGTACGCCGCCTCAGCACAACCGCTTCCGGGGTCACCATCCGCTCCGGCAGTTCCCAGCCGCGGCGTCGCAGAATGCGCATAACTCTCTCCACAGTCAGACCAGACAAATCTGGGACGTCGCGACGCGTTGTCACGGCTCCCCTCCCGCATTGTGGGACGCGGCAGGATGCGGGACATTACAGCCATCCCGCGCGTTTGGGAGGAGATTTCATGCACCTCGCCCGCTTCCCTCGAGTCCGGCTGTTCCCGACACCGACCCCACTGGAGAAACTCACCAATCTGAGCCACCACCTCGGCGGCCCGGACATCTGGATCAAGCGTGACGACTGCACCGTGGTGGCGACCGGCGGTAACAAGGTGCGCAAGCTGGAGTGGCTGGTCGGCGAGGCGCGTGCGCAGGGTGCAACCCATCTGGTAACCCAAGGCGCGGTGCAGTCCAACCATGTGCGACAGACGGCTGCGGTGGCGCGGCGCTTCGGCATGAAGTGCAGCGCATTGCTTGAGCATCGGATCGAGACCAATGACAGGGACTACCTGAATAGCGGCAACGTGCTGCTCGATCGGCTGTTCGACTGCGCCATCGAGTACCGCCCCAGCGGGGCGGACATGAATGCGGAAGCCGAAGCCAAAGGCCAGGCGCTGCGCTCAGCCGGCGAAAAGACCTATGTCATCCCCGGTGGAGGCTCCAATCGCGTTGGGGCGCTTGGCTACGTGTCCTGTGCCCAGGAACTGCTTCAACAAGCCGATGAGATGGGGCTGCGCATCGACCGCCTGGTCACCGCGACCGGCAGCGCTGGGACCCAGGCGGGCCTTGTCGTCGGCCTGGAGGGCTGCAATGCCGGCATCCCTGTGCTGGGGATCGGCGTTCGGGCACCGAAGGAACGGCAGGAAGCCAACGTCCATCGCCTGGCGGAAGAGACGGCTGATTATGTCGGGGCGCGTGGGGGTGTTTCCCGTGCGGCCGTGGTGGCGAATTGCGACTACGTCGGCCCCGGCTATGGCCAGCCAACCCCAGGCATGACCGAGGCGGTACTGATGCTCGCGCGGCTCGAGGGCGTGCTGCTCGACCCGGTGTATTCCGGCAAAGCGATGGCTGGGCTGATCGACCTGATCCGCAAGGGAGAGTTCCGGCGCGGCGAGACGGTGGTGTTCTTGCACACCGGCGGCGCGGTGGGGCTGTTCGGCTATACCGCGGTCTTCGAGCAGGCAATGGTGCATTAAAAGGTGCACAACAATGCTTCGTAGCCAGGACCGGATCCTCACCACACATACCGGCAGCCTGCCGCGTCCAGCGGCTCTGACCCAACTCTACGTTCGCCGCTCGCGCGGGGAGCCGATCGACACCGCTGAACTGGATCGCGTGGGGAAGCAGGCGGTGCGCGATGTCGTGGCAAAGCAGATCACCGCGGACATCGACGTACCCAACAACGGCGAGCAGCAGCGCGAGGCATTCTTTCTCTACGTCCGCCATCGCATGAGCGGTTTCGGCGGTGGCTGGACCCGTCGCGTGTTCGCGGACGCCACGCGGTATCCGGAGTTCATGGCGTGGAAGACGGCGCACGATGCGGTCAACGAGTCGATCAGCAATCTGGGCGGCGTGCCGGAGGCGATCGGCGAAGTGCGCTATCTGGACCGAACCGCGGTGGAGACGGAGTGCACCGACTTTCAGGCAGCGCTGGATGCGGTCAAAGGGCGGTATGCCGAGGCGTTCGTGACCGCCCCCTCGCCAGGCATCGTCGCCGCCGCGATGCGCAATCGCTGGTATGATAGCGACGACGCGTATCTCGCGGCGGTGGGACGTGCATTGCAGGTCGAATACGAAGCTATCGTGCAGCATGGCTTCGTGTTGCAGATCGATGCACCCGACCTGGCAATGGAACGACACATCACTTACCAGGATCGGCCGTTGAGCGAGTTCGTTGGTTTCGTCGAACGCGTGGTGGCGACAATCAATGATGCGTTGGTCAATGTGCCGCGCGAGATGGTGCGACTGCATGCCTGTTGGGGTAACTACGAAGGCCCGCACGATTGTGACGTCGCGTTGCCCGAAGTGTTGCCGGCGATTCAGCAGGCGAAGGCAGGCGGGTTTGTGTTGCCATTCGCCAATCCCCGCCATGCGCACGAGTATCGCTGCCTGAAGGATCTGCCGCTGCGCGACGACCAGGTGATCGTCGCCGGCGTGATCGATCCGCTGACCAACTTCGTCGAGCATCCAGAGGTGGTGGCTGATCGCATCGAACAGGTGGCACGCGCGGTTGGCGATCCACAGCGCGTACTGGCCGGCACCGACTGCGGCTTCGATACATCTGCTGGACGCGGACGTGTCGCGGATGACGTGGTCTGGGCAAAGCTGGCTGCGATGGCGGCAGGTGCACGCATCGCGACGCAGCGACTGTTCTAGGCGGGGTGCCTATCGCAGGCCCGGTATCACCCTCCCCGCCCATTCACGCCTTTAGACTCTCCGGCACTTTGCCGCCATTCTCCGCTAGCTTCTGCATCACTGCCTTATGCAGCGCGACGTTCTGCTCGGCAGAACCATCGGCGCCTGCATGGACGCTTAGTTCCTGTGCCAATGCCTTTCGTGCGGTCAGGCTGGAGTCGAGATCAAGCAGTGTCAGCAGATCGACAATCGATGTGCGCCAATTGCTCGGGCGCCCCTTGGCCGTCGCCATGGTAACCAGGATGCCTTCGACATCGACAACACTGGTCGTTGCGGGTTTGGGTGCTGCCGGAGCGGCATCTGCACTTGATGGTGCGGACGCGCTTGGTTGTGTCGTTGTACTGACAGCCGGTGGCGGCACCGCTTCCGAATGTCCGACGATCTTGTTCCAGATATCACCGAAGATGCTCACGGCTCCGCTCCTGTGCTAGGAAGATCGCGTGGGTAACATGTCCTGACGGCGTTCACCATCTTGCCGTGCCGCCGCGCGCCGTGAAGGGTGATGTCATGCGGGCTGCCGATTGTCTTACATGTTTCACGGTCGCAGATCTCGGATCGCCGCCTTCTACACGAGGTCCAACGCCTCGATTGCGAGCCTACCGCGGCGTAACGGCCGGCTGCAGATTACCGACACAGCGCCCAAAATCCTCGCCACGTTCGATGAAGCTGCGGTAACGCCCGTAACTCGGCGCCGCGGGGGACAGAAGAATGACGCCGCCGGCTGGCGTTATGCGTCGCGCCTCACCCACCGCGTCGTCCATCGTGTCCACCGGCGTGCCCGAACCCAGAAGTTCGCCGATGCGCCTGCCGCTGGCGTCCATCAGCACAAGACCGGGCCGTGGTGGTGCACGCAGCCGTTCGATCAACGGCGCGTAGTCAATGCCGCGATCGTGACCACCGATGATCACTGTCACCGGACGGTCCCGATACACTTCCAGTGCGGCGATCGTCGCCTCCGGCGTGGTCGATATGCTGTCGTCCACATACAGCACGCCTTTGATCTCGACGATTTCCTGCTGTCGATGCGGCAAAGGCGGAAAGTCCTCCATGGCGCGCAACGCGGCGAACTGGTCAATGCCAAGTTCCTGCATCACCGCCAGCGCAGCCGCGACATTGGCCAGATTGTGCGGTCGGGAGAGATAACGGTTGTTCACGTGCAATGCCGGCCCCACCGCGAACGTCGTGTGCGGCAGGCGGTTGAGATCCAGCACTTCGCCGACCGCGCCAAGCGCGTCGCGGTTGATCATCACGCGCCGCGCATGGAGCAGCAGGTTCAGCTTGTCGCGTCGATACGCCATGACGCTGCCATGCCAGTCGAGATGTTCCTGAAACAACGAGGTCAGCACAACGATATCGCACTGCCCGAAAAAATCCGCTGCCTGATAGCTGGACACCTCAATCACCGCCACATCCAACCCGTCGCGCGGCAACTCAGTCACGGGCACACCGATGTTGCCAGCTGCCATCGCGCGCCAACCCACGCCACGCAGCACGTGCGCGATCAATGCCGTCGTGGTGCTCTTTCCTTTGGTGCCGGTTACGCAGATCGTGCGGCACGACCGGGTGTCAGCAAACCACAGATTAAGCAGCGAGGTGAATTGCACGCCCGTGGCTTTCGACCGCAGCACCAACGGATCGTACAGGCTGATCCCCGGTGACTTCACCACCACGTCGAAGCCGCCGATTGCCTCGGCAATCGCCTCGCGGCCGCTGATCAGCGGTGCCGGAGCGTCGTCTACATTCCCGTCATCCAGCACAGTTATATTCAGTGCCGAATCGCGCTCTTGCAGGAAACGCAGCGCAGCACGGCCTTCACGGGCGTATCCCCAGATCGCGATACGCCTCCCACGCAGCTCAGCCACATGCATTGAGCATCGCCAGATATCGCTGCGGCACCAGATGCGGTCCACGCATGGCGAACAACGTATCGAAATCGCCGCGCGGCAGCCGCGGCGCCAACGACGATACCACAGCGGAATCGCGCCATGCCGCCATGCCTGCCAAGTGTGTCATCACCGCGGCACTCTCTTCGATCTCGCCGACGCACTCGAATGGCTTGTGCCGCAGCAATCCGCACAATTCCGCGAAGCCGTCGATCTGACTGGCTGCATCCAGCATGTTGCAGCCGAACGTATTCACCAGGCGTTGGCGTTCGACGAACGGCGCCAACGCAAGGAACACGAACCGGCACTTTGGACAGTCGCAGCACCAGTTGCTGCCACGCCGTGCCACTGCCTGGCGAAATGCCGTGTTACAACTGCGGAACACCGGCAGATACTCGGGATGCCGAGCGAAGCGTCGGGCGATGGCCACCTCGGAAAGCGGCCGCAGCAGCGAGAAGTAACTTACGCCTTGCACATGCTGCTGCAGCAGCCGGCTGAACGACTGCTCGAATTCGAACGACTTGCTGTACTGATGATTGACGTCCGCAATGTTCGGCACGCTGGCCGAGTGCTCGTTGGACATGGCGATAGTGTCGAAGCCATGCATGACAGCGCAGGCGAGCACGATGATGCTGAGAATGCCGGTGATCGGCACGTGACCATTCAGCGCACCTGCCTCGTTCAGTGCGAACAGCGCCGGATCAAGCCGGCGCGTTACGCGGATCGCCGGCAGTCCCGCTT
>JBKPOG010000211.1:0-42785 GCA_046732975.1 Pseudomonadota bacterium
TCCGGTTCGGTGATCCGTGTCCAGCTCAACTGCCCCGCCCTAGAAACCGATCTTGCGCGACAACGTCTCGCGATCTTCGGCACTCGCCGCCGGCGCGTAAGGCTGCCCGGTCGAAAGATCGAAGATCTCAATCGTGCAGTCTGCATTGTCCGCCATTATGGCCCGCGCACGTAGTTCCGCCTCTTGGGATGTCTCGTACCGAGCCGCCGCACGCCCACCGATACGCAACTCGTATGCCATCTTTGCAATCACCTCAGCGCTTACCGGGTCACCTAAACTGCTTCGCGACGAAGTGGTTGCATCGGCGACAATGAACTTCGTCGGCACAGTGTGACCACGCCCCGTGGGGGCCCCTGGAGGAAAAATTCCTCTTCGGTTTATGAAGCAATTCACTGCAAGGTCTGACCTGCCCGGCCACCATCCTCGCCGATACGGGCTTGCAGGAGATATCGATGCTTCCGCTGCTGATGGCTATGGGTGCCCTGCTATTCACGGTAATAGGCTATGCGCTCCTGAACCCAGATCCGGAACCCCACGATGGGTTCGATGAGGACGCGGGCGCTTGATCGCGATACACCTTTGGGTTGAAAAGCTCAGGGGTCAGGGCCAGAATTAGGGCAAGGTTCGGCCGCTCGGCATGGGTAGCAGCCAGTGCCCGGATCTGCGCGCGCCCAACCTGCTCCTGCTTATGGAGTACATGGTGCGCGCTATAAGCGGCGCTTGCCAAAACGGCCGATCGGAAATAATCGAGTCAACGTGAGTGGCAGGACACGGTATCGCTCGCTAAAGTTACTGAGTTGCAAC
The DNA here is from genome assembly GCA_046732975.1 of Pseudomonadota bacterium. Classification (GTDB taxonomy): domain Bacteria; phylum Pseudomonadota; class Alphaproteobacteria; order Acetobacterales; family Acetobacteraceae; genus JAMXLO01. The sequence continues at coordinate 805 of JBKPOG010000211.1, forward strand.
AGGACGGATCTATGCTCGCGACGAGAGATGGAAATTTCGCGGCAGACACCTCGCACGCCGACTATCCAAAGGAAATCTTCACTGAATGGCAGCCGAGACATTCGTTGCTCTGGGGACGTCAACCCCTATGCCTCGGTCATCGCCTCCATGAGCATCCGCTGTTTTCGCGCGCCAGCCTAGCTTCGTTGATAGAACAGTATCCCGCCAACAACTATATGCTTGTGAAGGTTGGTCCGCCGGGGCACGAGAGGGAATGGCGAGAGGGTGACTTTGGGTCATTGTCCGGCGAGGAAGTCATCACCGCAATCGAACATGGTAGCATGTGGCTCAACCTGCTGCGTGTGAATGAGGTGGACAGCCGGTTCGGCGCGTTGCTGGATGACCTGTTCGCCGAACTCGAGGCGCACCTTCCGTCCTACCAAACCTTCAAACGAATTTGCGGCATTCTTATCTCTTCGCCGCAAGCTCAGGTGTATTATCATTTCGATACATCTGGGCAGAGCCTTTGGCAGATTGCCGGCAGCAAACGGGTCTACGTTTACCCCGCATCATCACCCTTTCTCGCACGCGATGAGCTCGAGTCCGTTTGCCTGTACAACAATGAGACAAACATCCGTTTCGAGGATTGGTACGACGATTACGCCTCTGTCTTCACCATCGGCCCTGGGCAGATGCTGAGCTGGCCATTGAACGCGCCGCATCGCGTAGAGAACCTTGGTTTTAGCGTTTCCATGACCGTTGAATACCAGATGCGGGACATTCAGCGAAAGGTGAGGGTAAACGGGGCCAACTGTATCCTTCGCGAGCAGCTGGGCATCCATCCCACAAACCGGACAAGTGGACCGGGCTTTTGGGCCAAGACGGCGCTGCTGGGTGCTGCAAAGCTCAGTGGTATCGTTGAAGCGAAAAGGCGTGGTCGACGACCAATTACCTTTCGTTTGCACCCGGAGATCCCTGGCGACATCATTGAGGTGACTTGACAACGATCCGGCGAGACGACACACGCCAAGTCGCATCACGCGCGATTTCGGACGCAAGCGATCTCGCATCAGGGAGCTGCACCGGCATGGGGGAGATTGCGGGCCATAAGCTGGTGCCAGAGCGCCTGTCCTGCGAGATTGTCACATCGTCCGATCGCTTACGACAGCTCGAATCTGACTGGCATCGCCTGTGGGAAGCAGGTGAGCGCAATATATTTCAGAGCTATCATTGGGTAGAGGCATGGTGGTCCACGAGAACGACTGCCAGCCAGCTGTTTATCGCGCTTGCGTGGGACGAGCAGAAGCTAGTTGCGATACTACCCTTCGCAATTCGCCGGTGGTCCGGAACACGCATCCTGGAGTGGGCGGCACAGTCGGTCAGCGACTACTGCGACGCGATCGCTGAGCACCCTGAAATCGTGCGGCGCCTTTGGCGCGAGGTCAGGAAGGCTGGTGGGTTCGACATCATTCGATTGAAAAATGTCCATCCCGACTCGTTGATCTCCAGAGGGCTCGCCGATGTGATGGAGTGCCGCCAAGAGATAGGCGAAGTCTGCCTTAACCTGACGAGCGACTGGACCGATGGGGACCACTGGTTCCGCAACTTGAACAAGAAGAAACGGAATAATTGGTCCCGCGGAAAGCGGATGTTGTCGCAGGACGCGCGGCTGGCCTTTCTGCAGAGTACTCAAACGCCCGAACCGCAATTGCTTGAGCAACTGGTCGCGATGAAGCGGGCGAGCATGGCCGCAAACGGCATCAAATCGTCCAGCGATGTGGCAACGCTCACTGAACTAACACGGGCTCTGGAGAAGATTCAGGCACTCCGGGTATTTCTCGTAACCCGCGATGAAGGTGTTGTTGCCGCATCGATCAATGCGGTGCAGGGCAAGGCCCTTCTGGCCTATTTTGCAGTCTACGATGCTGCATTCGCCCGTGCGTCGCCAGGCATTCTGCTCATGACCGAATATACAAGATGGACTTTCGACAGTGGGCTGACGAAGGTGGACTACCTCCGCGGAGAGGAGGGCTTCAAATTTGAGTTCGCAAACGGCGCGGTCCAGTTGAATAGCTATATCGAGGCAGAAACCTATTTGGGTCATGCGGCATTGACGCTTCACCGGCTCTGGCAGTCGTCGTATCGACTGGTCGCGTCCCGACGGATGCCGAACCATCCGGAAATCGGCAGCGCCTATGCCACAAAGGCAGGAAACCTTCGTAACACGCCCGCACGCTCCGGAGCTTCACCAATTACCGAGACGATTGACTGACCGTACCGCCTGACATCCGATTGACCCCGTAGCCTGAGGAGCGCTGGATGGCGAGCGGGAGTACACAGGAATGACCCAAGAAAGCTTCCGCGCAGCAGGCTACGCTTGGCGACTGCACTGCGGCCGCTCGGTCATCGAACAGTCGCTCAAGGACGCGGTCAATCGGGCCGCTGCGAAACGGGCCTTTGTTGTGTGCTCACCATCGGTGAACCGACGCACCGACACGGTGCGTCGGATCGAGGCTGCGCTCGGCGATCGCTATGCAGGCGTATTCGATGGCATCGAAAAGGATTCCACATATGCTTCGGTATGCGCTGCAACCCAGGCTGCCCGTCAATCCTCGGCCGACCTGCTGATAGCCGTCGGCGGCGGCAGTGTCATCGTGGCGACCCGTGCCGCAGCGATTTTCCTCGCCGAGTCTGGTGATCCATTCGACTTAATGACACAGTATCCCGAAGGGAAACCGGCGCATAGCCCGCGTCTGTTGGCGCCGAAGCCGCCGATCATCAACATACCGACCACACCGACCAGCGCCATGAACCGTGCCGGCACTGGTCTGAAGAACCCGGATCTCGACCAGCGGATGGAATACTTCGATCCGAAGACGCGGCCACAGGCAATTTTCCTCGACCATGGCGCTTTGCTCAGCGCGCCAAGGGAGCTGTTGCGCTCCACCGCGACGACGGTATTTGCGGGTACCGTCGGCGCGATGTCTCAGGTCGAGATCAATCCGCTGGCCGAGAGTGATCGCAACCAAGCATTCCAGCTGGCGTATCGCGCCTATTCACGGCTGACCGATGAACCTGAGGACGCGTCGCTGCGCGTCGATCTCTGCATTGCCGCGTTTTTGCAGAACCGTGCCGAGGACGATGGCGTCCGTCGCGCGCGGAGCGGCGCTTTCGCCGGCGATTACGCGGTCTCAACCGCGCTGCACGTGCGATATCCCCATGTCGGACAGGGTGAGTCAACTTCGGTCGTACACGCATCGAAGATACGGCTGTCCGAAACGGTTGACATGCAGTCCGCGCGACAGGTCACGACGGCCTTGGGTGTCTGGCGCAATGGAATGGATGCACGGATGGCTGCGCGTGCCGTTGCCGACACGCTCGAGTCGCTCTACGCGCGCGTTGGCGTTCCGACACGACTACGCCAGCTCGCTATTCCGCGCGAGGACCTGGGAGCGATCGCCGGCGAGACGGTGAAGAACTTCAACGCCAATTCTGGCGTGCGCTCGCCGGCGGAACGGATCGAGGATGCTATGCGCTTGCTTGAGGCGGCCTACTGAGCCTTACGTCCCCCGCAAACGCCCGCGCTCCTCGATCTCTGCCGCAGCGATCGCCTTGATAAGCGCGGCACTTAGTTCTTTGGCTGACTCCAAGGTTAACTCAACCGCCACGCGAGCCGCAGGACCGAGTGCCGCATTCACGAAATCGATGGTGATGGCCTCCTCCAGCAAGGCATGGTGAGGGTGGTCGTAAGACACCACAGAGTGGGTCAAATCGAACCACCCGTCACTGCCTTTGCCGGCACCGTTCGCGCCGACGATCTCGACGATCGAGGTGCACATACCTGGTCTTATACAGCCATGTGCTTTTGCAGGAAGGTGAACACCTTCTTCCAGCCGTCCAACGCCTGTTCAATGCGATACATCGGCCGGTCGTAATAGAAGAACCCGTGCCCGGCGCCGTCGTAGCGGTGGAATTCGTACTGCTTGCCGTGCTTCTTCAGTTCCGCTTCCTGCTGGTCCACCTGCTCCGGCGTCGGCGCGCGGTCCTCGTTGCCAAACAGGCCGAGCAGCGGGCATGACAGATCCTTCGTGTACTCGATCGGCGCCACTGGTTGTTTTGGGTTCAGCTCCTCTTTGCTCATCACCACGCGACCGCCCCAAAGGTCGCAAGCCGCGTTGATGCTCTTCGTCTTGCAGGCATAGAGAAATGTGTGTCGGCCACCCGAGCAGGTGCCAAGCACTGCAACCTTGCCATTCAGCCACGGTTGCCCGCGCAGCCATTGCACTGCGCCTTCCGTGTCGCCGACAACCTGATCGTCGGGAACGCCGCCCTCGGCTCGTACCTTGGCAGCCACATCATCGGCTTTGCCGTCGCCCGCGCGGTGATAAAGATTGTGGCTGATCGCAGCATAGCCATGGTGGGCAAATTTCCGTGTTGCCTCGCGATACCATTCATCCCAACCAGGTGCGTGATGGATCAGCACCATGCCGGGGAAGGGGCCTGCGCCCAATGGCCGTGCGACATAGGCCGAGATCGGCTCGCCTTTATGGCCAATGATGGAAATGCTCTCTGCAAGCATGCCTTCGTAAGCCATGATCCTCTCCCTTGTTGCTGTTCGTGCTTCAGTGAAAAAAGCGGCCAGAGTCGATGACGATCGTCTGGCCGGTCATGGTCTCGGTTCGGCACATGGTAACCACCATCTCGGCGCAGTCGTCCTTGTCTGCGGCCTTCTTCAGAAGCGAGCCGGATGACGAACGTTCAATCTGCTCGGGTCGCAGATTGGAAGTTGCTCGGGTGCCTTCCAACAAGCCAGGTGCGACGCAGTTGACCAGCGTCTCTGGCGCGAGTGCAACCGCCATGCATCGCGTCAGGTGGATCAGTCCGGCCTTCGACACCGCATACGCGATGGACGATCCTGTAGGGCCTAGCCCCGCAACGGAAGCGATGTTGACGATGCGGCCGTGACCGAGTGCCTTCATGACGGGCGCAACGGCCTTGGTCAGGCGCATCGGTCCCGTCAGGTTCACCGCCATGATCTTGTCCCACACGTCCATCGTAAGATTGTCGAGGTCGGGGAAGGGGATCGATTTGTTGTAAGCGGCGTCATTGACAAGGATATCGAGACGACCGAGACGCCGGCCAACGTCGCTGACCAGGCGCTCGATCGCCCCGCCATCGGTGATGTCGCAGGCGAAGGCCGCAGCGTTGATTTGGTAGCTGGATGCGAGGGTGCGCGCGACCTCCTCCGCCTGGTCGTGGCTCTGCGCGTACATCACCGCGATGTGTGCGCCCTCCTTGGCCAGCGCATGACAGATGCGCTGACCAAGCCCGCCGTTGCCGCCGGTTACCAGCGCGACGGTACCTCTGAGCTCCATCTGGTCTCTCCCCAACTCTTGTGGCCGCTGCCTAGTTTGTTGTCGGGGTGTGGCGCAGGCAAGCTTTCGCGGAAACACGCGCGCGGCCATCCTTGCGCGCGAGCCACCAACATCCGCCCCTCTCACGCAATCTCCGCACTGGATATGATCGTCGCGTTTGAAAGGCCCGACCTGACGCTGCTGGTGCGCTACGTGCCCTCCACCTCGGTTGTTAACTCGATGTTGCCACGCGTGGCATGGCTGTAGGGGCAGATCTTCTCGTGAGTCTCCTCGACCAGCGCGCGAGCCTCTGCAGTGGGCAGCGTCGGGACTTTGACGTGCATCCTGACGGCGATGCCGAACCCGCCACCCTCGCGCGGCCCCACTGAGGTGTCGCACGTCACGGTGCTGCCCGACACATTCTTCTTGTGCTGATGTGCAACGAATTCCAGCGCGCCGCCGAAGCACGCCGCATAGCCAGCCGCGAACAGATGTTCAGGCGTCGTTGTGTTCGGCAGACCAGGCCCGCCCATCTCTTTGCGCACCGAAAGGTTGACGCTGACGGAGTGGTCGGTCGTCTCAGAATGCCCGTTGCGGCCACCCGTGTTGATCGCGGTTGCGGTCACCAGTGGCTTGATCGTGTATGCAGCCATCTTCACCTCCGAGGTTTGGCTTCACCTGCACAGCGGGAAGAACTCTATGCCCAGGCCGTCAACCTGAACGCAGAGACTCAATGGGTAACTCTCCGGTGCATCATGTTGCTATAACTCGTGCATGGCCCCCGAACCCCGCGCCAACCCCCAGTTGCTCGGCCATGAAGCCGCCGAGACCGTGCTGCTTGAGGCGATGCGTTCGGGTCGTATCCACCATGCCTGGCTGATCACCGGGCCCGACGGCGTCGGCAAGGCGACGCTGGCGTACCGCTTCGCGCGCCGCCTCCTGGCAGGAATGCCGCCAGGCAGTTCCCTTGCGCTTGACCCTCAACACCCGGTGTTCCGCCGCGTCGCTGCCCGCGCGCATGCCGACCTGCACACAGTCGAGCGCGGGTACGACGAAAAGCGCCGGCGGATGCGCACACAGATCGCGGTCGAGGACGTGCGCGGGATCAGCGCCTTCATGAGCCTGACGCCAGCCGAAGGCGGCTGGCGCGTCGCGATCGTCGACGGCGCCGAGGAGATGAACCAGTCCTCGGCCAACGCGCTGCTGAAGATTCTGGAGGAGCCACCGCAACGGGCCATCTTGCTCCTGGTGTGCGCCGCACCCGGACGGCTGCTGCCGACAATTCGCAGCCGCTGTCGACGCCTCCGCCTGGACCCACTGCCTCTGGAGCCGATGGAGCGGCTATTGGCGGACTACCTGCCCGATCTGTCGGGCGACGACAGGGGGAGGCTGGTGACGCTGGCTGAAGGCTCTCCCGGCCGCGCGCTGCTGCTGGCTCATGAGGAGGGACTGGCGATTGCCGGACTGGTCAACGAAGTGCTCGGCGCACTGCCTGGCCTGAAGCCACAGCGCACCTACACCATGGCCGATACTCTGGCGCGCGGCGATACCGCCTTTTCGAATTTCATGGACCTGCTGCGTGCGGGCGTTGCTGCGGCAGTGCGCGATGTGGCGCGAGGAAGGGGGGATGAGGAACAGTCGAGACTTGTCGCGCTGCGTCCCCTTGATGCCTGGGGCGACGTGTGGCACGCGCTGACAAAGCTGCAGGACGAGACGGAGCGCTTCAACCTGGACAAGCGCCAAGCCATCGTGGCCGGCCTCGGCATCCTCAGCGGAACGATGGCATGAACAAGCGCTACTACATCACCACGCCGATCTTCTACGTCAACGGGCCGCCGCATCTCGGTCATGCCTATATCTCCATCGCCGCCGATGTAATGGCACGTTGGAAACGGCTCGACGGTTTCGACGTGTTCTTTCTGACCGGCACCGATGAGCATGGTCAGAAGGTGGAGCAGGCGGCCCGCGCGGCCGGGATGGACCCACAATCCTTTACCGATAAGATCTCCGCTGACTTCCGTGACATGTCGGAGAAGATGGGCGTGTCGTTCGACCAGTGGTTCCGCACCACGGAGGAGCGGCACAAGGTGTCCTGCACCGAGCTTTGGCGGCGTATCGAGGACGCGGGGGACATCTACCTCGGTCACTACGAAGGCTGGTATGCCATTCGGGATGAAGCTTTTTATGATGAAGATGAGCTGACCAGCCGGCCGGACGGCAGCAAAGTGGCGCCAAGTGGTGCACCGGTAGAGTGGGTGAGGGAACCCTCGTATTTCTTTCGTCTGTCAGCCTTCCAGGACAGACTCCTGAAGCTGTACGAAGAACGGCCCGACTTCATCCTCCCCGGGAGCCGACGCAACGAGGTGGCGAGCTTCGTCCGGGGAGGGTTGCGTGACCTGTCGATCAGCCGCACCACGTTCCGCTGGGGCATTCCGGTGCCGGGCGCTCCCGACCACGTCATGTATGTCTGGCTGGACGCGTTGAACAACTATGTCACGGCCTGCGGCTTCCCTGACGAGACGGCGTCGGATTGGCGGTTCTGGCCAGCCGATGTGCACATGATCGGCAAGGACATCATCCGGTTCCACGCGGTTTATTGGCCTGCGTTCCTGATGTCGGCCGGGCTGCCGCTCCCACTTCGCATTTCGTCAAGCGGCTGGTGGGTGGCCGAGGGCGAGAAAATGAGCAAGTCGGTCGGCAATGTCATCGAGGCGCGCGAGCTGGCGGCGACCTATGGATTGGACCAGGTTCGCTACTTTCTGCTGCGTGAGAAGCCGTTCGGTGGCGACGGCAGCATAAGTCACCCGGCAATCGTGACACGAACGAACGTCGACCTGGCGAACGACCTTGGCAACCTGGCGCAACGAACGCTGTCGCTCATTGCGCGAAACTGCGAGGGCAAGCTACCGGCAAGGGGGGCTTCCACCGAAGCCGACGCTGAGCTGTTGAGCGCGGCAGAAGCCCTAACCGGGAGGCTGCGCGAGCATCTGGACCGACAGGTGTTCCACGAGGGGTTGGACGAGGTCTGGAAAGTGATCCGCGCTGCGAATGCCTATATTGATCACGAGGCGCCCTGGGCGTTGCGGCGGACAGATACCGCCCGGATGGAGGCAGTGCTGCGCGTGCTGGCGGATGCATTGCGCGTCATAGCGACGGTATTGCAGCCATTCATGCCGGACAGCATGGCGCGCATGCTGGATCAGCTCGGAGTGCCGGCGACGGCGCGTCGGGTCGCCGACCTTGCGGCACCATTGCCGGAAGGCTGTGCGTTGCCGGCACCGCAAGGAGTGTTCCCACGTTACGTCGAAGCTGTTGCATAATACCCTGATGCTGATCGATTCGCATTGCCACCTGGACTACTACACCGAGGCTGAAAGGCCGAGCGTGCTGGCGCGCGCCGCCGTTGCCGGCGTGCGTGAGATGGTCACCATCGGGACCACGCTGTCGCAGTCCCAACGCCTGCCGGCGATAGTCGCTGCGCAGCCGGACCTCTGGTGCACGGTCGGCATCCATCCGCACCACGCGGCTGAGGAGCCCGTACCCGAACCTCAGGAACTCGCGGCTCTGACGGACCACCCCAAGGTGATTGGAATTGGCGAGTCGGGGTTGGATTACTTCTATGATCGCTCGCCACGGGACGTGCAGCAGGCCGCGTTCCGCGCGCATATCCGGGCCGCGAGCCTGGCCGATATCCCTCTCGTCATCCATGCGCGAGAGGCCGACGAGGACATCGCCACAATCTTGCAGGATGAGCGTGATAGCGGACGTGGCTGCAGGTTCGTCCTGCACTGTTTCAGCTCCTCGCGGATGCTGGCCGAAACGGCCGTAACGATGGGCGGCTACATCAGCTTCTCAGGTATCCTGACCTTCCCAAAATCCAGCGAACTTCGAGAGATAGCCCGCGATCTCCCGGCGGACCGTCTGCTCGTGGAAACCGATGCACCCTACCTTGCCCCCGTACCTTTTCGCGGCAAGCGAAACGAACCGGCTTACGTTGCACACACCGCCAGGGTTCTTGCAGAGGTGCGTCGGCTACCGTCGGAGGACCTGGCGCAGCTTACGACGGAGAACTTCCGCCGCCTGTTTCGCAAGGCGGCCTAGACCTAAATGCGGGTCACTCTGCTTGGGACCGGAGGTTCAGCCGGTGTGCCCTTGATCGGGGGTGCGGACGGCCGCGGCGACTGGGGGGTCTGTGACCCCACCGAACCGCGCAACCAGCGCACGCGCGCCAGCATAGTGGTCGAAAGCGAAGCTGGTTCGCGGCTGCTGGTCGATACCGGCCCCGATATGCGTGCTCAGCTGCTGGCCTGCCGCGTGCCAGGCGTTGACGCGGTGCTGTATACGCACGCGCACGCCGATCACATCACCGGGTTGGACGATGTGCGGATCCTCAACCGGATCGCCGGGCGACCCTTGGACGCATTCGGTACCAAGGCAACGCTGGACGAACTCGGGCGCCGGTTCGGTTACGCATTCCGGCCATGGCAGCCGCCAGGATTCTTCCGACCTGTCATGGTGCCGCGCGAGGTGACCGCTGGTGAGACCGTCAGTATCGCCGGCATGCAGGTCCGGTTGATCGATCAGGACCACGGGTTCTCGCACTCGCTAGGCCTGCGCATCAACGCGTTCGGCTATTCGACCGATGTCGCCAACCTCGATGAGACGGCGCTGGATCTGCTGCGCGATATCGATACATGGATAGTCGGCTGCTTTCTGCGCCACGAGGTGCACAAGACCCACGCCAACCTCAAGCAGGTGTTGGACTGGGCGAAGCGCCTGCAGCCGCGCCGAACCGTGCTGACCCATATGGGGACCGACATGGACTGGGCGTGGCTGCGGGCGAACCTGCCGGCCGGCGTAGAGCCTGGCTACGACGGGATGCAGATCGAGTTAACATAATATATCTTATGCGGCTGGACAGACTGTGTCAGTGAACTTACCAAACAACACGGCCGAAACTGAACTCCGCCGCCTGCTCGACATCATGGCGGCCCTGCGTGATCCCGATCATGGCTGCCCGTGGGACCAGCAGCAAAGCTTCTCCACCATAGCGCCTTACACGATCGAGGAAGCTTACGAGGTTGCTGATGCGATCGCCCGGGGCAACCTGGACGACCTGCAGGACGAACTCGGTGATCTGCTGTTTCAGGTCGTCTACCACGCACGCATGGCTGAGGAAGCCGGCCGTTTCGACTTCGCCGCAGTGGCGCGGATCATTGCTGACAAGATGGTTCGCCGCCATCCGCACGTGTTTGGCAGTTCGGCCTTGCGATCTGCCAACGAGCAAAGCGCGAGTTGGGAAGCCCAGAAGCATGCTGAACGCGCTCGGCGATCGGAAAACGGGACTTTGGCTGGGGTTCCGGCCGGCCTGCCCGCGCTTACGCGTGCTGCGAAGCTGACAGCGCGCGCCGCTCGAGTCGGCTTCGATTGGCCCGATGCCAAGGCGGTGTTGCTCAAGCTTGACGAAGAGATTGCGGAGCTTCGGGCAGAACTGCCGGATGCAAAGCACGAGCGTTTGGAGGATGAGGTTGGGGACCTGTTGTTTGTGCTGGCTAACCTCGCTCGCAAACTGGATCTGGACCCGGAAGCCTGCCTGCGCCACGCTAACCTGAAGTTTCACGATAGGTTTAATAAAATGGAGCAAAGCATTGCTTCAGGAGGATACGTGCTAACTGAAATGCCGCTTGAGCAGATGGAGGAAGAGTGGCAGAATATTAAGGAAAATCTGTAGGTTCTCAGCACAATCTTATACGAAGTACCAAAGTCCGGCGCTCGCCGGGCGGAATGAGCATCAGTCCCGGCTTGTCAGTGAACTCGCCCTCGAAATCCACAGGGCTGGCTGTGCCGTGCCAAGGTTCAATGCAGAGGAAGTCGCCGCCTTCCCGCGCCCAGATGCCAAGCTGGGTAAATCCTTCCCACGAAACCTCGACCGCCGCTGTACCGGGCGCGCTGTAGCGAACCGATTGACTGATCGGATCCGATAGGATCAGTGCATCCTCGGCAAACAGAGTCGGATCGAGGTGCAGCGTCCTGCCGATGGTGGACGTCTCCGGGTCGGCTCGCAGCAGCCCGTGATCAAGCCGCCGGACAGGGCCGGTCTCCGGCTTAGCGAATTCGAGAACATGCGCCGACTTGGCTATCCCATCGGCCATGGGCCAGATGAAAGCCGGATGCGCACCGAGCGATGCCGGGAGCAGGGCGCGGTTGGGATTGGAAATAGTGAAGCTCTGCTCCAGCGTGTCGTCGTCCAGGCTGAACGCGACTTCGAGCCGGAAGGCGAAGGGGTAGACGGCTCGCGTCTCGGCATCCTCGTGCAGCACCAGCCGACAGCCAGACGCCGTGCGGTTGAGCCATGCGAACCGTCGGTCGCGAGCAAACCCGTGTTGTGTCAGCCGGTACGTCTTGCCCCCATGGCGCAACGTGTCGTTCTTCAGGCGGCCGACGATGGGGAAGAGAACGGGCGCATGGCGTGGCCAGACCGGCGCCGCCTGCCAGAGCATCTCCTCGCCGGCAGAATTGCACAGAGAGCACAATTCCGCTCCATCCGCCTTCACAGTGGCGGAAAGAGTACCATTCGACAGCACATGTCGATCCATCATAGCAACGCTACCCAACGGTTTCAGGCGCCGCTGCAGCTGGATGCACCGGCGCCGGCTTGTTGCCGCGTTTTCATGCGGCTCCGTCACCGAATCATAGGCTTGACCGGGACTGAGTCTACTCCCCTACCATCCGTGAACTTCTGGGATGCAGCCTGATCAGAAGTCGCTCGGGCTCTTTGCGGCGAGCTCAGCACGTACCGCCGCCTCAAGTTCTCGCATGCGGAAGGGCTTGCTCAGAAAACGTCGACCGACTTGCTGTGAAACGAAGTAGCCGGAGATCAGAATAACCTTCAGGTCGCGTTGGCGTCGGGTCGCTATATCGACCAATTCGATACCCGACATGTCGGGCATGCGGATATCGCTGATGATCATCCGAACGTCCGGATGACGTGGCAGCAGGTCCAGAGCTTCACGGCCGCCACCGGCCTGAACAACGTTGAAACCAGAGCTTTCAAGAAATTCGGCAACAACGATCCTCACCTCTGGATCATCGTCGACAATCAACAGTTTTGGTCGGTCCGTACTGTCCGCTCCAGGCGAAGCAGTCTCACTATCTGCTGCGAAGTCCAACGTCATTCCCCTGCAAGCTTCGACGAAATCCCGACTTCCATCAGAGCTCGCGCGGCATCACTCAATTACCGCATCACTGTACGAAACTAGCACCGTAAGGTTTGCCATCCCATGTTGCCGACCGGTTCGCTCGCCGATATTGGATCAAAAATGTGAGAACATCGTATAAGTCCTTCGAAGCTCGGCAAGCTCGACCTTGTGCGTGAAACGTGCAATGAACTTTTAACGGAATTCTTCTCCGATGAGGATTGGCAACAAATGAATCCAACGTCGCGGCAAGGTCCCCTCGCCCGCTTCAAGGTGGTCGATCTGTCACGCGTCCGCGCCGGCCCCACAGCGGTACGTCAGCTTGCTGACTGGGGCGCCGATGTGATCAAGGTCGAATCGCCCGAGGGCGATGCCGGAATGGGAGGCGAACGTCACGGTCCCGATTTTCAGAATCTGCATCGCAACAAGCGCAGCATGACATTGAATCTGAAGTCGCCGGAAGGCGTAGATATCCTAAAGCGCCTCGTAAGTACCGCAGACGTTCTGGTCGAGAATTACCGGCCCGACGTGAAATTCCGCCTTGGAATTGACTATGCGTCACTGCAATCGATCAATCCTCGTTTGATCTATGCCAGCATTTCAGGTTTCGGCCAGGATGGACCGTATCGCGACCGCCCTGGCTTCGATCAGATCGCACAAGGAATGGGCGGGTTGATGTCGATCACCGGCCTGCCCGATCAGGGGCCCCTGCGTGTCGGCATTCCGGTTGCTGATCTGACAGCAGGCATCTTCTGCGCGATGGGCATTCTGATCGCGCTGCTCGAGCGGGAACAATCAGGCACTGGCCAATGGGTGCAGAGCAACCTGCTCGCTGCACAGATCGCCATGCTGGATTTCCAGGCGGCACGCTGGACCATCGGCCACGAGGTGCCAGGGCAGGCCGGCAATGATCATCCGACCTCTATTCCTACTGGCGTATTCCAGACAGCAGACGGATACATGAACATCGGCGCTGCTGGTGAAGCGATCTATCAGCGCTTCTGCAAGGTGATCGACGCGCCCGAGCTGGCGACTGATCCTGCCTTTGCAACAAATGCCGCTCGTTCAGAAAATCGTGGCCGGCTGAACGAGGCAATCAGCGCGATCACTCGCAAGCGTACGACCGCGGCATGGATCGAACTTCTGAACGAGGCCGGCGTGCCATGTGGGCCAATCTATCGGATGAACGAAGTGTTTGCAGATCCGCAGGTGAAACACCTCAACATCTCGCGCCATGTGCAGCACAAGGTGTTGGGTGACGTGGAAGTTGTGGGCCAGGCGGTCGAGTTGTCGCGCACACCTTGGAGCGTACGTAGCGCGTCGCCTGAGCCGGGCGAGCATACGGACGAGATACTGCATGACCTCGGCTTCGATCACACCACGATCGCAGCACTCCGCGAGCATAAGGTGGTGTAGACCCTACGCCTCGATCCGCTGCAGTGCCGCTTCCAGGCGTGCGATATCGGTGTTGATCGCTGCGAGGCGTTCGCGGTTCTCTTCCACCACCTCTTCCGGTGCGCGGCGCACGAAGTCGGCGTTGTCGAGCTTCTGCCCGATTTTGCGTGCCTCACGGGCGGCTTTGTCACGCTCGCGCGTCAGCCGCGTGCGCTCCGCCCCGACGTCGATTGCATCCGCCAGCGGCAGCACCACGGTTGCTTCGTCCAGCATGAGCTGAGCGGATCCTTTAGGCATCTCGCCAACCAGCGGCGTCACCTCCGATGCACGCGCCAGACGACGGATCGCGTCTATCCATTGCTGGGCGCGCACCAGTGTCTGCGACGTTGCATCCCGCAACAGGATCGGCGTCAGCATGGCAGGCGATACATTCATCTCGGTCCGCACTGACCTTACTTCAGAAATCAGTTGCACCACCCAATCCAGTTCGGCACGAGCGGCTGTCGCATCGGGTACGTGAACAGGCTCGGGCCACGGTGCGCGGATCAGGCTGAACGGTTCGCCATAGCCGAAGCGATCCCATAACTCCTCGGTCACGAATGGCATCACCGGGTGCAGCAGACGCAGAATGGTGCCGAGTACATGCGCCGCGGCCTGGCGTACCTCCGGTTCCGCCAACGCCGGCTTGGCGAACTCCACGAACCAGTCGCAGAACATGTCCCAGGTGAAGCGGTAACAAATGGCGGCATATTCATCGAGGCGATAGGCTTCGAGCGCCGCCGTCGCTTCTTCGATCGCGCGGTTCGCTGCATCGAGGATCCAACGCGTCAACGGCAGGAACGCACGCGCGGGATCGAACGAGGGGTCCACGCGGATATCGTTCATCTCGCAGAACCGCGCCGCGTTCCACAGCTTGGTGACGAAGCGTCGATAGCTTTCGACGCGGGCTGGTCCAAGTTTCACGTCGCGCCCGAGACCGGTCAGGGCACAAATAGTGAAGCGCAAAGCATCCGCACCGTATTTATCGATCAGCTCCAGCGGATCGATGCTGTTGCCCTTCGACTTCGACATCTTCTGTCCGCGTTCATCACGCACCAGCCCGTGGATGTAGACTGTGCGGAAGGGCACGTCGTCCATGAAGTGGATGCCCTGCATCATCATGCGCGCGACCCAGAAAAAGATGATATCGAACCCGGTCACCAGCACATCGCCAGGGTAATAGCGGGCCAACTCCTTGGTGCTTTCCGGCCAACCCAGCGTCGAGAATGGCCACAGTGCGGAACTGAACCAGGTGTCCAGCACGTCCTCGTCCCGCGTGAGTGCAACATCGGCTTTTTTGTAATGGTCGCGTGCGGCGGACTTCGCCTCCGTTTCGCTTTCCGCCACGAATTCGTGGCCGTCGGGACCATACCAGCAGGGGATCTGATGCCCCCACCAGAGCTGCCGTGAGATGCACCAGGGCTGGATGTCACGCATCCAGGCGAAAAACGTATTTTCCCACTGCTTCGGCACAAATACAGTCTTGCCGGTCTCCACGGCTTGGATCGCCGGCTGCGCGAGTACCTTGGCATTGCAGTACCACTGCGTCGTCAGCATCGGCTCCAGTGGCACGCCGCCGCGGTCGCCGTGCGGTACCTGGTGCGTGTTCGGCTCGACCTTCTCCAGCAGGCCAAACCGCTCGAGTTCTGCCACGATCGCCTTGCGCGCCGCATTGCGGTCCATGCCTTCCAGCGAGCGCGTGAACGCCGGGTCCGCCGCCCCCTCGACTGGCCGCAGCACATCAGCGATCTCCGATATTACTACGTGCGCCTGGTGGTCGAGGATGGAGGGCATTGGCAATTCGTGCCGCCTGCCAACCTCGAAATCGTTGAAGTCATGCGCCGGTGTGATCTTCACGGCGCCGGTGCCCTTCTCAGGGTCCGAATAGTCGTCCGCCACGAATGGCAGACGACGGCCGACCAGCGGCAGGACCGCGTGCCTGCCAATCAGATCTTGGTAGCGCGCATCGGCAGGATGTACTGCCACCGCAGTGTCACCCAGCATCGTCTCCGGCCGCGTTGTCGCCACAGTAATGAAGCGGCCTGCCTCATCATCGATCGGATAGCGGATGTACCAGAGCGAACCCTTTACCTCGACGCTCTCCACCTCGAGATCAGAGATGGCCGTCTGCAGCTTCGGGTCCCAGTTCACCAGCCGTTTGTCGCGATAAATCAGCCCTTCGCGATATAACGTGACAAACACCTTGCGCACCGCGTCGGATAGGCCATCGTCCATGGTAAAGCGCTCGCGCGGCCAATCGAGCGAGGCACCCAGCCGCCGTAGCTGCTGCGTTATCGTGCCACCGGACTCCGCCTTCCACTGCCATACGCGTTCAACGAACTTGTCGCGACCGAGCTCGCGCCGATCGATGCCTTGCTCTGCGAGCAGCCGCTCCACCACCATCTGGGTCGCGATCCCGGCGTGATCGGTGCCTGGTTGCCACAGTACGTCCCTGCCCTGCATGCGTCGCCAGCGAATCAGCGTGTCCTGCACGGTGAACGTCAGCGCGTGCCCAGTGTGCAGGCTACCTGTGACGTTGGGGGGCGGGATCATGATCGTATACGGTTTGGCGTTCGAATTGGGATCGCTGGCGAATGCGCCTGCCCGCTCCCAGCCCTCGTAGAGGCGCGGTTCGATCTCGGAAGGATGATAGGTCTTGTCCAGCATCTTACTCTCCTGCGGCCTCACGCGGATGCCGCAGAAGGCCGGCGATGGCGTATGGAGCTAGGGTACGACGCGGCCTACAACGCGCTCGATCTCGGCTCGCACCAAGCGCTCGACCAGCGCCGGCAGATTGGCATCGAGCCAGGACTTCAGCAGCGGGCGCAACTCCTCGCGCACGATGTCCTCGACCGTGGGACCGCCGCTGCGCACCTGGACCGCCCGGTCCGTCAATGTGCGAACCAGGCTGCTGACCGAGACTGCGGCCGCGGCCGCAGCTTCCGGGGCCACCAACCCGGATGGCGCCTCAGGCAGCGCAGCGGCTGGAGATGGCTCAGCCGGCAAAGAGTCCGCCGGCAACGGCTCCGCCTCATGCACCGGGTCGGATACCATCATGCTTGGGTCCAGTACCAGCACGCCACTATCCGCCCCCTCGCCCTGCGGCTGCTCTTGAGCAGGTTGCGCGGCCGCCCCGGTGGGGGCCTCGTCCTCACTCAGAATGCGCCGGATCGAGGCAAGTATGTCCTCCATCGACGGATCGGCGCCGCCGGGAGATGAACCTGGGGGTGTCTGCGCGCCGCTCATCGCCTCTCACCGGCCCGGCTGGTCTTTGGCGTAATCGCCCAGCCCGGCCCACTTGTCCTTCACCGCATTATAATACGCCGTATCGTCGTACAGTGGCACCGGCAGCTGAAGGTCGCGCGCAGTCAGCCGTCCGAGTGCCGAGGCTACCCCATACGAAGCGGTCACGACCTGCGCCAGGTTCTGTACCAACGTCGTGCGTGAATTCAGCAGCGCCTGCTGTGCGTTCAGCACGTCGAGCGTGGTGCGGCTACCAACAATCGCCTCGCGCTCGACCCCTTCAAGGGCGACCTCATTGGCGCGGATCGCCTCGCGCGTGCTGTCGGCGGAAGCCTTCGCTGCCACAAGCGTCTCCCATGCCTGCACGGCATTCTGCACCGCCGTGCGGCGCGCATCATCGACCTGTTGCGTCGTCTGCTGCGCGGTCTGACGTGCCTGACGCACGGCAGAGTACTCGGAGCCCCCCTGATAGATTGGCACGGAAAGCTGCAGCACGCCTTGATATCCGTTCGCGTAAACGCTGCGACCCGCCGCGTTGGTCGACTGGAAGATCTGGCCTTGAAAGCTCACCTGCGGCATCAGCTGCGCGAATGCGACATCGACCGCATCCTTTGCCGCCGCGTCGTTGAACAGGGCGGCGACCACCACTGGGTTGTTATTGGCCGCAACCCCGATGGCCAGCTGCTCGGTCTTTACCGGCAGTGCGAGCGGTTGCGGCTCGACGAGGTCTGCCGGAGGATAGAAGCCCACCACCTGCTGAAACGTTCCCCGCGCCGTCGCAAGCTGGCCCTCGGCTGTCTCCCGCTGCGCGGTGGCTCCGGCCAGGGCGGCCTCAGCCTGTGCGACGTCCGTACGGGTTATCTCCCCTACCCGGAAGCGGTCATTCGTGGCCTGCAGCTGTTTGGCCAGCACCTGCTCGTTGTTGATGTTCAGCGCCAGCAATTGCTGGGCCTGGATCACTCCGACATACGCGTTGACGACGTTAGTGAAGCTGGTCTGCTCCTGCGCAATAAGGTTCGCGCGCTCCGCCATCACCTGGTTCTTGGCGCGGTTCAGGTTGGCCTGGGTTCTGCCGCCGGTGTAAAGCGGCTGGGTCAAAGTCGCCTGTGCGGTGCCGACCTGTCTGTCGGTCCGTGCCTTGAGCCATCCCCCTGAAGTGTTCGTGAACTGGCGGCTGATGCCGTCGCCGTAACCCAGGGTGCCAGCCATCACCACGGTCGGGCGCCAGCCGGAAAGTGCCTGGGGGACATTCTCGTCCGTGGAGCGCAGCCTGGCCCGCTCCGCCAGGAGCGCCGGCTGGCTGGCATACGTGGCCGCAAGTGCTTCAGCCAACGTACGCGGAATTTTGGGCTGCGCAGGCATCGTCGCGGTCACCGTCTGAGCGATGCTCAGCTGGGTCGCTGGGTCGGCCTCGTGCTTGACACGCGCCGGCTTGTGGGTCGGCTTTTGCGCCGGCGCCTGGCCGAATGCTGGCAGTGCCGCAATCGCACCGAGGCTGAGCAGCCAGCCTAGCCTTACAACCATGCCTGCTCCTTTTCCCCCGCACCGTCCGAGCCGCACCCAACAGTTTACGCCAATTCCCTCAGAACACGAAACCGGGAGATCGTTTGAAACAGGGGATCGGTGGGGTGGCACAGTCGAAAATTGGCTGGGTGCGCAACCCAGCGGGCGTCGCCTCGGCGAGCACCGCCTGACCCAATCTAGCGCTGCCGGCGCAGATGGTGACGAGCCGCCCACTTTGCTGGTGCAGCTGATCGCCAATCGCCTGTGGTATCTGTTGCACGGCACCCTCAATCAGGATCACGTCATAGGGCGCAGCAGGTGGCCAACCGGCTGTCATCGGGCCAGTGACCAGGCTGACCGACGGCGCCAGTTCCGCAAGCACGCGATGGGCGATCGCCTGCAGCGACAGGTCATCCTCCAGGGCGGTAACGCGCGCACCGCAGGCTGCCAGCAGTGCGGCGCCGTATCCAGTCCCGGCGGCCACCACCAAGGCGCGCTCCCCTGTCGCGGCGGCGGTGAGCTGTGCCAGCCGCGCAATCACCATCGGCTCGATCAGATAGCGGCCGCCGCCCAGCGGCACGTCCTCGTCAACATACGCCCGCGCGGCAAGCTGCGGGGGCAGAAAGCGCTCGCGCGGGATCCGCCGCATGGCGGCGATGATCCGTGGATCCACCACCTTGTTGGGGCGGACTTGGCTGTCCACCATGCAGTTGCGCGCTTCCGCGAAGTCCAGAACAGGGTGGTCCATGCGGGGGGTCTCGATGGAGCGATGACCGTGGTTATAGGGGTCAGACTCGCGTGACGCCAACCCGGCATTACACTGCCGGAACAGCAAACGCCCCGCCGGTTACAGCGGGGCGCGACGTCATTTCCCTAAACTTGGCTTGCACCCGGAGTGCTACTCGTCGGTAACGCGATTGTCCAGGCCGATTCGCGCTGCAGTGCGAAATGACCCTTGACTCGAATCAGGGCCTTGCTACGTTGTGCATCGCAGCAATGCGGTCGCTGACCGCGCTGTCTGCTTTCTTGGACGTTTCCTCCCTAAACTTGGCGGCACCCTCGGGGTGCCGCCTTTTCTTTCCAGAGCCGGGGAGCGCGTGGGGCAGTTTGCGCCGGTGCCGGATCAATCCCGGCAAGCCCATGGCGCCGATTCAGCGGCCCTGCACGACCTGTCCTATCGCCGGTGAAACCGGTCGACACCATAGCCATGCCAACGACCCATGGGAGCGGAATGCGTGGCCCCATTCCCACCTGGCGCGATCCTCATTGCGCTGCCCGATCGGGTTCTTCATCTTCACCGGGCCGAGGCATAGCCGCGCGAGGTCGAATGTATCTCTTCATTGCTATCGGCCGGATCAGCAAGTGCCTCGTCGACGCCCGATTGCTCCAGGCAAATGTCGGGAATAAGCACCTAGTCGCGGCGGTACTTCATGAAGAATTGGAGCAAAAACCAGATCGGTATAATGAACCCAAGAAACCAGATGTTTGAGTCTGGCATTAAATGCTGTCTCACGACGTCCGAGATGCTCACGACAGCCATCGAAATGCCGATGATTGCAACTCCGGTTAGTTTGCCTTCCCGGCGGCACACCCGATCCGTGGATGGCTCCAGCCGATCCGTGACCTGAGTGTCCTGCGGCTTCATGATCAACATGTCTGCTCTCGCCCCGATTTCGCGAAAGCTACAATGCCCGGCAGATGCGCTTGGCCTCCTTCCGCTCGCGTCGTTGGCGCGGCTCCATTGGATGACGGCCAGACACAATTTGCCGAAAACCTGCTCGCGATTGTGCGCCAGCATTCCACGTCTCACTTACAAAAGCGTTAAACGGAATTCACAGGACCGTTATCAACTCGTTATTTTTACAACTAATTCTCAGCTCGTTCGGCGACCAATCTTCTTGCGTTGCGGCCTCAGGTCAGAACTTGAGTACAGCAGGCACCCAGCATCGGACTTCGTATGAGGTCGGCATCGACAAACGTCTTGTGCCAGCGTCCCTCAACGCTGGCCGCGATCATACCAGAATGCGAAGATTGTCCGGATCCCTAAGCGGGCCGATCCAATCTGGCACAAACACGACGATACAGACGACTTCTTCCTCGTACTCCGGGGAACCCTGGACATCGAGTTGCGCGATCGCACAGTCACGCTGGGCGCCGGCGAGATGTGCGTCGTTTCCAAGGGTGTGGAACACTGGCCGGTTGCCCGAGATGAGGAGCACCTGCTTCTCATCGGACCGACTGGCACCCGCCAACACGGGCGATGTGCGCACGGCTGCACCCCGGCAGACGATGCGAACAAGCGCTGATGACTAAGTGAGGCGGCACCTCTGCGCTCATGCCTGATCAGCTTGTAATGTGCGGAGATTGGCCAGGATCGGGCCTCACCGTTGGCTTATTGCATTACGCTCGGTGTGATACTTAGCGGACGTGCGCTGCGGAGGGGGCCAGCCGATGTTCATCGCCGTCAGACGGTACCAGGTGCGACGAGGCTCGACAGCCGAATGGGCGAAACGTGTTCAGGATGGTTTCGTGCCCATGATGCGTGCAGCGGAAGGGTTTCGGGGATATTATCTGGCCGGCAGCGGCCCCGACGCGCTGATCACCATCAGCATGTTCGACAGTGCCGATCAGGCCTTGATCTCCAATGAAAAGGCCGCCGATTGGGTTAGAAACAATGTTCTGGAGTTCACCAGGGGCGTTCCAGAGGTCATGGTTGGCGATGTTCTGATCGCCGAGGCCCAGTAGGTTGGGTGTGGCATCAGGCCGGGGTGCAGGTAGCAGCCTTTCGGAATGGAATACCGTGACTTTCGCAGCGTCTTTCACCAAGCTGACTGTCCCGAACCGGGTTCGGGGCGACCCGAGCGAAGCTGAAGGGGGAATCCATGTTCCGAACGTCACTTCTGGCTGCGGTTTTCACAACCGGCTGCCTGTCGGCCGCCTCAGCGGCCACAATCGACTATCGTGCCACGATGAACGGCAAGTCCGAGGTGCCGCCGACAAACTCGGCCGGCTCCGGTGACGTGCTTGCCACGCTGAACACCGACACCAAGCAGCTTAACTATACGATGACGTATATGGGCCTGACTGGTCCTGCGACGGCGGCACATTTCCACGGACCCGCTGATGCTGGACAGAATGCTGGTGTGGCGGTGCCGATCGGCAACAATCCACCGAGCCCATCAAAGGGCACGGTAACGTTGACCGACGCGCAGATGAAGGATCTGGAAGCCGGCAAGTGGTACGCGAACGTGCACACCGCGGACAATAAGGGTGGCGAGATCCGCGGTCAGTTGGTCCGGGCAAAGTAAATCGAGAAAAGCGAGGGGTTGGCTAAGCTGCCACCCCTCTCGCCTGCAGACGCCGTAATGCGCGATCTATCCACTGCGCTGTGAGCTTTTCCTGCACCCCGTTCTGCGCCAGCCGCTCGTGCAGCGCTGAAAAGTCTACACTGTCCAGCGCCTGATCCTGGTTGAAGCAGGAGAACACAACGGTCCGCTCACCGGTTGCAGGATCGATGTGCGGCTGCAGACACTGCGCACAGACTTCCTTCATCATGCACTGCATCGGTGAGTTGATCGAGCCAACTGCCATATGGCCAGGCTTCATCAGGGGCGCCAGCACCCCGCGCCGCGCGGCGCCAACTGCCTGCATCATACGATCCGAACCGATGACGATCAGATGGTCTGCCTGCGCCAGGCCGACCTCGGCGCCGCAGGCCACCATCGCCTGCACGATGTTGCCGACGAAGCTGCGGTCCTGCGACCGCGTCGGCGCGAAACCCGGCGCCTCGTCGCAACACCACACGATGACATCGGCTGCGCGCTCGATTTCGGTGACCTTGTAGCGGTCGCGCATCTGCTTGTAGCCGGCGAAGTAGATCACCCGCGAACCCGCGGCGCGTAGGGCAGCGCCGATCGAGAACAGCACGGCGTTGCCCAGCCCCCCGCCGACCAGGGCCACGGTCTTGCCGCGGAAGATCTCGGTCGGCGATCCGGTCGGCCCCATCAGCACAACAGGTTCACCCGGCTTCAACAGCGCGCAAATGTCCGAGCTGCCGCCCATTTCCAGCACGATCACCGACACAAGGCCCTGCTCGGGGTCGGTCCAAGCGCCGGTCATCGCCAGGCCTTCCATCGCCAGCACTGTGCTCGCGGCACCCGCTTCGGAGATACGCGGCGCCCGCATCTCGTAGTTTTGCAGGCGGTAGAACTGGCCTGGACGAAATGCCCTCGCCTGCCCCGGCGCGTGCACCACGACCTCGATGATTGTGGGGGTCAGTCGATTGACCGCATGCACCGTGGGCAGCAGTTGCTGCCGGCAGTGCGCGATCAGGTCTGGACCGCTGATCGGCGTGGCGTCCTGCGCGGCGAGCGTGGTCGACACCACAGGGTAGCCACGCTTGGCACCGCCCATCGCCTTCACGACATTGCCGAAGAAGCTTGGATGCAGGTCGCCGAAGAAGCTGATGAACCGGCCATTGTCCGAGCGGTGCATCAACACGTGCGTCGCTTCCGGCTTGGCCAAGCCGCGCACCACTGTCACCGGCGCGCCAGTTGAATCGATTGCCTCAAAGTATTTGCCGTCGAGGCGGACACGGCCGTCTTCACGCGCCAGCACGGTATTTGGCTGGGTGCCGGCGGCGACCAGAACGGCACGCGCAGGCAACACGGCTTCTGAGCCATCCGCACGCGACACGCGGAGGCCTGCGGCATGGCCGAACTCGTCGATTTCGACTGCGCGTGGCGTCAGACCTTCCGCAAAGCGGACCGCCTCTTCCATCGCCTTTGCCACTTCTTCGTGGTTCAGGGTGTAGGACGGACTGTCGATCAGCCGGCGGCGATAGGCGATCGTTACGCCACCCCAGGCATTGAGGAGCGGGGCGAACCTGGGCGCCCTGCCCTCTTGCGACGCCGCAGCGCGTTCCGAGATAATCGCCGTCGCATGCGCCAAAAACTCGTCGGCAATTGCGGCTTCTTCAGCGTTCCACGCGACACGCACGGCCGCTTCGCCGCGCTCCGCCACCAATATGCGATAGCGCTCCGCAAATTTCTCGACCTGGCGGACGTAGTAGGCGAGGCTCTCGGTCGCGGTGTCGATGGCGGTAAGGCCACCGCCGATGACGACGACTGGCAAACGCAGTTGCAGATTGGTAATCGATGACTGCTTCGCCGCGCCGGTCAACTGCAATGCCATCAGGAAATCCGACGCAGCGCGCACGCCACGCGCCAGTCCACTGGGAATGTCGAGTACGGTGGGTTTGCCGGCGCCCATGCACAGCGCGATGTGATCAAAGCCCATTGCCCAGGCGTCATCGATTCCTAGCGTCGCGCCACCGCCAAAGCGCGTGCCGCCGAAATGCGCGAACTGGGGCCGACGCTCCAGCAGTAGGCGCACCAGCTTCAGGTAATTCTTGTTCCACCGCACCGTAATGCCGTACTCGGCGACGCCGCCGAAGCCTGCCATCACGCGGTCGTCCAGGTTCTCGAACAAATCTTCCGCGTTGCGCACGGGTGTCGCGGGATCAAACCCGAGCGGCTCGATCTTCAGGCCGTCGATCGCGACCACGGTGTGGCCGTCGTTCATCAGGTGATGCGCCAAGGTGAAGCCTGCAGGCCCTAGACCGACGATCAGCACCTTGCGCCCAGTATCGGGGCGCGGCAGCGGACGGCGAATGTCGAGCGGGTTCCATCGTGTCAACAGCGCGTAGATCTCGAAACCCCAGGGCAGATCCAGCACGTCTTTCAGGACACGGGTCTCCGCCTGCGGGATATCCACTGGATCCTGGCGCTGGTAGATGCAGGATTTCATGCAGTCATTGCAGATGCGATGACCAGTGGCCGCCATCATTGGGTTGTCGATGGCAATGATCGCAAATGCGCCGATTGCGCTGCCCTGCGCGCGCAGGGTGTGCATTTCGCTGATTTTCTCGTCGAGCGGACAACCCGCCAGGGTCACCCCGAACGGCGACTTCTGAAACTGTCCGGTCTTGCGGTCCTTCAAGCCGTGGCGGCAGGAATCCTTCCCCTGGGTGTGGCACCAAATGCAGTAGTTAATCTGATCCAGCGCCTGCTGCTGGTCCATTCCGGCGTCGGTCAGCGCAAATCCGTCGCGCATGCGCCAGTGGTGTTCCGGCAGATGCAGCATCGTCACGCCGTCGTGCTCGATGGTTTCAACCGGAACCAGATGATTGTAGTCGAGCCGATGCGGCACGCGGAACAGAGTGTTGCCGGGATGCGCTGCGCGCCCTGCTTCAGTCAGTGTTGCCCATGAGGCGTAGCGCATCGCCAGATCGAGCGCCTCGGCATCACCGCCGTTCTCCCAAGCCGCAATCTGGTCGGCGAAGCGGCGCTCGGTCAGCGGGCCGCCGAGCAATGCTTCGATGGCCGCCCGCAACGCGGAGCCATCGAATGCCGAAGGGTCGGGATATTTCTTGACTGCCTGGCGTTGAACAAACAGTCGCTTGCAGGCGTGGATCGGATCGAGATCGTGCGTCTGGCGGGCGAGCGCCAATGTCTCTGCCTCCACCGCAAACAAAGCGGCCACAAAGACATCCAGATGCGGCGCCAACGCAACGACGAGAGCGCTTTCATCCGCAACGGACATCGATTCCGGGTCCGCCCGCGCCGCCATCAACCGCCCGTGCAGGGCTGCGTCCTCGGCTGCGAGCCGGTCGAGGAAGACGTGGTCCAACCGGACCAGTCCCCCACGCTCGCCGAGTTCGGCAAAGTTGAAGCCGAAGCCCAAGTTCACTGCATGGGCGGTCACTGCATCGGCAGCAGGCACGGCATCCATCGTGAGTTCAACCCATCTTTCGCAACAGGTGGAGCAAACTAGTCCGCTCCTCAGGCGATAGCGGCGCCAGCGCCGCCTCGTGCGTCTGCAGGGCGCATGCCACGACATCCGTGATGAGCGCAACGCCTGCCTCGGTCGGCTCCAACACCGCGGTCCGGCGATCCAGCGGGTCACAGCTCCGACGGATCAGTCCACGCGCGATCAACCGGCGGACCACGCCTTGGATCGTCGCGGGATCCATCGCCGCCTGGCGTCCCAGCAGATTTTGCGTCACGCGCCGCAACTGCACCGTCTTCAACAGGGCGGTGAACTGAGTGGGCGTGACGTCGACATGCGCCATCGCTGCCGCGAACAGCGCCACGTGGCGCTGATGCGCACGGCGGAGCAGGAACCCAACGTGATCCTCGACGTGGAAATCGGCCAGCGTTTCGCTCACGACTTCCGACATGTCCAACAACATTTTTATTTGTAAGCGAATGATCGGGTCCGGGATGCCAAGCGTCAAGCGCCGTCCGTCCGCTCATCCGCCATGGCTGGGTTGTGCGACAAGGGGAACCGAAACTCGGATGCGCACGGTCTTCCCGGCGAGCAGCGGCATCGCCGAGATGCCCCAATCCGCGCGAACAATGTGGCCCTGGGCAACCACTTCATTCAATCGCCAATCCAGCGACAGCGAGCAGTGATGGCTCACGCCGTGCATGGCAAGCGTGCCGCCGATTTCGTGGCCGGTACAGCGACCAGCGAACTGCAACAGGGGGAAGTTGGCCGCATCCATGAAATCCGGCCCGGTCACCACAGGCAGAATCTCCCGGTCGTCGGTCTGCAAGCTGGCCACCTCGACGCGGAGCTCCACCCGGCAGGATGTTCTGTCATCGGGGTCGAAGCTCAGCCAGCCATCGAAGCGAGTGAATTTGCCATCGATTGGCAGCAAGCCCAGCTTGTAGGCACGGAAGCCGACCTCGCCCGATGGCGGGGCAATCTCGATCCGCTGCGACGTTGCTTCGGCTTGGCAGGCGAAGACCACGAGCAAAACCGGGGTCGCTAAGCTGTACCGCATCGAGGTCAGATGGGCCGGCCAGCCGGTTTGGCCAGAGCGGGCATTACCGTTGCGTTCACCAAGCTTCGGTACACATCAGGTTCCGCAACAGGTGGCCGTCGAACCTGTCCAAGACCTCCGCAGCGCCAATCGCCCGCGTGCGCACCTTCGCCTTTTCCGGTATCGAGGCGGTTCCGGTGGAGGTCCAGGTGCAGATCTCCAGCGGCAGTCCAGCGCTGCTGCTGGTGGGACTTCCCGATAAAGCAGTGGGCGAGGCGCGCGAACGCATGCGTGCAGCGATGAGCGCCATGGGTCTCGGGCTGCCGCCACGCCGGGTGCTGATCAATCTGGCTCCCGCGGATCTGCTGAAAGAGGGCAGCCATTTCGACCTGCCTATCACGCTCGGTGTGCTGGCCGCCATGGAGGTCCTCCCGCGCGAGGATCTCTACGGCTATGCCGCATTGGGCGAGTTGTCGCTGGACGGGACCCTGAATCCGGTCGCGGGCGTACTGCCTGCAGCAATCGGCGCCTCTACAATGGACCTGGGCCTGATCTGCCCAGCCGGCCAGGGTGGCGAAGCGGCGTGGGCCGGCCGGATCGAGGTGTTGGCCGCGACGGACCTGCTGTCGCTGATCAACCACTTCCGCGGCACCCAGGTGCTGACCCCTCCAGAAACTGCCGGCATAGCGCAAGCAGCCCGCGTCCCCGATCTCTCCGACGTCAAGGGGATGGAGAGCGCGAAGCGGGCGGTGGAGATAGCCGCGGCCGGCGGGCACAACTTGCTGATGATTGGCCCACCTGGCTCGGGGAAATCGATGCTTGCAGCCCGTTTGCCCGGCCTGTTGCCTGATCTGTCACCCAAGGAGGCGCTAGAGGTCAGCATGATCCACAGCGTGGCGGGCATGCTGGAGGGCGGGAGACTGGTGATGCGTCCGCCATTTCGGGAGCCGCACCACTCGGCGTCTCAGGCGGCTCTGACGGGTGGCGGGCAGCGCGCGCGGCCCGGTGAGATCAGCCTGGCACATCGCGGCGTATTGTTTCTGGACGAACTGCCAGAATTCCCGAAGCAGGCGTTGGAGTCTTTGCGCCAACCGATGGAGACCGGCCGAACGACAGTCGCGCGGGCGGCCGCACACATCACCTACCCTGCGCGGTTCCAGATGGTGGCTGCGATGAACCCATGCCGGTGTGGCTATCTAGGCGATGCATCACGTGAGTGCGGCCGGGCGCCGCGCTGCGCCGAAGACTACCAGAACCGAATCAGCGGGCCGGTGATCGATCGCATCGACCTGACGGTCGAAGTGCAGCCCGCCACTGCGGCAGAGCTGGCCCGGGCGCCGGCCGGCGAGCCAAGTGAGGCAGTAGCCGCGCGGGTGGCGCGGGCTCGCGAGGCGCAGCGCGCGCGGTATGGCGAAGGGAGCAACGCCGAAGCCGACAGCGATGCCGTTGCGATGGCACCCGAAGCGCACACCTTGGCCGAGCAGGCGATGGACAAGCTTCGTCTATCGCCGCGCGGGTACACACGCGTACTGCGGGTGGGGCGCACGATCGCCGATTTGGCGGCTGCCAAAGTGGTGCAGCGCGTGCACGTGGCTGAGGCATTGGCATTTCGGCACCGGCTGCCCGGCAGGCGAGGCTAGTTCTCCAGCCGGAACGCGTCCGCAATCCGTCTGACGGTGCCGGTCGAGTCGACCAGCATCAGGTCGAAGCGCATTCCCTCCCGCGCCCACTCCGGATGCTCCGCGAGCGCGATGTCCGCTGCAGCGATCAGGCGCCCACGTTGACGGGCGCTCAGTGCCAAGGCCGCATCGGTAAGCGTTCGCCGTGCCTTCACCTCGATGATCGCCAGCAGGTCTGGCTGTGCCGCGATGATGTCGATTTCACCGGCCTCGGTGCGAAATCGTCGCGCGAGCACGGTCCAGCCATGACGGACGAGTGCGAGACACGCTGCCGTTTCTGCATCGATGCCTCGGACATACGTACTGGAGTTCTGACGAGGGCGCGGCAACACGCGAAGAATTTTGGCGCGGCTCGGCTAACGTTGCGTAAGCACACTACTGAATTTCGAAGGATCTTCCTGGCCATGTCACCAGTGCAACTGGGTCACTGGCCTTCGCCGCCGATGATTTCGACGCTTCCGTCTCGGGCGACACAGCATCTCTTCGGCCACTGCACTTTGCCTGGTGGCGCGGCCGACGGCGGCGACTATTCCGCTGGTTCCAAACGGATGACGGCTTCTCTATAGCGGCCCGCACTCGCTTGCACTGCTGGGAAGATGCCACGCTCGTCGATCCAGGTCTGGGTGCGTTCGTATATACCTTGGGTGTACGGCTCAAACACGAACCGTTCACCCGGTCCAAAACGCCGCACATCTACCAGCGCCTTGTGCCGTTCAGGTAACTCAGCCGCATAATACCGCGTATAGGGTTGGTGCGAGATGTCGATGTCGGCCTGTGCGCGCCTCAAGGCCCGAAAATACCTGCGGACATCGTCGAGCTCAACGCCTTGCGGTATCAAGGCCGCAATCATGAAGGTGGCATCGACGATTTTGCGATAACCGAGTTGTTCTACCAGGTAGTATTGCGCACCAAACACGGTCGCAGCTGCGGCGGTGCCGTCCAGCAGGTGATCAACCCGATCCATCGGCGACCCACCAAACGTCAGCTTGATTCGATCGCCGGGGAGGAAGGCTTCGAGCGCCTGTATCGTCGTATAGTGACTGCCGGACTGATAACCGACATGCACCGCAACATCAGCGAGATCCTCCGGTGTATCGATCGACGAATCCGCGGGAACGAAGATGGCGCATGGGGTGATTGTGTAGCACTCGCCCCACAATCGGCCGAAGGTCGCCGAGGCCGCCTTGTTCACCGTCCAGTGGCAGGCGCAACTGACCGACGCCTCCCGGCCTTGCTCATAGGTCTGATAGGCGCCATGGCGCTTATCCGAAGCTATAGGCGGCGTCTGATCCCGAACATGATCCCGGGAAAGCAGCCCATGCGATGAAAGGGTGTAGTCCGTCAGACCTTCCGCCGCGAAGTAACCTTTTTCCTCAGCCACCCACTCCTGCAAGCGGCCATGAGTATGAATGATGAATGTCGTCATGGGACGGTGGTTCTCCGACACCTTCGCACTTGCGCTTGGACTAACGTGCTCCTGAATAACGTGTACGAGTGGGTCAGAATGAGCGTTTAGTGTCAACTGATGCCGTCAGGTCGATGGGCGGTCCGGGCGCGACTCGGGCACGGTCAGTCCTCCAGCGGGTATGGAGCGCGCGCCGTTGGGTGACGACGGCGACGACAAGGACCCTTTGATGTCTCTCCAGAACATTGGCCATAAGCTGCGGCGGGTCGGTTACTCGGATCAGTATCGATACTTCGCGGCCTGAACCAAATTGCCGCTAATTCGCACCCGTTTGTCCGCCACTCGCCCCATGCTAGAGGTCGCCGCAATCACCAGCCCATGGGCTTGTCATGAACGAACAGCGACCCGCCGCCAGTCTGCAGCGGTTCTTTGGTGCCTCCCTCGCTGAAACGGATCCGGAGCTTGCCGGGACCATCAGCGACGAATTGATCCGGCAACAGGACGGAATAGAGCTGATCGCCAGCGAGAATGTGGTTTCCGCCGCCGTGTTGGAAGCCCAAGGGTCAGTGCTGACCAACAAATATGCCGAGGGATATCCCGGCCGCCGTTACTATGGCGGCTGCGTCTATGTCGATGTAGCCGAACAGCTTGCCATGGACCGGGCAAAGAAGCTGTTTTCCTGCGGGTTCGCGAACGTCCAACCGCACTCGGGTGCCCAGGCCAACCAGGCGGTGTTTCTCGCCCTGTTGCAACCAGGTGACACGATCCTGGGGATGAGCCTCGCGGCCGGCGGCCATCTGACTCACGGAGCAGCGCCTAATCTGTCCGGGAAGTGGTTTCATGCGCTGCAATACGGTGTCCGCAAGGAAGACGGGCTGCTGGACTATGATGAACTGGAGCGGCTGGCCCGGGCTGGAAAACCCAAGCTGATCATCGCCGGCGGATCGGCGTATCCGCGGTTCATCGACTTCGCCCGGATCCGGCGCGTTGCCGACGAGGTTGGGGCGTATTTTGTGGTGGATATGGCGCACTTCGCCGGGTTGGTGGCCGCAGATCTGTATCCCAATCCCTTGCCGCATGCCCACGTGGTAACGACGACCACCCACAAGACGCTGCGGGGGCCGCGCGGCGGCATGATCCTATCGAAGGATCCCGAGATTGGCCGGCGGGTCAATTCCGCCGTGTTCCCCGGGCTTCAGGGCGGCCCCCTGATGCACGTGATCGCCGGCAAGGCTGCGGCGTTCGGCGAAGCGTTGCGGCCGGAGTTTCGCACTTACCAGAAGGCGGTCGTGGACAACGCCAAGGTGCTAGCCGAGACGCTCGTCCAGCAGGGGCTCGCGATCGTCACGGGCGGCACCGACAGCCACCTCATGCTGGTCGATCTTCGCCCAAAGCGCGTCACCGGGAAGGCAGCCGAACGCAGCCTGGAGCGGGCCCGGATCACCACCAACAAGAACGCCATCCCATTCGATCCCGCAAAGCCGGCGGTCACCTCGGGTATTCGGTTGGGGTCGCCAGCCGCCACTACGCGCGGCTTTGGTGCCGCTGAGTTCCGCGCGGTTGGGCTGATGATCAATGAGGTGCTGGACGGACTGTCGCGCTCCACTGATGGGTCGAATGACGCGGTGGAAGCAGCGGTCGGCGCCCGCGTCCAGACGCTTTGTGCCCGTTTCCCGCTATACCGCGCGAGTTAGCCGCCGATGCGCTGCCCGTTCTGCGGCCACGAGGACACCCAGGTGAAGGACAGCCGGCCCAGCGAGGACGGTGGCGCGATCCGGCGCCGCCGGTTCTGCGCCAATTGCGGCCAGCGTTTCACCACGATCGAGCGAACCCAGTTGCGCGAACTGACGGTGGTGAAGGCCGATAGCCGTCGTGTGCCATTCGATCGTGACAAAATGGCGCGGTCGATCCGTGTCGCTCTGCGCAAGCGGCCCATCCAGGAAGAGCGAATAGAGCGCATCGTCAATGGCATCGTGCGTCAGCTTGAGGCGTCGGGTGAAAGCGATATCCCCTCGAAGCAGATCGGCGAACTGGTGATGGACACCCTCAAGGAATTGGATTCCGTTGCTTATGTCCGGTTTGCCAGCGTCTATCGGAATTTTCGTGAAGCCAAGGACTTCGAGGACTTTATTGGCTCACTAGGCGAGAGCCCCTAGCCCTGCGATGGCCGAAGCGCCGGAAGACATCGCCCATATGCGATCCGCCCTGGCACTTGCCCGACGTGGGGTGGGCAACACGTGGCCCAATCCCTCGGTCGGCTGCGTGGTGGTGAACGGCGGACGCGTTGTCGGACGGGCGGTCACCGCCCCAGGCGGACGTCCGCACGCCGAGCCAGCCGCGTTGGAGGTGGCCGGGACTGCGGCGCGCGGTGCCACCGCCTATGTCACGCTGGAACCTTGCTGCCACTGGGGCCGTACACCACCGTGCACCGACGCGTTGTTGGCAGCGGGGGTCGCTCGCGTAGTGGTCGCGACCAGAGATCCCGATCCTCGGGTAGATGGCGCAGGGATTGCCAAGCTTCGGGCGGCTGGCATCTTGGTCGACGAGGGGGTGCTGCGCGCCGAGGCGGACGAAGTCGCGGCGGGATTCCGGTCGCGGGTGCGCCACGGCCGTCCGTTGGTTACACTTAAGCTCGCCTCGACGCTCGACGGCCGCATTGCAACCCGGGCCGGTGAGAGCCGGTGGATCACCGGTGAGGCGGCGCGCCGGGCGGCACATGCGCTGCGTGGACGACACGACGCGGTCATGGTCGGCGTGGGAACCGTGTTGGCCGACGATCCGGAGCTGACCTGCCGGCTGCCAGGCTATCGGTCCGTGCCGGTGGTCCGTGTCGTCGCTGACAGCCACCTTCGGACGCCACTCACATCAACCCTGATAGCTACGGCGCAAAGGGCGCCGACCTGGGTCCTGGTCCGAGAGGGCTGCAACCGTGATCGCAGGCGCGCCTTCTCCGATATTGGCGTCAGGCTGATCGAAGTTCGCGGGACAGAGGCGGGTCTGGACATCTCTGCTGCGTTGGGTGCGCTGGGGGCGGCGGGCCTGACACATATTCTGGCGGAAGGCGGCGCCCAGCTCGCGGCGTCGCTGCTGCGCGCGGACCTGGTTGATCGTATTGCATGGTTCCATGCTCCGGCAGTCATGGGCGGCGATGCTTGGCCGGCGGTGCAGGCGTTCGGCATCGAGCATCTTGCGGCGATGCCTCGGTTTGCGCGGGTGGGGGAAATCTCGGTGGGCGATGATGTGCTGAGCGAGTTGGTTAGGAAGGATGTGGTGTGATGGATGCTGTCAGGCCTCCACTCCCCCTCCCACCATCCCCCTCCCGCAGGGGGATGGGGAGTCTCGTCTGATGTTCACGGGGATCGTCACTGCACTTGGCAGCGTCCGCGGCATCACGGCCCTGGGTGAAGCTGCGGATATGCGGCTGACGATCGCAGCACCTTGGCCTGATACCGCCGCAATCCCGGTTGGCGCATCGATCGGTTGTTCCGGCTGCTGCCTGACCGCGGTCGAAGTCGGCGACGGGTGGTTCGCGGCGGACGCGTCCGCGGAGACGCTAAGCAGGACAATACTCGGACGATGGCAGGTCGGCACTTCGGTCAACCTGGAACGCTCGCTGCGCCTCGGCGACGAACTGGGCGGACACTTGGTTTCGGGTCATGTCGATGGAATTGGCGAAGTGCTGTCGGCGGCGCCCGAGCACGGGTCGGTCCGCTTCGTCTTCCGCGTGCCCCGCGAGTTGGCGCGCTTCATTGCAGTCAAAGGCAGTATCGCCGTGGACGGCGTGTCGTTGACGGTGAACGCGGTTACGGACGACACTTTCGGGGTGAACATCATCCCGCATACCGCTTCAGTCACCAGCTTCGGGTCGCTCCGCCCTGGCGGTGCGGTGAACCTGGAGATCGATATGCTGGCCCGCTACGTCGCGCGGCTGGCGGAGTTCAAGTAATGCAGCAGAACCTGAAGATTGCCGAGCTGTCGCAGTACCTTTCATCCGCCGAGGAACTTATCGAGGAAGCCCGCAACGGCCGTATGTTCATTCTGGTCGATGATGAGGATCGCGAAAATGAAGGCGACCTGGTGGTGCCGGCGCAGTTCGCCACGCCGGATGCGATCAACTTCATGGCTCGCCATGCGCGTGGGCTGATCTGCCTTGCCCTGACCCGCCAGCGTGTCGAGCAACTCGGCCTGCCATTGATGAGCGCTCATAATGGCACGCGACACCAGACCGCTTTCACCATCTCGATCGAGGCACGTGAAGGCGTTACCACCGGCATCTCCGCTCATGATCGCGCGCGCACGATTGCGGTGGCGATCAACCCGGAATGCGGCCGCGACGACATCGTCACACCGGGACACATTTTCCCGCTGATGGCGCGCCAGGGCGGCACACTGGTGCGCGCCGGGCATACCGAGGCGTCGGTCGACATCGCCCGCAAGGCCGGCCTCTCCCCCGCCGCAGTGATCTGCGAGATCATGAACGACGATGGCACCATGGCGCGGTTGCCGGACCTCGTGGCTTTCGCGCAACGCCACAACCTAAAGCTTGGCTCGATCGCAGACCTGATCGGCTACCGCCGCCTAACTGAACGTCTGGTGAAACGCGTCGCCGATGGCACCTTCAACCATGTTGCGGGCGGCGAGTGGCGTGGGGTCGTGTACGCCAACACGGTGGAGTACCAGGAGCATCTCGCGCTGGTAAAAGGCGACGTGGCCGGCATGGATCCGGTTATGGTGCGGATGCATGCCGTCGACCTGCTGGACGACATGACTGGCGGACCGCATTGGATCAACGTGCACAATGCGATGCATATGATCGGTCGCGAGGGTCGCGGCGTCGTCGTGTTGATCCGCGAGCATCGCAAAACTGCGCTGGCCGAACGCGTAAGCCAACTCGCCGTGGGCAGCCCACGGCCGCCTCGCGCGCTACGCGATTACGGTATCGGCGCCCAGATTCTGCTCGACCTTGGCGTCAAGAACATGGTGCTGCTATCCAACGTCCGCCGCACCATCGTGGGCCTGGAGGGCTATGGGCTGAACATCGTGGCCCACAAGCCGATCCCGAACATTGTCGGTGAAGGCTACACCGGATGATGGCCTGGTCCAGCCACGCCATGACCCCCGGGACAAGCCCGGCGGCAGGCTCAGAAGGCCGGGCTGACGCCCGGAACCATACATGAGCACTGAGGATGCGCCGCTTCCTGCCGCTCCCCAAGTCACCGGCCCATCGCCGCATCTGCTGATTGTTCGCGCACCCTATTATCGTGTCGTCGTGGATGGACTGACCAATGGCGCAACGCGTATCTTGCGCGAGGCTGGCGGCACATTCGAGCAACTCGACGTCGCCGGCGCGTTTGAATTGCCGCAGGCGATCCGCCTGGCCGTCCGCGGCAAGCAGCGCTTCGACGGGTTCGTTGCACTCGGTTGCATTGTGCGCGGAGAGACTGACCACTACGAGTTTATCTGTCGTGCCACCATGGAAGGGATGATGCAGGTGGCGCTGCAATTCGGTCTTGCACTCGGCACCGGATTGCTTACCTGCGACACCTTGGCGCAGGCAGAGGCACGGTCGGGTATGGATGGTCACAACAAGGGGGCAGAGGCTGCGGCTGCGGCTCTCCTGCAGATCAACGCGGCGCGACACCTCGGCGCAGACTGATGGCGCAATCGCCGCGCAGGGCGCGGACGGCCTCGCGTCTGGCCGCGGTGCAGGCTTTGTTCCAGAGCGAGCAGGCACAGGACAATGCCGAGACGGTTATTGACCAGTTTGTTCGACACCGTCTTGGAGAACTGCCAGGCACCGGTGGCTTCGAGGAGGGCCGCGTGCCTGATGCCGAGGTTCCGTTGTTCGCCCGCATCGTACGCGCTGCGGTGGCGCAACAGGACACGATCGACCACATGCTGGCGGATGCCTTGCCGGCAGATTGGCCACTCTTGCGGATCGATCCCGTGCTGCGTGCGGTAATGCGTGCCGGCGCAGCAGAGCTGGGGATGCCAGGCGCGGCACCGGCCAAAGTTGTCATCAACGAATATCTGGACGTGGCTCGTGGGTTCTTCACCGGTGGTGAACCGGGGATGGCGAATGCGGTACTGGATCGTTTGGCACGATTGCTGCGCCCTGGGGAATTTGACTCGTAGTACCGTCTCCTCTGTCATCGCTGCCGCGATGCAATGAGGACGTGGGACGACATGACCGATCTCTTTATCGGCAGTGGTGATTATCGGTATCGGTTCCAGCGCGACTGGGCGAAGCCACCGCGCTGGTGGAACTTTGGCATTGCCAACCTCGCCGGTCCGCCGCGCACCAGCGTCAAGGGTGCGGCCGCTGCCAATGGCGACATCTACGTGCTCAGCCGCAGCGCTCACCCGGTTATGGTGTTCGACGCTGAAGGCCGGTTCGTGACCTCATGGGGCGAGGGAGAATTCTCCAACTTCGTACATGGCCTGACGATCGATCCCGCCGGCAAAGTGTGGATCACGGATACCGGCCTGCACACCGTGACCCAGCACGAACCGGATGGCACGCTACTGCGCACACTGGGCGTCCGCGGCATGGCGATGCCGACGCTGTACGGCAGTCCCTTCAACATGCCGACCGGGGTGGCATTCACCTCGATCGACGAGTTCTTTGTGTCGGACGGGTATGGCAACCGGCGCATACATTGTTTCTCGGCCGCAGGCGAGTTGAAGCACTCCTGGGGCGAGCCTGGCACCGGTCCCGGCCAGTTCGCGCTGGTGCACTTCATTACGGCCGATGCCAAGGACCAGCTGTATGTCTGCGACCGGGAGAATCACCGCATCCAGATCTTTGCGTCCACGGGTGAAGTGCTGGCGCAGTGGACCGGCTTCGATATGCCAAGCGATCTCGCCTTCGGTCGCGAGGCGATCTATGTCGCTGCGGCTGATGGCGTCTCGATCTGGACAATGGATCGACGAAAGCTTGCGCACTTCGGCCGTGACGATCCGACGCTGGGCGCCTTCAATGTCCATGGCATCTGGCTCGATGCTGAAGAGAATATCTATCTTGCTCAGTTCGACCGTGCGGTCAGCAAGCTGACCCGCGCCTGATCACCACACCATCCTGCGAGCCGACTCCTTCTTGCGCCCGTGCGGCAGCGTGCGCGATTCCCATTCGGTCACCGGCATGAAGCGCGGTGCCAGGAAATGGTAGCTGCGGTTGAGCAGCAACAATACACCTTCGTCGTAGCCTATACCCGCCACATCCCAGTCGGTCAGCAGTGCATGCCACGCGCGTTGAGTACGATATAGCCAGTCCCGGTTGGATCGAATGAAGACTCGCTGGCTATCGGCATTGCGCAATGCCGACATCACTTCGCCCGTCTGCGCATCCAACTCGTCGAAGCGGTGGCTGATCTGCTTGAAAGCAATGTTTGTCAGCCGTCGGACCTGAGTCAACGTCTCAAGATGAGAGGCGTCACCATGATAATTCTGTGCCATGCGGTTCAGCTTGTCCGACATCCCCTTTACTCGACGGAGCAGCCGGTCGCGTAGCGCTTCTATGTAGGCCAGTTCCTGAGCCAGCTCCTCCACCAGTTGGATGACCCCCTCTCGCGAGGGCATGCCGAGTGCCTCCGCCGCCTTGGCAAACGCCTGTTGCACTTGCGCCTTGCGTGCCGGATCGTCTGCCACCTGGAGGAGCGATCCAGCATCCAGCGCGGGCGTTTCGGCACCCGTGCCGGAATTCAGCCACGCCACCAATTGCCATTGCAGGCGTGCCTTGGAGATTTCCAGGTGCACCAGGTCCGGTTCCCAACTCGCCTGGCCGCTGAGGACTTCGGTCGGAAGCGCGTCGCCAACGCGCAGAAGAGAGATGAAATCGAGCGACTGGGCAATCAAACCGAGCATACGCCCGTCATCGGAGTCGTCGGCGATTGCGAACTCCCGTTGCAGCGACCGCAACGGGATGGCCGCTTCTCGGTCACCCAATTTGACCACCATGACAGGAGAGCCGTCGGATTCTGCCCGGCGGAACAAGGGGTCGGCGAATGATGCGAATAGCCGATGCTGGAGGATGCAGTGCTCCGGCGCGGCGATCGAGTGCGAATCAGAGGTCATGACCGAGGTCCCGGCCGTCTCCGCCTAACATCCCACCACAGTTCGGTGAAGGGACCGTAAGCGGCAGGAAACTTGCGGCTTTGCGTGATCCGCGCCATGAGCGGTCCATGCGATCAGGCAACCGAACACCCGGATGACCCCGCTCGCGTGGTTCTTGGGACTGTTTCTGCCGGCCTGCGCCGCCTCCGGTGCGGCCGGGCTGTCGGCCCCGGCGCTGATGGACATGGACCACATCGTGCGGCCGGCCAGCCCGAACACCGCCCTCGCTGCCCCTGCCGGCAGCCAACCTGCACCCGACCTTGTCACGCCGCGTTTCCCGCTGCCGGCACCGCGCCTCTACCAGCTGCTTGTTGGGGTTGCCGAGGAGCAGCCGCGGACGTTTCTCGCGGCGCAGTATGTCGGCGGTCGTCAGGCGCATTTTGTTGCGCGCAGCGCCGTGCTCAACTTCCCCGATCTGATCACTGCCCAGGTCGCTGAGGCGGGTCCGGATGCCAGCACGCTCGTACTGTATTCACGCAGCCTGTACGGATATTCAGACTTCGGCGTGAACCGGCAGCGGTTGAGCACGTGGCTCGCCGCTATCACGAGCAAGATCAACCATTCCGACGAAAGATAGGCTGCTATGCGAGGTATCCGACCATTCCTGCGTGACGCCTGGCGTCTGGCGAAGCCCTACTATACCTCAGACGAGAAGTGGTCGGCCTGGGGCCTGCTGATCACCATCCTGGCGCTGCGTCTGTTGTTGGTCGGCATGACGGTGATCCTGAGCTTTTGGAACCGGGAGTTCTTCAACTCGCTGCAGGACAAGAACTTTGCCGCCTTTTTCGAACTGCTGTTCGTCTATCGCTCCACGCCGAGTGGCTTCATGCCCGGGTTCTGCGAGATCGCCGCGGTATATATCCTTGTCGCGGTCTATTTCACCTATCTGTCGCAATGGCTGCAGATCCGCTGGCGTCGTTGGCTGACGGTACGGCTTCTCGATGAGTGGCTTGCCGATCGTGCCTATTACCGGATCAGTCTGACAACGGACCGCGCTGCCATTGGCAGCGACAACCCTGACCAGCGGATCGCCGAGGACATCCGCGACTACGTCGATAACACGCTGACGCTGGGCATCAGCCTGCTGGCAAATATCGTCACGCTGGTCAGCTTTCTTGGAATCCTGTGGTCACTGTCGGGGACGATCGAGTTGTTCGGCGTCCCGGTGCCCGGCTACATGGTCTGGGTGGCGCTGATATATGCGATTGTAGGCACGTGGTTGACCCATCTGGTTGGGCGACCGCTCGCCGCCTTGCGTTTCCGGCAGCAGCGCGTCGAAGCTGACTTCCGCTACAGCCTTGTGCGTGTGCGTGAGAACATGGAAGGCATTGCGCTGTATTCCGGTGAAGCGGAGGAGAAAGACATCCTTGGTCACCGGTTCGGAGCGGTGATCGGCAACTGGTGGGCGATCATGCAGCGGACCAAGCTGCTGAACGCACTGACTGCGGGATATGAGCAGGTCGCTGTGGTGTTTCCCTTCATCGTCGCAGCGCCACGGTTCTTTTCCGGCGAGATCCCGTTGGGTGGCTTGACCCAGACCGCAGGCGCATTTGGCCGGGTGCAGGATGCGCTGTCGTGGTTCATCTCGCGGTATCCCGACCTGGCACAATGGCATGCGATTGTTGAACGACTCACCACGTTTCACCGTGCGGTCGTGGCGGCGCGCGCCGCATTCGGCACGGGCCTGACGCTGGCCGATCCAGGGGAACGGTCGGTAGCGTTGCGGGACGCAACAGTAGAACTGCCGAATGGCGTGAAATTGCTGGAGAACACGGATCTCGTCTTGGAACCAGGCCATTCCGTGGTGATCTCGGGACGATCCGGTTCCGGCAAATCAACGCTGTTTCGCGCGCTGGCCGGCATCTGGCCATTCGGCCATGGCCGTGTGCAGCGGCCTGTCGAGCGCTGCCTGTTCCTGCCGCAACATCCCTACATTCCATTGGGCACGCTGCGTCACGTGGTCACGTATCCGTACCCGGCCACGGCCTTCAGCCGGGAGGAGGTTGCGCAGGCACTCGAGGACACGGGACTGGGCCAATTCGCGTCCCGGCTGGACCACGACGAGCACTGGGCACAGCAGCTCTCGGGTGGCGAACAGCAGCGTCTGGCGCTGGCACGTGCCTTGTTGATCAAGCCGGACTGGCTGTTCCTGGATGAGGCGACCGCGAGTCTCGATCCGGAGGCCGAATCAACACTCTACCACACCCTGAAGACAAAACTGCCGAACACCACGCTGGTTTCCATCGCGCATCGCCCGTCGGTGGCTGCGTTCCACGAACGGCACCTGGTGCTGGAGCGTGCGGAGGGTCGTCCGGGACATTTCGTGCAAGCCGAGTTGGAAGCCGCCAATGCGGCTGGAAGCTGAGCTGAACCAGGGGGACGAAACTCGCTGAATCAATGCCGGGCATATCTCCCTGTGCGTGATGTGACCAAGAACACTGCATGCCGTCCGATGTGTGCTATAGCGATACGGTCTGGGTCGGGAGGGACTCATTATGCGTAGCCACACGACACTGGTCGCCGTCGCGCTGCTGACCGCCGGAATTTTTGCATCAAGCGCGTCGGCGCAGAATGTTCCAAGTCCCGACCAGATCATCAGATCGCTGACCCCCACCGGGCCATCTGGCCCTACACGGGGCATTCGCCTGCAGCCAGCGACTGGCAACGCCAGCTCGACAGCAGGCCAACCGATCGCGCCCAGGCAGGCGCCGGCCATCAGTCTCAACGTGCAGTTCGCGACCGGGTCAGCAGAACTGACCCCGGAGGCGGCGCAGGTGCTGGACAACCTGGGCAAGGCGCTCAGTGACCAGACGCTGGCAAGCTATCGCTTCCACATCGAGGGTCACACCGACACCGTGGGGACGCGTCCGTACAATAAGGAGCTGTCGGACCGTCGCGCGACGGCCGTGGTCGACTATCTGGCGACAAACTTCCACGTGGATCGCAGCCGCATGGAGGCAGTCGGCATGGGAGAGGATGGCCTGCTCGTGCCGACGCCCGATCAAACCCCGGAACAGCGGAACCGACGCGTTCAGGTAGTCAACGTTGGCAGCTGAAGTTTCCGCGGTTTCGAAAGGTCCAGTGCAGCGCGTACGCTGATCACTCGCGATGCACGTCCGCAGGGTAAACCGCTCGTGGCCGGATCAACGTCCCATCGCGCCACTGTTCCAAGGCATGGGCGATCCAGCCGACCGTGCGCCCTACGGCGAACGTGGCAAATGAGGCCCCCACCGGCAAATCCAACTGCTGCTCTAGGACCAACAGCGCGAAGTCGATGTTTGGAGCGATGCCAGTCATGGCCTGCGTCGCTTCGACGAGGCGCTGCGCTCGCGGTGAAGGTGGCAGGCGCTCGAGGATCGCGCGGGCGCGGGGATCGCCGTTCGGATAGAGCGGGTGGCCGAAGGCGGGAATGCGTTCACCGCGTGCGAGCCTGATTGCGATCGAGGCCGCAGGATCTGCTGCCACGACCGGATCAGCCAAGAGGTGGCGCACCTCGTTCGTCATGCCGCCATGCAGTGGGCCGACCAGCGCCGCAAGACCCGCCAGGATGCACGCCCCTAGAGGTGCACGCGTGGATGCCACGACGCGCGTGGCATATGTCGAGGCGTTCAGCTCGTGGTCGGCGGTCAACACCAGCGCACGGCGGATCAGGTCTGCCGCTGACGTGCCCACGCCCCATGCGGATGCCAGCCGTTCGTGTATTGGTCGGGCCGACGGCTGAACAGCCGTGCCGACCAGGCCGGCTGCGGACCAGGCCATCCTGTCCAGCACCCGCATCGCATCCGGCAGAACGCTGTCTACGCGTCCCGTCCAAAGTCCTGCCATGGCAAGGTCCGCCATCGCCGCAATGCAGGACTCTGCGGCGCCGGTCGGCGCCTGCGCGCACGGCCATGTGGCACGGGACCGAGGCTCCGGCAGCCCGTCCACCTGCCACAGCAAGACGGCCACCTCTTCGAGGGTCGCGCGTTCAGCCAGCTCAATGGCGTCGTGCCCGCGATATTCCAGCCGGCCATTTTCGATACGGGTGATGGCCGAAACGAGGATCGGCTCGCCCCAGCTGATTGTCGAGGCCGCGACTGCGCGGCGGCTGCGTCCGCTGCGCTTGCGCTGGGCCAGCCGGCGCACATCGACTGCGTCATAGAGGCTGCGGCGCGGGTCATCCGGCGCCACGACCGTGCCGATGCGATTGCGACTGACGTAAGCGTACAGCGTCTGACGCGAGACGCCGAGTTGGGCGATCGCTTCCTC